>NZ_LNCQ01000023.1:0-274280 GCF_002831785.1 Allobosea sp. FBZP-16 | reverse complement strand
AGGCTCTCGGCATAGGCCTGCTCGAACAGGTCGCGCTGGGCGTGGCTGCCGCCGACGGTAAGCAAGCCGTCACGGGCGGCACCGAGCAGGCGGGCCGCCTCGCGGTAGTCGCGCTCGTGGAAGGCGATCAGCCCGAAGGCGGCGAGCGCGCCGTTGCGGGCCGCGTCGCGCCGCTCATCGCTGGGATGGGCCTGCGCATCCGCAATCAGGCCACGGGCGATCGCATCGGCCTCCGCGGCATGGCCGGCGCCGAGCAGCGACAGGGCGTAGTGCAGATCGGCGAAGACGAGGCAGCCATCATGGACGCGGCCTTCCGCCCTGGCGGCGAGCTCGTCCCAACGGGAGCCGACATCGACGCCGGCGAATTCGAGCCGCGCCAGCAGCGAGGCGCCATTGGCGATGTCGCGATAATCGTCGGTCGACTCGGCCCGGATCTCCTCGTCATAGAGCCGCAGCACCTCGCCGGTCTCGCCACGCTCGAGCCGGAACAGGGCGAGATGCCAGACAATGTGGAAGCGCAGATTGTTGGCGTGGGCGATGTCGCGGCCGTCGCTAAGCCAGGCGATGCCTTCATCGGCCCGGCCGGTCATCTCCAGCACATGGGCGACGGCGTGGCGACCCCAGGCGTCGCGCGGGCTCAAGGCGACGGCGCGACGCCCGGCCCGCTCGGCCTCGGCATAGAAGCCGCGCTCCTCGAGCGCGAAGGCATGGCAGCCATGGACATAGCCGGCGAGCGGATGGCTCTCGCCGAAGCCGGGCGCGACGCGGCGCAGGGTCGAGAGCATCTCGACCTGGTCGCCGAGCATGAAGCGGATGCCGTGCGAAAGCTTGAGAGCCAGCACGTCGAAGGGATGAGCCAGGAGGATCGCCTCCAGCCGTTCCGCCGCCCGGCGCGGGGCGCCGTCGAGCCAGAGCGCCAGCGTCTCGACCACCATCGCCTCGCGCCGCGTGACCGGCCGCAAGCGCGCTGCCGCGCGCGCCTTCGCCAGGCAATCGCGGGCCGGAGCGGCCAATTCGGCCCGCGCCAGCGAGAGCAGCATCAGCCCCTTGGCGGCATGGGCCAGGACGAAGTCGGGATCGGCGGCCAGCGTGCGGGCGAGATGATCGGGCGTGGCGGCGGCATGGGCGAGCAGCGCTTCGAGCGTATCGTTCCAGGCGAGGCGCGCGGCATCGTTCGCGACGGTGATGCGCTCGCCCGAGAGATCGTGATGCAAGGCGTAGGACATGGGCTGCTCCATTGCCGCGCCGCAAAGGGCGCTCTTCAGGGAGTTCGCAGCGGCTCGATCAAGCAGCATTCAACTCGCTTCACGGACCCGTGTTGTCGGCGGGACCGCCGCGGCCGATTCCTGCTGCCGCTCCGCCGCGGGCTTCGGCCTCGGCCCGGACCAGGGCGCGCTCTTGAACCAGCCGACGACGACAGCGACGGCGAGGATCAGCGCGAAGCCGGCGAGGTTGAGCAGCGCCACCACCGGCTCGCTGCGCCCGGCCATGTCGGCGACGGTGCCCAGCAGCCGCGCCAGCACCACGCTGGCGAGGAAAGCTGCGAGCGATTGCCGACCGATCAGGATGAGGAGATGGCCGGCGCCGCGATCGAGCCGATCCCGCCAGGGCTCGATCAGGCTCAGAACGAGATAGGCGAACGCCAGGAAATGCAGCACCCGCAGGATGTGCAGGTCGGTCTTCTCGTTGGCGGGGATGATGAGATCGTGGGCCGTCTGCGCCAGTGGCCAGTGCTCGAGGATGCCCCAGAACGACAGCGGCACCGAGACGAGGGCGAACAGCGCAGCCGCTATCATGAGGCGCCGGTCACGGAGCCGCGGCACCGGCAGCCAGTTCATGCCGATGAAGAAGCCGATGAAGAAGATCAGCTGCCAGGCGAAGGGGTTGAGAAACCAGCCGGCCCCGTTCCAGGGGTTGCCGGACAGGTTGAGCCCCCAACTCCACACCGCGGCGTAGAGCCCGATCGCGATCAGGAAAGGCACTGCGGCGTGCAGGCGGCGGCCCAGCATCATCACGGGCACCAGCGCCAGGATGACGAGATACATCGGCAGGATGTCGAGATAATCCGGCTGCCAGGTGAGAGTGGCAATGCCGAGCAGGGCGCGTTCCGGGTTGGCGAGAAGCGGCGCGAACTGCTGCGCGAGGACGGATAGGCCGAAGCTCCGGTCGAGCAGAGCGGCAAGCGCTATCAGCGCCAGAACAAGGCCGATCTGCGCCCAGTAGACCTGCCAGATCCGGTAGGCGATGCGGGCCGTGCCCAGCCAAAGGCCGCGCCGGGTGAAGACGCCGCCGAAGGCGAGCGCGCTTGCGAGGCCCGAGCAGAACACGAAGAGCTCCGCCCCCGAGGAGAAGCCGAAACGCGCCGGAATCCAGGCATTCCAGCTGTTCGCCGGCAGATGCGCGACGAAGATGATCAGCATGGTCAGGCCGCGGAAGAAATCGAGCCGCTCGTCGCGGGGCCGCTTCGTCGGCGTGGCGGGGAGCACCGTCATCAGAACGCCCCGTCATAGCTGCCGGCCTCGATGCGGCAGGCCAGCAGCGTGAAGCCCTTGCGGCGGAAGGCGGCTTCAGCCTCATGCGCAAGGGTCTCGCGATCATCGATGATCACGCCGTAGCCGCCCATCGCCCGGGCGACGGCGGCGAAATCGGTCTCGCCGATATCGACGCCGGCGCGTGGCAGACCAAGCTGGCGCTGCTTCAGCGCGATCAGCCCGAGGGCCTGATCGACGAGCACGACGACGATCACCGGCAGTTGCAGGTCTCGCAAGGTCGCCAGCTCGCCGAGCACCATCTCGAGCCCGGCGTCACCGACGAAGCATAGGGTCGGCCGGCCGGAGCCCAGCGCCGCGCCCGTGGCGAGCGGCAGGGCACAGCCCATGGTGCAAAGCCCGCTCGATTGCAGAAGGGTTCGCGGCCCGTCGCAGCGCCAGATCTGGCTGAACAGGATGCGATGGGCGCCGGAATCGGCGGTCGCGACGGTGCCGGCCGGAGCGACCTCGCGCAGGGTTTCGAAGACGGTGTGCGGACCCCATTCGCCGGGAGCGGCAAAGGCGGCATGGAAGGCTTCGCGGATCGCGGCTGGCTCGCCCCGCGGCCAGGTCGCCTTTTGCGGAAGCTCGTCCGCAAGCCGCGTCAGGATCATGCCGACGGCCCCCTCCAGCATGAGGCTCGACTCGTGCATGCCGTGCTGAAGCGGCTCGGCGACGATGTCGATGACCGGCTTGCCGGCCGGCCAGGGACTGCGCCAGCCCTGGCGCATCTCGATCGGATCGTAGCCGGCGAGCACGATCAGGTCGGCCGCCTCGATCAGCGGTCGCACGATCGCATCGGCCTTCGGCGAGAGACCGACGGCGCCGATCACGCGGGGATCAGCCTCCGGCACCAGCCCCTTGGCCTTGTAGGTGGTGAGCAGCGGCGCGCCGGTCGCGGCCAGGAAGCGATCGAGCGCGACTGCGCCGTCCTGGTCGACGAGGTCGAGCCCGGCGATGACCAGAGGCCGCTTTGCCGCGGCGATCAGCGCCTGCGCCGGCCGCAGATCGGCGGGGACCAATGGGGCGGCGAGCGTGATCGCGGGCGCTGTGCGCCAGGCAGTGCGGGCCTCGGCGACGGAGATCGGCAGGTCGATATGAACCGGCCCCGGCCGGCCGCGCCTGGCGATGGCGACGGCCTTGGCGACCACGAGATCCTCGGTGCCGGGAGCGGCGCGGAAGCTCGCCTTGACCAATGGACGCAGCACGGCCTGATGATCGAAGACCTGGTGCGTGTAGCTTTCGGCCAGGGCCTGATCGACGCAGCCGGTCACGAAGATCAGCGGCACCCGATCCTGCTGCGCATTGGCGACGACGTTGACCGCATTGGCGACGCCGGGGCCGAGCGTCGCGACCAGCACCGGCAGCGCGCCGGTCGCATGCCAGAGCCCTTCGGCCATGAAGCCGGCGGCATTCTCGTGCCGGGCGAGTTCGAACCGGATGCCGGCGCGCCCGAGCGCATCGACCAGCGCCAGCACCTCGCCGCCGGGGATACCGAAGGCATGGGTGGCGCCGGCAGCAGCCAATTGAGCGGCCAGGAGATCGGCGCCCGTGACGGGTTGCCCGAGGCCGGTGCCCGCCGGCTTCGCCGCTATCCGTTCATGGCGCATCGTCTCTCTCCGCTTTGCCGCCGCGGCGGTCATGCGAGAAAGATCGCGCGGAAGGCCGGTTTGGTTACAGGATCACGGAGACGTGAGCTTGATGGCGGAATCTGGCGGCTCGGCCGGCATCGCCAGCCGCCAGGCGCGCTCGACCCAGGCCGGATCGGCCTCATGGCCGCCGGCATGCAGGCATAGCTCCAACCTGGCCTTGCCATCGCAGCCGCGCGCGATGCGGCAGGCGAGCCCCTCGCTCTCGGACGCGGCGCGAGCGGTTTCGGCCAAGGCCGCGGTGCAGCCGCCCGGTGCTATGATCGCGAAGCTCTTGAAGACATCGCCCTGCCGCGCTCCGGAGCGCAGCGCGCGGCCGGCGAGCGGCACCGTCGCATCGCTCGTACCGTGGACGTGGATCAGCGGCGGGCGCGGACCATCGCAGCGTTCCGGCAAGGGCTCCCAGAAGGCACCGGCGATCGGCGCAAAGGCGGCAAAGCGCGCCGGCATCCGGCAGGCGAGATACCAGACCATCGAGCCGCCCTGCGAGAACCCACTCGCGAGGATACGGCGGGAATCGACCGGAAAGCGCGCCGCGACATCGTCCAGCACCTGGCCCACGAAGGCGAACTCGTCGCGGTTGCGGGCGGGCGAGCCGGGATAGGACCAGGTGCGGCCGGCCCCATCGGGCGCGATCAGGGCGACGCCGAGGCGCCGGGCGACCGCTAGCAGGCCGGGATCGGCGATCGCCTCCTCGGCCGAGCCCTGATAGCCGTGGAAATACATGATCGCCCCGACCCTCCGCTCGCTGGCTGCCGGCGGCGGCAGCACGATGCGATAGCTGCCGGTCGCCAAGATACAGCCTGTCGGCGTCGGACAGGCCTCGCCGGATTGCGGCAGGCCGGGCTCCCCGGCGGCGGGCGCCGCGATGACGAAGCAGGCCAGTGCGCCTGCGAGCCATCGCGTCTTGCCCATCTGCGTCCCTCCGTGAACAAGGGCCGGCATGCCCTCGCGCGAGCGTAACGGACCAGCGCAAGCGCTTCATCGGCCGCTCGCAGGCTTGTGAGCCCGTCCCCGCTATGCGACGGACAGGCAGTTTGTCCCCGTGCGAGAAACGCAAGACGTGTCGCTGCAAGAGCTCGAAACCCAGCTCCGGCCGATCTTCCTAGCGGCCCTTGCCGGCGATGCCGCGGCCTATCGCCTATTCCTCGATACGATCAGCGTGCGACTGCGCGGCTATCTCAGGCAGATGCTGGCGCGCGCCGGCCGCAGCGAGGCGAGCGAGGCCGAGGACGTGCTGCAGGAAACGCTGCTGGCGCTGCATCTGTCGCGCCACACTTACGATGCCACGAGCCCGGTCACCGCCTGGGCGCACGCGATCGCGCGCTACAAGCTCGTCGATCATCTGCGCCGCTCCGGTCGTCATGTCGCCAACCTGCCGCTCGACGACGAGGCCTATCAGCTCGCCGGGCCGGCCGATGATGCGGCGTCAGAGGCGAGGCTCGATCTGGAGCGCGCCATGGCGGCCCTGCCGGGGCGCACGCGCGCCCTGATCGACAAGGTCAAGCTCCAGGGGGCGAGCGTGGCCGAAGCCGCCCGCGCCGCAGGCATGACCGAGACGGCGGCCAAGGTCGCGATCCATCGCGGCCTGCAGGCCATGGCCAGGTTCCTCTCCCGGCGCGGGGATCGGCCGGGATGAACGAGGCCGTGTGTAACCTTTCGACGATCCCGAGCGAATTTCCTGCCGAACGGACCAGAGAACCATGCAGACCGATGAGCTGATCGCTGTGATGACCGCGGGCCACCGCCCGGTGGACACCGGCTGGCTGCGTCGGGCTACCTGGCTCGCCGCGCTTGCCGCTCTGGTGCTGACAGTGGCGCTGCTCGGTTTCACTATCGGCGTCCGGCGCAATCTCGCGGGCGTGATCGTCACCACGCCGGTCATCGCCAAGGTTCTGTTCGGCGCCAGCATCGCCGTCATCGCGCTCACCTTGTTTCAGCGCAGCCTCAGGCCCGGGCTGAAGCCGAAGCGCCTGCTGCCGCTGGTGGCGATCCCGGTCGCACTGGTCGCAGCCTGGGCCGTACTGACGCTGGCGCTCGCGCCGGTCGAGCAGTGGCAGGCGCTCATCTTCGGGCGCTACTGGCGCAGCTGCCTGTTCAACGTGCCGCTCTACGCGCTCGTCCCGCTCGTCGCGCTGTTCTGGCTGGCCCGGCGCGGTGCACCGGTCGATACGACCTTGACCGGGCTTTGCGCCGGCCTGGCCGCGGCCGGACTCTCCGTCGTGGCCTATGCGCTGCATTGCCCGGACGACACGGCGCCGTTCCTGGCGACCTGGTACACGATCGCGATCGCGGCGGTCACCGTGATCGGCGCGCTGATCTTCCCGCGGCTCCTGCGCTGGTAGCCAGCCGCGCCAAAGGCCGCTCAGCCGGACGAGCGGCCTTTGACCATCCTGCTAAGAGGCCGCGGATTCAGCTCGAGAGAATTGAGCGAGTGGTGCGCAAGAGGGAGGCGCAGAATCGTTATAAATAACTGAGTTTATTTTCTTATTTGATCCTTATTTCTATTAAAGGCCAACAATAAGGCCAACATTCCGCACGGCTGAAGGCGGTCTTCGCTCGCCTTGAGCAAAAAGTGATAGAGGCCGCGCCTCTCCGGAGCGCGACGCTACGTCGCAGCCAGATAGGGCGGTAGCTTTATCGGCACTTAGGAAGCGCGACGCTGCCAAATCTCTGCCGCCGCCTTCACGATCTGATCGTCCGACATTCCGTCAATGTTGCGAGCCCCGCCGGCGCACAGCCCAGCGAAGATTTCGGCCTGACGACGGTGGGGCACCTCACCGTAATGGGTGAAGGTCGTGTCGAGTTTCTCGTGACCGAGATTCTGGCTCCAGGCCTTGTGCTGCTCCAGCGTGGCGCAGACTTCGTGCTGGTAGGCCGCCAGCGTCTTCCGGAACGAATGCGGGTTGTAATAGGGCAAGCCGACCGCGGCGAAGGCCTGGCGGAAAATGCGCCGGATCGGCTCGGCCGAAGCCCAGCCCTGACGGCTGAGGCCAGCCGGGCGGAAGCTGCCATCAGCCCCGATGCCTACCTCGGTCGCTGGGAACAGCGGATCGTCCGGCCCGAACAGGAGCACGTCCCGCAGATGAGCGATCCAGTCGGCAACGATTGCTGCGAGATCGCCGCCGACTGGGAAGAACCAGGTCGTATAGGTCTTGCTGAACTTGGTCCGCACGCCGTCGCGCGGCTCATGCGCGACTGTCCTCGCGGCGAGGTCGACATGCTTCAGGCGGAAGCTGGCGATGGCGTTGTCGCGTGCGCCGCTCACAATGGCGAAGGCGACCAGCGCCCGGTCGCGCTTCTGGATATCGGTCTCGGTCGGCATCTCGCCGACGACATGCAGGACCATGGCGATACTCGGTGCCTGACGCTCGCGCTTGGCCGTGGCGATCCGGGCGTCCTTGGTAGCAGGATTGAAATACTCCACATCGCCATAGGTCAGGCGACGATAGCCCTGCCGGCCGACAAGCCAGTGAAAGAATGCCTTAACCGCCATCAGTCGGGCATGGATCGTCGCCGTTGCCAGCGGGTCCTTGGTCTCGGGGTGGCGCAGTTCGGAAAGCTGGCGCTTGAAAGCGCGCGCCTGCTCGATATGGAACAAGGCAAAGTCCTTGTGCCCGGTCGAGGCTTCGAAGGCGGCGATGGCGGCCATTGCCTGATCCTGCGTCGCCCTCGACCGACCCCGCGCTTCAGAGAGATAGATCAAGTAGTCGCGCTTGATGCGTTCGTTTTTCGGGTTGCGCTTTCGCATCGGAGTTCCTTTCGCCGCGAATGCGACATTCAGACAGGGCACGCTTCACTCACCTATGCGTGCGGGAGCCTGTCTGATCGCCACATCCAGCGCCGCGCGAAGCTCAGCCAGCCGCGCCAGCGATACCCGCTTGCGCATAGGACCGACACATTCGCAGCACAGGGCCTGAAGGTTACCGGTTCGGCCTGAACCGATATGGAGGTCGGCCATTCCGCCTGCCGGCTCGCGCGGCTGGCGACAGGTAAAGCAGTAGCACTCGGTCAGGCGGCACTTGTGTTTCGGCGTTTTGCGGGCCGCATGGAAAGCGATCACATCCGCGCCGAGGACCAGATGCGGCTTCTTCTCCGCCATGACCGGCAGCCCAGCCTTGATCCAGCGCTCCACAGTGCCCCGGCACTTGCGCAGAGCGAAGGCGAGTTCGGCGATGGTATAGGATCGGTGCTTGCTGACGCCGCGCAGCACCGCGCCGCGACGGGACATTGCTCAGCGCCCTTTCGGCAGGGTCGCAGCGGCGGCGAGACTGTCGATATAGCGCTGCAGCTCGCTCGCGCGGACGAAAGTGCGGCGACCGTTGCGGATGACGATGAGCCGGCCGGCGGTTACCTCGGCATAACCCTTGGTGCGGGCCATGCCGGCCATGGCAAAGGCGTCGGTGACAGGGATCAGGCGGTCGATGTCAAACATGGTGTTGCTCCATTGGCATCCGCATGGGCACTGGCGGACGTGAGTGGAGCGATGCGACAGACCAGCTATTGCCGGAACCATTTGACGAAGAACGACGCCATTTGACGAAGAATGACGCGATTTGGCGACGATCTAGCGGAGTGCACGCAATGCGCGCTCAATCGTCTTGTCCGAAAATGTGCGGCCAAGGCTATGGGTTCGCGCCCAATCGTTGATCTTCTCGTTCCGAGATTTATTCGTCATTCCGACAGGAACACCGTCCGGCCAGAGATACTTAAGGGCCCGGCGCACTGCTCGCTCACCAGCGGTCCCATGCCCGTCGTCAATGGCAACTTCAGCGGAGCGCTTCACCGACTTGTTTGGCGCCAGTGCCGCAATGTCGGTCGAATTAATGGTCACGTTCTCAAACGTCGTTTCATGAGGCCAGCCAGGTTCCGACCGGCCCAGCTCCAGAGCGCTGCGCGGTAGGTCGAACCACAGGCCCTGTTCCCCAAGGATATAAGACAGCGGCGTGGAACCACCGTCGACATCAAAAATGACTGGCAAGGCCCGAAACCATCGCGCCTCCAGCAGCTCCGGCGCCCTTCCCTTTTTCGAGCCGAAAGCACCGAGCGAACCAACCGCTATTCTGTCTAGCAAGCTGGCGGCGGTCGTCTTCAGCCTCTCCACCATAGCCTTTTCAAGGCAATCGTTAGGCGGCTCTTCTCCGCCCCACGCGAGCCACGCCGCTGCGGCCGGTATCGCCATTGGACCGGGAGAGACTGTCATTCGCTCGGTCGCATCAGAAATGAACCTCCGCATGATGTCGGAGGCCCAAGGCATAGCTACGGGCGCATAATCTCGGTGCAGGCTCGCGATATCGGGATACTCGTTCGCCAACCATCTAAGGAAGCCAAGCCGTTCAACGGTGACGCTTTCCCAGTGATGCCGGCGACGCGCGCCATCCGCGACGTCGCTGATTGTCGGATTATGGACCGGGATGGGTCCGAAAACTCTCATCTCGACGAAGTAGCTCGACGGAATGTCCCGTATGTCCGTCGCGTCGCCGCCGCAGGGAACGCCACGAAATTTCACGCGCTCTTCAAGACCTGCCCGGGTAAGAGCTATGTTGAACCGATCGATGACCGGATCGTCATAGTTGCTCGTGCCCTGCGGTTGGTGCGCCAGCAGCGCCCCTTTCCGTCGCCACTCGCCATCATCGCCGCTGGGCACCACAAGCTCGCTCAACGCCGTATTGGAGGGATGCAGCGCCCATCCGTCCTGCACAAAGCTCAAAACGACTTCCAGCGGAAGCCATGCCGCAAGCGGCAAAGAAGCGAAGCGGAGCCAATTCTCCGCCTGTGGCTCGCCTTGCTGCTGCGGCGCGTCGTCCGCGCTCGGCGGCCACTCCCGCATGACGTCATCTCGGCTGACGGTCACTTCGTCCCATCTCGGCCCGTGAGAGCCCTCCCGCAGATACTCCGGTGCTTCGCGGCTGTCTTGAACGGGCAGAAGATCTTGCCATAGGAAAGGAGGGATAGGCTTGCGCGAGCCGTCCTGGCGACCGGATGCCGTCAGCCGCTGTTCCTGAAGCGCGCGCCACAATGCACGCTTCGCCTCCCGCGCGGTCATCGCTCTGGCACTGTGGACTGACTGCTCAGTGTCGACGCTGTCTCCTATAAGCAATCGGTCGATCGCGGCCGGCCTCAAATTCCTGATCTGCCAGCTCGCATTGATGATGTATCCGTTCAACCGCCCGTCCTTCGGCAGTCCAACATTCGAGTTGCAATGCCAAACTTCGTGAGCCGTCCTGTAATCTGACTTTTGTCGGGCAACCTGTTTCCAATCAAGGGACATTATCCAAGCCATCGCCATGGGCAGAGACCAGTACGCGTCATCGCGGGGATCGAATTCTGCGATGTCAGGTATATTTGCCAGGGGCGCGCAACCGAGCTCAGCCGCCAGCCGTTCGGCAACTTCCGCATCCAGCAAGCCCAATGAGGCTGCGTGCAAGAGTGCATTCTTGATCGTTATAGGCGCGCTAGATTGAAGCCCATGAAGTTGATCGGAAGCTATTTCCGTTTGCCATTTCTCATATAGGTCGCTGCGATGAGATATCGCTGTTACGATTTTGGCCAGTGCGGCCGAAACATCCATTCCACCCGCAGTCAAAGGCCTCTCCTAGTCAGGAAAACAGCTACATTCTATCATGCCAAGCTGCAGCCGCAGGGATACCTATTCTCAACCGCTTACGGACATTGGCCGCCGGCCGTCGCAACACCCGTTCCTGGCGCAACGCGAAAGGAACACCCAACGATATCGATTGGAAACAGGCGCCCGCAAGTTCGCTCCGGCACGGCCCTTAAGCTAAATTCGCGACCGCAGCGTTTCACAGTTGGAGTGCTGTCTTCGTCATATGATCCGTCACAACGCTGATAAAGGCCCGCAGTCGCTGAAGGCGCCGGATGTCCCGATGATAGCCCATCCAGATGTCTCGTGAGGGTGGTTCTGCCGGCAGATCAAGTTTGCGAAGACCCGCTATCTGGCTTCCGACCACCTGTGGCAGGACTGCGATGCCGATGCCCTGGCGGCTCATCCGCCCCTGTACGTTGCGGTTGTTCGATCGGAGGAGCGGCTTCGCGTTCGGAAAGCTCTCTATGAGCCAGGCAATATCAGGGAATCGGCCGGTCGACGTGTCGTGGGTGATCAGCCGGAAGCCGGCGCCATCGCCATAGACCGGCTCGGGTGAGCCTGCCGCGACATAGACGCCATAGGGTAGACGGACCAGTCGTCGCTGCACGACGTCCGGACTGTCGAACGGGACGATCCGAAAAGCGATGTCAGCCTCGCGCTGCGCGAGGCTGAACAGGCGGGTACCAGTGAGAATTTCCAGATCGACCTGGGGATAGGCCTTTGCATAGTCGTCGATGATCGGCGGGAGGACGTAGGCGCCGAACCAGTCGGCCGACGATATGCGCAAGGTGCCGTGGAGGGCTTGCTCCTGTCCGGCGAGCCGCCGCTCGATGGCCAGAGCGCCGTCTTCCATCTGTTCCGCCAAGGCAATCACGGCATTGCCTTCTTCCGTCGGGACAAAACCGTCGGCTGTTCTCTGAAAGAGTGTCTGGCCCGTGGCCTGTTCAAGAGCCCGAAGGCGGCGTCCGACCGTGGGATGGCTCAGATTAAGCGCGCGAGCGGCAGCACCGAGTGTGCCGGTACGAGCTATGGCCAGAAAGATCCTGACATCGCTCCACTCCATCGCTGCACCCACAAAATTGAACAGAGATCGTACGGTACTGTCAGTACTCGAACAAATCCAACCGCCTATCTTCCCCCCATCCCGCTGGAGACGAAAAGCGCGCCGGCCGCTCATGGCGGCGGGTTCACGCCGCGCCCCGACCTAGGCGCTGAAGGAGGACATGATGAAAACCTGGCTGATCACCGGATGCTCGTCGGGCTTGGGCCGGCAGCTTGCTGAGGCCGTAGCCGCGCGAGGCGATCGGCTCGTCGCCACCGCCCGTTCGACGGAAAGCCTAAAATCTTTGGGCGGACGCTATCCCGAGACGGTACGCAGCATTTCGCTGGACGTCACGCGCGCCGGCGACGCCGCAAAGGCCGTGGCTCTGGCCGAAGGCACGTTCGGCGGTCTTGACGTTCTCGTCAACAATGCCGGCTTCGGCTTTATCGGCGCGATCGAAGAGGGTGAGCCCGGCGAATACCGGCCGATGTTTGAGGTGAACCTCTTCGGCCTGATTGAGACGACCCGGGCCGCCCTGCCGGCCCTGCGCAAACGTGCCGGGGCCCGCATCGTCAATCTCTCCTCCGGTGCCGGGATTGCCGGCTCCGCCGGCTTCGGCTTCTACAATGCGAGCAAGTTTGCGGTGGAGGGGCTGTCCGAAGCGCTCGCGCAGGAGCTTCGTCCGCTCGGCGTGCGCGTGCTCATCGTCGAGCCCGGTCCCTTCCGCACCGAATTCCTCGGGCGCTCGATGCTCACGGCGGCGCGGGAGATCGCTGCCTATGCCGAGACCGTGCCAGCGAGACGTCATTACCGCGAGACCAACAACGGCCGGCAAGCCGGCGACCCGGCCAAAGCCGTCGCCGTGATGTTGCGGGCCGTCGATGACGAGCATGCGCCGCTTCATCTCCCGATCGGGCCGCGCGCCCACGCGGTAGCGGAGCAGAAGCTGGAGTCGTTCCGCGCCGACATCACGGCCTGGCGCGACATTTCCATTGCCACTGACTTCGAGGCGGCCTGACCGGCAACGGCAAAGTTCAGGGTTAATGACGGAAACGCACTCATGAGCGCAATGACATCTGAAGCTGCGGCCCTCAATGCCGCGATGGTCCGAGATGAGGACGCCTTGCCCGAGCCACGGCGCTGGACGATGTTCGTGATCCTGCTCGTCGGCGCGTTCCTGCCGCCGCTCGACTTCTTCATTGTCAATGTGGCGCTCCCCTCGATCGGGGCTGAGTTGGGCGCCTCCTCCTCTGCCGAGCAGCTCGTCATCTCGTCCTATGCCGCGCTCTATGCTGTGACGCTGACGACCGGTGGGCGGCTCGGCGATCTGTTCGGTCGCGGCCGTGTGTTCTTTCTCGGCCTGATCGGGTTTGCCGCCGCCTCCACGCTGTGCGGCCTCGCCTGGTCGCCCTGGGTGCTGGTCTCCGGCCGCGCATTGCAGGGCGTAACTGCCGCCATGATTGCGCCCCAGGCGCTCGCTTCGGTGCAGGCGATTTTCCCTGAGAGGGAGAAGTCGCTCGCCCTTGGCATTTATGGTGCGATCTTCGGTTTGGCTGCGGTGGTCGGGCAGGCATTGGGCGGCGTCCTGATCGCGCTGGATTTCATGGGGCTGGGGTGGCGGGCAATCTTCCTGGTCAACTTGCCGATCGCGCTGCTGGTCCTCCTGTTCGGCATTCCTCTGCTGAAAGAGACGCGCGCGCGCGACGCACGCCGGCTGGATCTCGGCGGCACGGTGCTCTCGATGCTGACGCTCGGCGCGCTGCTCGTGCCGCTGATCGAGGGGCGGGAAGCCGGGTGGCCCCTCTGGTCCAGGCTGTCGCTCGTCGGCGTGCCGCTGTTGGCGTGGCTGTTCTGGCGGTATGAGGCCCGGCTGGCACGAGCGGGCGGTGCCCCGTTGCTCGACCCGGTCGCCTTGCGGGCACCGGGACTGGGCCACGCGCTGCTGATCGCGCTGTTGTTCTATTCGATCGGCAGCTTTTTCCAGCTGCTCTCTGTCTATTTGCAGGAGGCGCTGCATATGACTGCGCTGCAGGCGGGCTTCATCTTCCTGCCGTTTGGCGCCGGATTCCTGCTCGGGCCGCTGTCGACGCCTTTTTTTCGACGGTTCTGCGGCGCCTATGTCAATCCAATCGGCATGGGGCTTGAAGTTGCCGGGTTCCTGGGTCTCGCTGGGCTTATCATGGCGACAACGACAGGTACGCATCCGGAACCGATGCCGCTTGCCGCCCTCCTGTTCGTCATCGGTTTTGGGCAGGGGCTGGCGCTGCCGACCCTGATGCGGATGGTAACGGGCCGAGTCGCGCCAGCCCTGTCCGGAATGATCGCCGGCATCGCCAGCTCGACTCTCCAAGTCAGTACGGCTCTCAGCGTCGCCGTGATCGGCGGGATCTTCTTCGAGGTGCTCGGCGCGCGGACAGATCCAGCCGCCATCGCGCAGGCGCTCATTGTCGCCATCCTTTGCATCGCCTTCTGTCTCGCAGGAAGCGTAGCCCTCAGCATCACGCTCGTCCGGCAGGCGCCTCCTTTGCATGACGGGGTGCAGCGGCAGGTTTGAGAACCGTCCACGACGCCTCCTCAGAGCCGCGTGTCGCCAATGATGAAGACTCCATTGGAGCCGAGAATCGCCGCTCCTTCACAACCGCGATGCCGGTCGATCGGGATCATCCATCGCATCAGATCGAAAAAACAGGACGACTTCATGTTTGGAATTTCGCCACTGGGCTGGGTGCATACGCTCGGCAGCCTGCCTGCCATTCCGCTCGCCATCTACATGTTTGCCCGACACGGCCGGATCGTGCCGCGATCTGTGCCAGGAGCCTTCTATTTCGTTTCAATGCTGATTGGCGCGACAACGGTGTTTCTGGTTGCCCGTGAGCCAATAAGCTACGGCATCGGCGCGGCGACGATCCTGTTGCTGGTCGCTGGCTACAGCGTCGGATACGTTTTGCGTTTCGGCCGTGGCGCCACGTACCTTGAAACGATATTTCTGACCCTCACCGCATTCCTTCTCATGGTACCAAGCGTCAGCGAGACGCTTCGCCGCGTTCCGGACGGTCACCCCTTGGTGACCGATCCAAGGTCGCCGCTTCTGCTGGGCGCCTTGGCCGGCCTATTTGTCATGCTCGTCGTCGGACTGACCGCTCAGATCGTCCAATTGCGCAGACAAAGCTGACTAAGGCCAGGCTCCTTGGCGGTAAGCAGCCTCGATCCGAGAGCAATCCCCGTTCGGCTGAAGGCGCTCCACCTCACGCCACGAACTCACCAGTCCAGGCAATAACTCATCAGGATTCGAAGTTAGTTCCTGGGCGATAGACCAACGCACGCAACTGGCGCAGATGAGCCGTGCTATTGCTCGTCCCTGCACACCAATCGTTGTGTCGATCACTGCACCCGGCGTGGTTCGAAAGCGAAGGCACTGAGCCCCAGCCATTGCTGCATGGAGCAAGCCAGGGTCTGATCGCCGTCGATCTCCAACTGGCCGGCGTCCGACTCCTTCTTGATCGTCGTCAGCCCCATCCAGATCGCCGTCATCGTGCGCAGGGAACTCTTGACCAGTAGGTCGAGCTGATGACCGGGGTCGAAATTGCATAGGTCGACGGCACCGTCGGCCACCACCAGCCACCACTTCCTCTGCGACCCTGAAAGTTCGGGGTACAGGAACTGTATCGTGCAGCGATGCGCCGGCAACATCTTGACGTTGAGGCTTCGGTGCATGTCCCACATCAGCAGCGAAGGATCGAGATTCCTGAGCGACAGCCGCGATTCCATCCAGCGTTGCGCCCAGTTGCCGAGGCCCATGATCAACGGTCTCAGTTCCTCGCCGGCCTCGGAAAGGTGATATTCGACCGAGCCCTTCGTCTTGCGGGAGACGGTTAGGACCCCGGCCTGCTGCAGTTCCTTGAGCCGTTTGGAGAGCAATGCGGGCGACATCTTCGGCAGGCCGCGCCGCAGGTCGTTGAATCGGGTGCTGCCGCAGAGCAACTCCCGCACGACCAGTGTCGTCCATCGGCTGCACAATATCTCCGAGGCCATCGAAACCGGGCAGAACTGGCCATAGCCGCCGCGATTGTTCATGGCGAACCCCGTTTTCTTTTGCCGAATGGTACCAGATCGGGGGCACACGGAAAACGCCTGCAGTTCAGTTGCTGAACTGGAAGCCGGGAACCGCAGCGGTGATCCTTCCCGCCTCACAGCAATGGAGGACACCATGTCGACGACCGCTGCTTCGAAAGCCTCGGCTCCGTCATTCGTCGGAGCCACCGCCTCTCCCGCCAGCGTCGTGGAAACGGCGCACCGCCTCGCGCCGAAGCTCGCCGCCCGTGCCGCCGACATCGATCAGAAGGGCCGTTTCGTCGGCGAGAACTATACCTTGCTGAAGGAAGCTGGCCTTGTCGAGGCAGGCGTCCCGCGGGAACTCGGCGGTGGCGGAGCCCAGATTGCCGAGCTCGCCGAGATGCTGCGCGTGCTCGCCCGGGCCTGCGGTTCCACGGCGCTGGCCTTTTCGATGCACACCCATCAGGTCGCCATCCCGGCCTGGCGTTGGCGGCACCAGAAGGTCGCCACCGTGGAGCCGCTGTTGAAACGGGTCGCGGCGGAGAGAATCATCCTGTTGTCGTCCGGCGGCTCGGACTGGATCGGCGGCTCAGGCAAGGCCGAAAAGGAGGGCGACGGCTACCGCATCACCGCCCGGAAGGTGTTCACCTCCGGCGCCGAAGCCGGCGATATCCTGATGACCGGAGCGATCTACGAGGGGGAAGACGGAACCCGGTCGGTCATTCACTTCGGCGCTCCGATGAAATCCTCGGCCGTGCGCATCGAGGAGACCTGGCGCACGCTCGGCATGCGTGGCACCGCGTCAAACGACGTCGTGATCGAGGATCTCTTCATCCCCGCCGCGAATGTCGCGTTTTCGCGCAGGGCCGGCGAATGGCACCCTGTTTTCGAGACGATCGCGACGATCGCTTTCCCGCTGATCTACGCCGTCTACCTCGGAGTTGCTGAGAGCGCCCGCGACATCGCCATCGAGGTCGCGAAGAGGAAGCAGGCATCCGATCCGACGCTGGCCGGCCGCTTAGACACCGAATTGCGGGCCGCCCAGCTCGCGCACCGCTGGATGCTGGATGCCGTGGCGCGCAATACGCCATGCGCCGAGACAGTCAACGAAGTCATGATCGGGCGCACGCTGGTCGCCCGTCATGCAATTGCAGCCGTCGATCTGGCGATGGAGCTGGCAGGCGGGGCTTCGTTTTACCGGGCGACGGGCTTGGAGCGGCGCTTCCGTGACATCCAAGGTGCGCGTTTCCATCCGCTCCAGGCCAGTCCGCAAGCGCGTTATGCTGGTGCAATGGCGCTCGGCTTGCCGACGGGGGCGATTTTCTAACGAGCCGATGCTCCGGTGGAGGCCAGGCCGATCGCAAGCCTCCTTCGCTCCTAATCGCTGGCTCGGACGCGGAGCATGCGCCCAAAGCCGAGTCCCGACGTCTGGACCCAGACCAGCTAGCGTCGGCTTTCCGCAAAGCGCCAAGGTCGGCTTATGGCGCAGGATCGCCTCAAGGGCGGAGGCCCAACAATGCCCTGTCGGTGACCCCGCGGGGCTTCTTTTTCGGATATTCGGGCATCCGTTAGGTTCGAGGAACTTCTTATCAGGGGTTCTGAGTTTGACGTCGATCTGGGGATAACCAGGAGATCTGACGATGAGGAAGATCATTCTTGTTGCTGCCATCGCGATGATGCCGGTCGCAGCGTACGCGCAGAATCCCCAAGGCGCTCAGGGTGGCGCTTCCGCCGGTGCAGCGACAGGTGCAGTTGGCGGTGCAGTTGTCGGAGGCTCGGTCGGAGCAGTCGTGGGCAGAGCTGGGGGTGACCTATGGCTGAGTAGGTAGCAAAGGGCTATCGGTACATGGTGGTCAACAATCAGACCGTGCTTGTTGAGACAAAAACCCACAAGATCATTCAGGTCATCGAGTGAGCGCTGAACGCGCACTCAGCTGACTTATCCGCCCCGTCGGCTCTCGCCGGTGCGGTTTCATGGGCAGCCTTCCACCGAACCCGAAGTCTCGCACCTCGTACGCGGAGACGTCCATGCCGCCACCCGCTGGACGAAAGATCAACTCAAGGCGATGCCGGAGCACATCGATCCGTAGCGCGCTGGTCGCCGATATGTCGAGCTTGTCGCCACAGGTGGGTTTGTCTGCTGCCGCGTGAGCAGCGATTTGCTGCCGCATGCCCAAGTCGTCGGTTCGCTCAGCGGGCCGGGCTGTGTATCACTCTCCTCACTGAACCGCCACGTTGAAGCCAAATGCGAGCAACTGACGGCAGCGGCCGTTTCGATGCACGCGGGGGCAAGGCGGTTGGCTGATACCTAATCGACGAAGTGCACCGGCACGCCCGGCTTGACCAGGTCCGCCAATTCTGTTGCATCCCAATTCGTCAGCCTGACGCAGCCATGCGAATTGGTTTTGCTGACCTTGGAGGGATCAGGCGTGCCGTGGATCCCGAAGGTCGGCTTCGATAGCGCGACCCAAACTGTGCCGACAGGCCCGTTGGGGCCGGGCGGCAGCGCCAACTTCTTGCGATTCTTGCCCTGCTGGAAATTCTTCTCCGGATCATAGGTGTAGTCAGGATTTCGCACGATGCGTTGGACGGTGTAATCGCCGCTGGGCGATGGATTGTCATCGCTGCCGATCGTCGCGGGATAGCTCGCCAGTATGCGCTCGTCAGTTCCATAGACGATGACCATGCCGGTTCGCTTCCTCGCCTCGACGCGAACAGCCGTCCCCTTCTGCACCTCGCGGCTGGCTAAGGTAACCTGAAGCTCGCTGCCAGCCTTGGCCATTCGAATCTTTGGATTCAGCGCGACGAGCAGCGGCTCGCTCATATGGAAACGCTCTGCGAGCATCTCCCTGGCAGAGGTGTATGACAGCCGCTTCATTTTTGCTTGACGGGCGTAGTCGTGCGGAATGCGACGGGCGAACCGATAGTGTGCATCTGCCCTCGTTACCCCGTATGTCACGATCAGGTCGTTGATCGTGTCGCCGCCCAGCTTTGCCCAGGTCACGTCATCAATCGTATCGCCTTCGCCGAGGTTCTCCTGGCGCCTAAACTGCGCGACGGCCTTACGGAAGTTCTCGCCGTCGAGACCGTCGATGACGCCTGGCGAAATGCTGCGGCGTCCCAACAGGATCTGTGCCTTAACGATGAACGGGTTCAACCCTTCTCGGTCGACCATCGCGCGCTGCGTTAGCATGGCGCCGTTGATCTCTTCTGGCGTAATGGCCCCAGCGGGCGCGAGGCCCAACATAACCAACGCACCAACTTGCGAGAATGTCCGCTTCATCAAGAGCTCCGCAGCAGCCTACGAAAGCTATACGGAGCACCGTCCGCAAGGTTCCGATACAGCCCTCAGCCGAGAGCAGGGACTGTCTCGTTGGTCTAGTTGCGACGGAACTATTCCGCGCGGAGTTTGCTTCGACACCGCGAGAAAGGTTCGCTTCGTGCCGTGTTGGAAAGGATACACCTATCCGACACAGGAGAGTTCGCATCAGCGCCCTCAGAGGCAAGAAAAATCCCGCTCCCTAAGGAGCGGGGAAGCAGTTTGATCGTCAATGCGTGCCGCGCACGGGCCGGCTGATTATTCGATGATCTGAACGACCCGGCCCGTATTCGGATCGACCAGCACCGTGCGGTTGTTGACGACGGTGTAGCGATAGCCGCTGGCGCCGTATTCTGCGGGCACGTCCCGGTAGACCACGCCTTGCTGCGGCAGGACGGTGCCGACCGTCATCGGCTCCGCATAGGTGTAGGACGGGACGCGCTGCTCGACCACATACGCTCGGAAGCGCGTCGAATCGTCGATCATTACGCCACCAGCGGGGTCCCGCTTGAGAGGAGCCGCCACGCTGCCTGTGCCGAGCGCTGGATCGCGGGTTGAGCCGCCGGTCGGATCGCGGACGACGACCCCAGAAGTCTGCGCGAACACCGTTGCAGGGAGCAGGACCAGTCCGGCGGCGAAAAGAGCATTCTTGAGCATGTGATGTTCCTTCATCGCGGTGAAGCCGAAGTTCAAACTTCGCTATCCTCGTCCGATGAACGGCTCGTTTGCTCCTGGGTTCCGATGGCGCCTCGTTACAATCATCCAGTGCGCACTTAGGTAGGCTGAGGACATGAAAGCGAAGGGGTCGAAGGCGCACGCAAAGCGATGAACTGATCAATCGGGTCAGTGCTGCGCCCGCGGGGCTTCTCTGCGCCTGCCGTAGCTGCGGAATGTCCGGTACCGGACGACGGCTGCCTCTCTGCGGATCACAAGGATCAAAGAACGTTGCGGCGAGTTCAAGGTGCGGCGCTCGGCTCTCTCTAGGCGCCACGCCCCTCGTCGACATGGCATGCTGCCCAGCCGCTTCGTCGCCGAGGGGCGTTCCGCCCCCCCGCACCACTCCTTGTTGTTGCTTGCCGGTGCCCTGTGGGCCATCAATCCTCTGTCTGATGGTCTTTGCATGGGGAAAGGATATGCCGTTCTCATCACTCACGGACCCGACAGAACTGGCCCGGGCCTCAGCAGCTCTAGACGAGGCTTGGAACGAAATTCGGTCGACCCTGGCCGACCCATGTGACGAGCGAGAGCGGACGCGCCTTGCCTATATCGTGGCAAGCTTCGCTCCGGATGAGCAGGATGCGGACGAGTTGGCCCACCGCGCACTCGAACGGTTCCGGAACTCAGCATATACCTGACGACGACGCTCCGAGGGAGTGCAATGGCCAGGCATCCGTTCTCGTGGCCCGGAACTTTTTAGAGGGCTTCTAAGTTACGCCCCTCATCTGGGGGGATAACCAGGAGATCTGACGGATGAGGAAGATCATTCTCGCTGCTGCCATCGCGATGGCGCCAATGGCAGCGTTCGCCCAGAATCCCCAGGGTGCGCAGGGTGGTGCGGCCGCTGGTGCGGCAACCGGCGCTGTCGGCGGCGCAATCGTCGGCGGACCCGTTGGCGCTGTTGTCGGCGGTGTTGGCGGCGCCGTGGTCGGCGGCATCGTCGGAGACAACACGCCGCGCTTCAAGACCTACGTGACCGAACAGCGCGTTCCCTCCTACACCTACAAGGAAGAGGTCCACGTCGGAGCGGTTCTGCCCGAGCGCGGCGTGACCTACCGCGAAGTGCCAGCCGAGTATGGCGTCAAGGGGTACCGGTATACGGTCGTCAACAATCGTACCGTGCTGGTCGAGCCCGGGACGCGTAGAATTGTTCAGGTGATCGAGTAGCGGGCCCAGGCCCCTGCGAGCACGCGCGTCCGTCCCGTTGCTTGATCACTCAGAAGTTGTATCAGCACTGGCCCGCGCCTCGCTGCATTACCCATCTAATGGCCGACGCATTGCTGCGTCGGCCGCTTCTTCTAAGGGCGATGGCATTGCACGTACCTTCTCGCCGCAGAGTTCTCGCATGGGCCTCGAGCGCTTGCGTACTGGCAGGCAGATCCGTGCAGGCTCAGGCGCCTGCAGGGCCGCTGAAGGGGGTGCGGGCCGTCGTCGACGCAACTCTGCCCGACGGTCAGTCAGCCGAATTACGCATGTTCCTTCGCGCAAGGAATCGGACTTTGAGTGAGACTTGGACGGCGACCTGGTCGGTTCCGCCCGGCGATTCCACACGGCCACAGCCGCCTCGGATCGAACCGTCGCGCAATTGACGGGCTGTCCATTCATGTTTTCACGCTCATGACAATTCGACGGCACCCTCTGATCCTTGCAGTCCTCTCGGCGGTTGTCGGAGCCGTTTGCTGCCTAGTCATAAGCAACCTCCTGCCCGAACCTCAGGAACTCAGGGGACCGATCCCCCACAATCTGGCTGCCTCGGATCGTCAACTCAAAACATCGATGGGCGCCCTTTTTGGGTCGAACTATATTTCCGGGAACAAGGTTCAGACACTCGTCAACGGCAACCGGATTTTTCCTGCGATGCTGAGTGCCATCCGGGAGGCACGGCAGACCATCAATTTCGAGACCTACATCTATTGGCGCGGCGCGATTGCCGATGAATTCGCGGAGGCGCTTTCCGCGAAGGCTCGAGAGGGCCTCAGCGTGAAGGTGCTACTCGACTGGGTCGGCAGCCTTCCGATGGACGAGAAGTTGATTGAGCGCATGCGGCACGCCGGCGTCGAGATCGTCCGGTTCCGCCCAATCGCTTGGTACTCCCTGGACCGGATTAACAACCGCACGCACCGCAAATTGCTGGTGGTCGACGGGCGCGTGGCATTCACTGGCGGTGTCGGCATCGCCGACGAATGGAACGGCGACGCGCGTTCGCCGAATGAATGGCGCGACAACCACTATCGCGTCGAAGGGCCAGCAGCGGCCGAATTCCAGGCGGCATTCGCCGAACACTGGATCGAGGCGACCGGCGAGCTACTACTAGGCGACCGCTTTTTCCCGGAGATTGTCCCGGAAGGTGGCCATGCTGCGCAGGTCGTCGTCAGCTCGACCCATCAGCGCAACGTCATGCACCTGATGCTCATGACAGCGCTCGCCTCCGCGCAAAAGAGCATCCGGTTCGCAACACCCTATTTCGTGCCGGACGAGCTCACACGCCGGCATTTGCTCGAGGCTCGGAAACGGGGTGTGGACATCCAGATCCTTGTCCCCGGTCCCCAGACCGATGCTCGCATCGTGAGAAGCGCATCCCGCCATTTGTGGGGCGAATTGCTCCAGGCCGGAATCGCGATCAGCGAGTATCAGCCCACCTTTTTCCACTGCAAGCTTGTGATCGTGGATGACATCTGGACGTCGGTTGGGTCGACTAATATCGACGATCGTGCCTTGAGGCTTAACGACGAGGCGAACATCAATCTGTTTGATCCGGAATTCGCCCGTACTCAGACTAATTTATTCGACCAGGATGCTGCCGTTTCCCGGCCATACACCTATTCAGATTGGCAGAACCGCTCGGTGAGCAAGAAAATATCGGATTGGCTCGCCAGCCTGAGCCGGTCGCAGATCTGACAGGTAGGGATTTGGACTTCCGCGCCAACGGTTGGGACAACCGGGTGAAGAACAACGACAGGCGCAGATTCGAAATCGGATCGGAAATTACCGCGCATTGCGCACTGACAATGAAATGCGGCTCCGAGAAACCCGGAGCCGCAAGAGCGTCAGGCAGCCTTGGACTGCGCCTGCTTGTTGACCTTGCTCGCGCCGAGATTGGACAGCGTCTGATCGGTCTTGAGCTCTTCGGTCAGGGTCTGATCGAGAAGTTTCGCGGCGTTGGCGTAGCCGAGCTGCTTTGCCCAAGCCTTGAGCGTGCCGTAGCGCGAAATCTCGTAGTGCTCGACGGCCTGGGCGGCGGCAAGAAGACCGGCATCGAGGGCGGGGCTTCCCTCGAACTCCTCGATGATCGATTTGCCTTCCTCGATGATGCCGAGGATCGCATCGCAGGTCTTGCCCCGCGGCGCCTTGCCGATTTCCTCGAACACCTCGCCTAGGCGTTCGACATGGGTTTCGGTCTCCTCGCGATGTTTCTCGAACGCCTGCTTGAGCTCGGCGGATTTCGCCGCCTTGGCCATTTTCGGCAGCGTCTTCAGGATCTGTTTCTCGGCGTAATAGATGTCCTTGAGCGTATCGAGAAAGAGATCATCAAGGGTTTTGGGTTCGTTGGCCATCGGGGGCTCCTCCAATTGTTGGGTATCTCCCTAACGATTCCGTTCCCGCTCAGTTCCGGGGTGTGAGGATTGCGAGCGGCGCCGAAGAGTATCCAGTGAACCATTCCCAGGCCCAGTCGTTGGCAGTCCAAAGCCGGTCTGCTTCATGGGCTCCAACATCATGAAATTTTTGCGTGATAACGGTCTGACCATCACCCTCGTGTTCGTCACCATTCTTTGTATTGCCGGGATGATTGCGTCCGGTCTTCGCGTCGAAAATGACATGCTCGCAAAGCACGGGCAGCCGCCACTCGGCGTGCTGGCCTACATCGTTTCCGGAGCTTTCCTCTCAGCGCTGTTCGAGAACTGGGAGAGCGAATTCTTGCAGATGTCGGCCTACGTGATGTTGACGGCCGTGCTGTTTCAAAGAGGCTCGGCGGAATCGAGAGACCCTGATGACCCCGGCCGCGAGGGCGATGCGCTAGCCGAAGCCTGGCACGAGAAAAGCCCCTTCCGCACCTGGCTGTATGCGCACTCGCTGGGTCTCGCATTGGCGGCGCTGTTCGTTCTGAGCTTCGTGCTGCATTGGCTAGCGAGTACTGCGGCGTCGAACAAGGAAGCGCTGCTGCACAACGCAGAAATCAAGTCGGCACTGGCCTACCTGACCGATGCGCAATTCTGGTTCGAGTCCTTCCAGAACTGGCAGTCGGAATTTTTGTCGACCGCGGTACTGGTTGTGCTGTCGATCTTCTTGCGCTTCAGGGGCTCGCCGGAATCAAAGCCTGTGAGCGCGCGGAACAGCGATACTGGGGCCTAAGGGGCGAAGCGCCTGGCCATCGCGTGGTCCCGACATGGAACGGCAGACCAGCCAGGCGGTTGCAGCATGAGGGGGTGATGCAACGGGACCAGTTCCCCTGCTATGCCAGGAGCCAATCATGGTCATTCAAAACCACACCGAGTACGCGGCGGCGGCCGAGCGCGCCAACGCGCTGAGCGACGCGCCGGAAGGCTCCGAGGCGGCGCGCGAGCTGGCTGCTCTCATAGATGCCTTGCGCAAATGGGATGAGGATCATGCTGGCGAGAATGCGCATGGGCCGGAAACCAACCCCGAGCCATTAAGCAATGTCAGCCGAGACGATCTGCCTGTGTCCGGCCTGCCCGGCAATCTCGGAAAGTTGAAAGCGGACTAGCGCCCGTCGACTGACCTAGTGCTAGCTGTCGACTTCCTGCGGCCGGCCGGCCGCCAGGGGGAGGTGGATTTCAAGATGTTTGGTGCGCGCCGTCCGTTGGCGGCCCGGAACGTCAATCACGGGGATAGTTTAGCCCCCCAGCGATTTGTCAGCCTGCAGGCTCTTTTTCAGGGCCTCGAACAGGTTGACGACATTGCCCTGCCGCCCCTTGTCCGCTGCCCCGGTCGCCGCCTTACGCGCGCCCTTGCGTTTCTTCGACGCGATCAGCTTCAGAAGGTGCTCCTGGACAGGGTCCTTTACCATCTCGGGTGACCAGTCCTTGGTCTTTGCCTCGATGAACCTCTGCGCCAGGTCGAGCAGTTCGGGCTCTGGCTTATCCTTATCGATGTCGGCGAAGTAGGCTTTCGCATCGCGAACCTCGTCGCCATAGCGCAGGGTCCAGAGCACGATGCCCTTGTCGCGCGGCACCAGCATGACGGCGCGCTCGCGCCGATAGAGGACGACACGGGAGACGCCGACCATCTTCGTTGCAGCCATCGCGTCGCGGATCACGGAGAATGCCTCCTCGCCGACCTCGTCGGCAGGCACCAGGTAGTGCGGGCTGTCGAGATAGATCCAGGGAATTGAGTCTCGCGGCACGAAGGCGTCGATGTCGATCGTTCGAACAGTGTCCAGCCTCACGGCCTCGAGCTCCTCGTCTTCGATCACGACGAGCCGTCCGGCTTCGGCCTCATAACCCTTCGCCTGGTCGTCGGCATCGACTGGCTTGCCCGTCTCAGTGTCGACATAGCGGCTGACCACGCGATTGCCTGTCTCGCGATTGAGCGTGTGAAAGCGGACCTTTTCGCTCTCGGATGTCGCCGGGCTCATGGCGACCGGGCAGGTGACCAGCGAGAGCTTGAGGTAGCCCTTCCAATAGGTGCGGGCTGGCATGACGACGCAACTCCACGAACGCAACTGCCGACTCAATGCGGATTGGTCGATTCAGTTCCGAGGCGGCCGGAACCTGCCGCCTCGCCCGGCATTGAATCGCTGGTGTGTTGCGTTGGGAGTTGGTGCCATGGTCTCGCCGCGGGCAAATTGGAAGGGCTATCTGAAGTTCGGCGAGATCAGTTGCCCGGTCGCACTCTACACCGGCGCCAGCACCTCCGAACGCATCGCTTTCCATATGGTCAACCGCGATACCGGACATCGCGTCCGGCGCGAGTTCATCGACCCTGTCACTGAAGAGCCGGTCGACCGCGAGCACCAGATCAAGGGCTTCGAGATCGACACGGACCGCTATGTCGAAATCGAGCCGGACGAAGTCGCTCAGGCCGTTCCGCAGAGCAAAAAGCTTCTGGCGGTGCAGGCCTTCATCCCGTGCGGCGAGATCGATACCGTCTTCTTCGACAAGCCCTACTACCTCGCGCCCTCCGGCAAGATTGCCGATGACGCCTTCGCCGTGATCCGTGAGGCACTGCGCGCCAGCAAGGTTGGGGCGCTGGCGCATGCGGTGCTGTTCCGGCGCTATCGCGCGCTGATGATCCGTGCGCAGGGGCTCGGCCTTGTCGCGCATACGCTCAACTTCGACTACGAGGTCCGGCCCGCGGCAGAGGCCTTCGACGGCATACCCAAGCGCAAAGTCCAGAAGGAAATGCTGGATCTCGCCAAGCACATCATCGATACCAAGAAGGGGGAGTTTGACCCAGCCCAGTTCGATGACCGTTACGAGGCGGCCGTCGCGGAACTGGTCAAGGCCAAGCTCGCCGGCAAGCCGGTCAAGGTTGCGAAAAAGGCCAAGGCGCCGAAGCCCGTCGACCTGCTGGAAGCGCTGCGCGCGAGCGTCGGTGGGAGCGAGCCCAAGGCAGCGAAGCGCAAGCCGGTGAAGAAGGCGGCGTAGGTGGCGAAGGCCGGGCGGCTTCGGGTCGCGACGTTCAACATCAACAACATCAACAAGCGGTTGCCAAACCTACTCGCCTGGCTCGATGCGACGCAGCCCGATATCGTCGCGCTACAGGAGCTGAAGGCAAAGGACTCTGCCTTTCCTCTCGCTGCGGTGGAGGCGGCCGGCTACGGGGCCGTCTGGCAGGGGGAAAAGACCTGGAATGGTGTTGCCCTGTTGGCGCGTGGCGCTGAGCCCGTCATCATACGCCGCCGGCTTCCCGGTGACGACGAGGACGGCCAAGCTCGATACATCGAGGCAGCCATCGGCGGCATCGTCGTCGCGTCGATCTATGCCCCCAACGGTAATCCGCAGCCCGGGCCGAAATTCGCTTACAAGCTCGCCTGGATGAAGCGGCTGATCGCGCACGCCGCGGAGTTGAAGGCGACGGGCGTGCCGGTGATTCTGGCCGGGGATTACAATGTCGCTCCGACCGAGATCGATATCTACCCGACCAAGTCATGGGATGATGACGCCCTGATCCAGCCGGGGCCGCGGCGGAGTTTTCGCCGCTTGGTCGATCAGGGTTGGACCGATGCGCTCCGACATCTGTTCCCTAACCAGCGGATTTATTCGTTCTGGACCTATTGGCGTGGCCGGTTCGAACGAGACCACGGGCTGCGGCTCGATCACATCCTACTGTCTCCCGATCTCGCGGGAGGCCTGGTGGATGCCGGGGTGGACCTCGACGCGCGTGGTCGGGACGGTGCGAGCGACCACGCTCCAGTATGGGCGCTCATGGAACGCTGACGTGGTGCGGAGCACGGCCAAGCTGTCGCGGTTCGGTCAGATGACATAGACGCATCACTTTTACCCTGTACCTTCTAAACTGCAGTTGTCTCCTTGCTTCTGGACATGACCGCGTGCGGCGCATGTTGACGCCGCCAAGCGGAGACCTGTCATGCACACCCGACCTTTGATGCCGCAGTCCCGGACGAAGGAGAGCAGCATTCGAAATCTTAGCTCAATTCGACCGTCCACGACGGTTCTACCTTGGTACGAAGAGGCTGACTTTGCTGAGCTATCGGGGATAGCTGGCCATGGGAGGCAGGACTACCAAATCTGGTACGGCAACATGATGCAGGTAGTCGATGACCTGCTCAGAGAAGAGAAGTCGATCGAGTTCGTGACCGTGCGGCCGGGAGCTTATCTCGCCTGGCTCCGTAAGCGGCCGAATACACCAGAATCACGCCGCCGCTACGCCAAATACCTTGTTAGCGCCTCAGACGCGGGCGCAGCGTAGGCAAGACCGCCTCTACTGCCGCATGAGCGGCGGGCGAAAGGTTTCACGGACGACCATCCTGAATTGGCCGACAGCACGTTCACGAACGTCCGCCTCAGCGGTTTTGCCGGCCTTTCGCAACTGTGCCGCCTCGGCGAGAAACATGTTGGCGACAATTTTCGCCGCCTCATGGGTCAGCGCGGCGCCATCTAGATTTTCGCCCGTGACGGTCTTGCTGACCAGCAGCAGTGTTCGCGTGAGCCCCGCCATGACGTGTTGCGCCAAGCTGAGAAGGTCGACGAGCTTGGCATCATCCAATGCGGCGAGTTCTTCTCGGTCCATACGGTCGTCGCCTCTCCATGGCGAGCACTTCATCGCTCCTGACGGGCCTTGATCGCATCAGTGATTGAGCTCGTTCGCGCTTACTCAACGCGAACGGCTGCCCCGCGTTCCTGCTGGCGACCGCCGCGAGCGTTATCGAACCGGCGCAACTGCCGATCGGCTTGACTCTCAATCATTCGCTTGTTCTTTTTATGTTCTCATTTTGGAGACGAGAACGATGTCAACGCTGCCGGCCGACCAGCAGGTCGAGGACGCGTCCCTGGATGCTGAAATTACGGGGCTAATTGCCGAATTGTTGGAGGAGCACGGCTCAGAGACGGCTGCGCTGCGGGCGTTGGCGCACGACTTCCTCGTACTCCTCGTCGACGCTGATCGTTCTGTCTCGCGCGGCTTCTTACGTGGCGTGTTCTCGCAAGGAGCCCGGCCGGTACATGGCGAGGACGCCTGATGGTCCAGAGGTCGAAGCGCTCTCTATCGTCCAGCAAGATCGAGGAGATGCAGCGCGAGGTAAAAGCCTTCGAATGGAAGGTGCGAAGCTGGGCCGCAGAGGTCCCTATCGGTAGCCCGGTCTATCTCGGTCTCGATCCGCTCAATCATTCGCTCGGCCTAATGGTGCGCATCCTGAATGGCGAAAAGGATGGCACGGGGTTCGAGCGTCGCTATGGTGAGGGCGGTATCGAGTAGGGCGACAGCGCATGTGCGGGCGATTCACCCAGGACTATACGTGGCCCGAGATTTTTGAGTTCAGCCAACCGCTGACTGTCCCAGCGGAGCCAGTGCGCAATGTGCAGGCGCGGTACAATATCGGCCCGACGACACTGATCGATATTCTGGTGAAGACGCCGGCTGGTCGAGAGCTCTGGAAAGTGCGTTGGGGGCTGATACCGCCCTGGCATAAGGGCACTGCGAAAGAGATCAAGCCGCACATCAACGCGCGAATAGAGACGGTCGACTCGAATGGCCTGTTCAAGCGCGCCTATGTGAAAAACCGCTGCGTCATACCGGCGAGCGGTTTCTTCGAATGGACCACCGACGAGGGCGGCGCCAAAATCCCGCACTACATCAGCGCGAAGGATGGCGCGATCCTGGCGTTCGCCGGCATCTGGGAGCGCTGGCGGGACGAGAAGGGCGAAGAGGTGATCAGCGCCAGCATCATCACTCGCGAAGCCAACGCCTTCATGTCGAAGATCCACGACCGGATGCCGGCGATGCTGCATCCCGCCGACTTCGACGCCTGGCTCGATGGCACGGCCGGCAAGGATGCGCTGATGAAGCCACCGCCGGAGCTGCGCGAGTGGATCGTCAACAAGCGCATGAACAAGACCGGTGCGGGCGATGACGATCCAGCGACTATCGATGCGGTCGAGCAGGAGTTGTTTCCAGAGGTGAAGCCGCCGGCTCAGGGCGACCTATTCTGATGGGCCATTGGGAACAGATCGGCGTCGGAAACCGGAATAGCCGCGCACCGCGGGCCGCCTGGCGGCGCTGGTGGCGTCGGCTGCATCAGCATGGGAATGCCTCGCTGACAGCTGGCAGCTGGACGGCGCTAGTGGGGTTGGTTCTGTGGGCGTTCGGGCTGCTCTGAGGCGTCGTCCGGGCTGAATACGACATGGCCGCGCCGCCCGCGCTCCAGACGGCCGTTGATCCGGCCTTCAGATTCCATCCTCAGTTCAACCGCAGCATGCCAGTCGCCCGCGTCGCTACCATCCTGGAAGATAATCTGGTCCATTCTGTCGAATGACAGTGAAGCATTTCGCACTGGGCTTAGTTTCTATCTCCGGCGCCAATCGGGGGTCGTCTTGCATGATAGCAATCCTCTCGACATAGTCGCCAACGAGGATGGGGGGCACGATGAAGAAGCGGCTCATCTTCGTTGCCGTGGCGGCGTTGATTCCGGCAACCGTGCTGCTGGCTTACAACGAATACACCTCGCGGGCAGCGATTAAGGCGCAAGTTAACGCCAAGGCGCTCGAGGAAAACCGCCAGGCGGCCTCAGAGATTGAGCGCCTGATCGAAGGCGCGAAAGGCCTGCTGGCGGCGACGGCTGCCATCCCCGATGTTCAGCGAGCCGCAGCCGATCCTGCTGCCTGCAAAGACACTCTGGCACCGCTGCTTCCCGCAGTCCCATGGATCAGAAACCTCTTTGTGCTCGACCTCTCCGGCACACTGATTTGCGAGCCCACAGGCGTGCCGCTTGGCCCGAGCTTCGCCGATAGACCGTATTTCCAAGAGGCGGTCAGGCGGAACGCCTTCCACATCGGAGAATATACCCAAAGCCGATTGACGGACGTCGCTGTACTGCCGCTTGCCCTGCCGCTGCGCAACAAGGAGGGCCGCACAATTGCCATTCTGACCAGCGGCATTCGGCTGGATTGGTTAAATGACCGCATTCGCGAGCGCGGTTTGGGAGAGCGCGGCGCTCTGACGATTGCGGATCGCAACGGCGTCATCATCGCCCGCAACCCGCAGCCGGAGCGCTTCGTCGGCACCCGCATTCCGGACAGCTTTCAGCGCTTGGTCAACGGACCGGCCGAAGGCGTCATGGATGTAATAAGCCAGGACGGCACCCCGCGCGTCATCGCGTACAGCCCAACAACGCGTCCGCCAGGAGGCCTATATATCAGCGTCGGCATCTCCAAAGCTGACGCCTATGCAGATGTGAACAGACAGACGTTCATCGCAGCCCTGTCGATCGCCTTAGGAAGCATCATCGCTCTTGGTGCCGCCTGGCTTGCTGGGGGCTTGATCCGCCGTCCGGTCAACCGCATCGTCAGCGTCATCAAGGCTTGGCAAGCTGGAACCGGCAGCGCCCGGACGGCCTTGCGCGCCAAGGAGGGCGATGTCGAGATGGTCGGCGAAGCCCTCGACCGGATGTTGGACGAGCTCGAACGGCGCTCCTTGGAGATCAAGCGCGCCGAGGGGCAGCGCGACCTTCTTATGCGCGAACTCGCACACCGGGTGAAAAATACGCTGACTCTGGTCCAGGCAATCGCGCATCAGACCTTCCGCGGAAAAGACCCGCAGCTCACAAGGTCCTTTGCCGAGCGGCTGATAGCGCTCGCCGGTGCCTATGATGTGCTGCTGGGCCAGGAGTTCGCCGGAGGCGACATCCGGGCCGTCGTGGCGGCAGCGCTCAAGCCCCATCTGCCGCGCAAAGACACCGTGGTAGTCTCCGGCGAACCCCATATGCTGGCGCCCAATATAGCCTTGTCGCTGTCGATGGTAGTGCATGAACTGGCGACTAACGCCACTAAATATGGCGCCCTTTCGGCAGACCATGGTGTCGTGCTGGTATCCTGGAGCGTCGATCGAGGGCGGGTGACGCTGCACTGGCATGAGCGCGGCGGGCCGCCTGTTGCCGTGCCGACCACCGAAGGCTTTGGCTCGAAATTGGTACGCCGCGCGTTCGGCCCTGACGCGGAAGCGTCAGTCGAGATCAAATATCTGCTGAGTGGTGTACGGTGCGAGCTGGCGTTCAATGCGGGCCATGCTGCAGACCGAGGCGAAGCTGTTATCTCGGCCGCTTCCTGACACATCGTTCGCCTCGTTTGCGCGCTGAGACAAGCCGCGTCGCTAGGATTTAATCGGCCTCTGCCGCAACGCTTGTCGTTGCGACCGTGCTCGCGAAGAGATGGATCACCGTTCGCAGGGCGGATAACAGCTACCGCTATGGAACTAGATCTAACGCTAACCGTTCTTAGTTCCTCGATAGGCTTCGCCGCCTTGAGCCATCATGTGAAATGACATTCTGCATCACCATTGGATGCGCTAGCGGGGCAGGATGAACGCTCGGGACGAACATGCGCGTATCGACGCAGAAATCGATCGCGTTGAAAAATCATCCGATCCTTTCGCAGCAGCGGTGCGCGCGACCCGGGCTCGACCTCGTCGCTGCGCCATTCGCTAACTAGGGCGGATGATCCGGCGATGGGCCGAAGCCGCTGCCCGGCAATCGCAATCATAGTCTCGGGCTGGGAGGACTATCAGGCTCATCCCTGGCTGGCCTCAATGAGCGAGAGGATAGCCGCCGATTTCCATTCATACGCTTGGCGGACACCTGCCTCCCATGCCTTGCCTTCCGGTGTGTCAGCCCTGGGGCGACGAATCCAGACCGCGATCAAGTCTTCGACGTCGCTGGCGTCGAGTGCCTCTTTCAGACCCTCCAGCCGGCCGGCAACACGAGCCTCGCTGACCAATCGCTTGCAATCGTTAGAGCTGACCGCTTCCGGCATTCCACCCTCCCGACGACTGGCGCTCCAACCTACTGACGCGGTGGCGCTACCTGTAGATCCGTAGGACTCTTCGGCAAGTCTCGCTGATCGACATGGCCTGACTGCCGCTCGCGCTGCGTGTCAGCGTGATAGAGGTTGAAGCCGACGAATATCGCCAGGATCATGGCGCCGAGAGTGGCGACCGCCAATAGCGCAGCTATACCGGCCTTTTTAGGCGGAGGAGGATCGTGGTCCATCAGGCTCGCTCCGAATAATGACACCCCCCTCTTGGCAAACTGCGCCGGCTCCAACAGGGCCGAATTCTTGTCGGCTCGTTCCAGCTCAGGCCGGCATGCGCCCATCGGGAGTATATTTGTCGACAGCGTCGGGCAGTCGCTGCGATAACCTCTCCACGATTTCTTCCCGGCTGAGCCCAGTCTGTGCAGCGAGGCGATTCAGGATGTCGGGGCCAATTGCCTGCTCCAGATCGCGCCCCTCGATTCGCTCGTTTGGGCCGCTACGGACCCACGAATCCGCAGCCTCGCCACGGCCAGCCTGCTTGAAGCGTTCGATCAGTTCTTGGATACCGTTGCCCAGAAGACCGCCGATCCCACCCGCCGAGGCCGACTGAGCACCTCCCGTGATCCTATCGAGGTCCGCTGGCGCATCCTGGGCGGGCTTTCCCTGCTGTGAGCCGCCGAACCATTCAGCGAGCTTGTCCCGGTTTTGATAGCCCGCGACTGCAAGCAGCCCCAGCAAGGCCGTCATGGACGGAAAGCCACCATTTTCGTTGCTCATTTGCCTCTCCCTCGCCTTGTACTAGGCGTTGCGGCGACTCATCATCGACCAAGCCATGAGCACCAAGATGGCTCCGATCACTGCGCCAACGAGGCCAGCCCCTTCACCGGGGCGATACCAACCCAGCGCTTGACCGAGAAACGTGGCGACGAAGGCGCCGACGATGCCGAGCACGGTCGTGAGAACGAAACCAGCCGGCTCGTTGGATCCGGGCGACAGAAACTTGGCTATGACGCCAGCGACAAACCCGATGATGATCGTCCAGATGATGCCCATGGCTGATCCTCATGATCTGGCCCGGCGCAATGTGCGCTCGGGGCCACCCATGAACCGCAGCTGTGCGTAGAAAGTTCCGATAGAAGGTCGATTCATTAGGCGACCGCAGGCAAGCAGCAAACTGGCGAAGCGCACGGTTCGCGGCTCAACTAGCATTCAAATCTCGATCCGGCTGAAAGGACCAGCGAAGCACCACCGCATAGGCGACAAGATTGACCAACGTTCGTGAGAATTTCCGCAGCGCAGGCATGGTCCGCTCCAAAGCAACTGGCTCAGCCAGCGTTCGCAGCCTTCAACTGGATTGCCCTCTGGTCGGTTCCTGCTGGAGCGCTATGGCATTGAGCGGCGAAGACTTTGGCTGGCGGGTCCGCGTCCAACGTCTCCAGATCGTCCGCCAGCAAGCAGAAGCGTTTTGTCAGCGACGCCGCGAGTTTCACGAGATCCAGTTGCCCATCGATCAGGACCGATTGAAGGTCTCGATTATCGAGAATATGGGCGTCGCAACGTCCGGGGAGCTGCTTTTCGATCTCGCGATAGATCGCTTCGGCCAGCCGTTCGCAATCGCACGACATGGACGTTTGGATCCTTCAAAGCCTGAGTGTCGTCAAACAGATGGTGTCACGTGGCCGAAAAGAAAGGTCCTCGACGCAAGTGATCCCAGCGCAATTGAGGACGACGACCATGCGACCACCGAAGCGATGAACTGTTCCGAAGGCCCATGAACGCAGATCGGTATTGAAAACCAGCCACTGCCGCACGAACCCCGCAGATGCAAGCTCACCGACGCCTTTCGCCGTCAACGGCGAGGACATCGGGTCAGTTTCGTCGAGGAACGCCGCCTCCGGTGCTCGGGCGCCGTTCGCGGTCGCTGCTTGATTCCCCCAAGTCGAAGTGCGCCGCGGTCGCAAAAAGCAAGTAGCCGAAGAATGTTCACGTTTCGACGAAGCGCCGACGTCGGCTAGTGGCGCAATGGCGGCACTGGAGGGGTCCCCACGAACCTCGCAATCCACCGGTCTCCAATATTCCGAAAGGCCGATTTCTGTGAGCGTTTCGTATTGACTGCGTTCATCCGGCCTTAGGCCCGAAGGAGATCACTCTCGCTCCATCACGCCATGCGTCAAGTTGATCGGCCCACCACTGCGCCATTGTCACCCGCTCCTGCCAATGCTCGCCGCGTGCATAAGCGCGGCGCACCGCATCGGGGTCCTGATGCGCCAGCGCGCGCTCAATGGCGTCTGCGGAGAACTTACCGCTCTCATTTAGGAGCGTCGAGGCGGCGGCACGGAAGCCATGCGAAGACATTTCGTCCTGCGTAAAGCCCATGCGGCGCAGCGCACCATTCAGCGTGTTCTCCGAGATCGGCCGCTGCTCGACTTTGCGCCCCTCACCACCGCTGACACCGTAGCCGGGCAGGACAAGTCTACCGCTCCCGCTGATAGGCCGAAGCTCACTCAAGACGGCAACCGCCTGATGTGGCAGCGGCACCCGATGTTCCCTCCGCATCTTCGCGCGTGTCGCGGGAATCGTCCAAACAGCCTTCTCAAGGTCGAATTCGCGCCATTCCGCCATACGCAATTCACCGGGGCGGGGAAAGAGATAGGCCATCAGCTTCAAGGCCGCGTTAGTCGATGGCTGGCCGTTGAATCCGTCGATCGCGCGCATCAGGCCGCCGAGCTGAACCGGGTCTGTAATGGCAGCGCGATGCTTTACGACAGGAGCCGACAGCGCCCCGCGAAGGGCGAAGGTCGGATCGTTCTCGGCCCGCGCGGTCGCGATAGCGTAGCGGAAGACTTCGCCGATTACCGCGCGCAGGCGCTTGGCAGTTTCGAGCCGCCCCTTGTCCTCCACCTTGCGCAAGGCGGACAGGGCTTCCGCCGCGGTGATTTCTGAAACCGGGCGGTCGCCGATCGCGGCATTCGCAAGCCCATGTAACCATTCAAGCTTGGCAAGGGTGTTAGCTGCCTTGCCCTCGCGCCGCTTCTTGTCCAGAAGTTCGGCGGCGATCTTGGCGAAGGTCTGGCCCTGCGAATCAAGCGCCTGCGCCTTGACCGCCCGCTTCTGTATCGAGGGATCGCGGCCGGCGATTAAGTGAGCCCTGGCTTCCTGGCGCTTGGCTCGCGCCTCGGAAAGGCCAATGGCGGGATAGGGGCCAATCGCCAGCTTCTTCTGCTTTCCGGCAAACCGATAAGCCAGCCGCCAGAGTTTGGCGCCGTTGGGCATGAGCCAAAGTTGAAGGCCCCCACCATCGGACAGTTTCCGAACCGAGGCGGCTGGCTTGGCGGCGCGGATTGCGACATCGGACAGCGGCATGTGTTGGCCTCGCCCTTGTTGGCCTCGTTGGCTAGGCCAACAGAAAGGCCAACAATCGACACGGCTGTCAATGAACGTCCCTGGACGCCAGCGACGCGAAGTGGTGCAAAAAGCAACGAAAAACCGCCCTTTCGGGGCGGCTGCGAACGTCTCTGAAAGCAGAAGTGGTGCCGCAAGAGGGATTCGAACCCCCGACCCCCTCATTACGAATGAGGTGCTCTACCAGCTGAGCTATTGCGGCGACGGGTGGGGCTGTATCAGCCCGACCCCGTTTTGACAAGGCAGACAAGCCCACCGGAGGCATGGAATTCACGCCCGGCTGTGGGAAGCCCGCGGGGACACCAGCGCGCCTGCCGCTCAGCCCTTCTTCAGCTTTTCCGTCTCGGCCTTCTCCTGGCCGAGGGCGACGATGCCGCGGCGGATGGCACGGGTGCGGGTGAAATGCTTGTGCAGGGTCTCGCCGTCGCCATAGCGGATGGCGCGGGTGAGCAGCGCAAGATCCTCGTTGAAGCGGCCCAGCATCTCCAGCACCGCCTCCTTGTTGGCGAGGAAGACGTCGCGCCACATGGTCGGGTCGCTCGCAGCGATGCGGGTGAAGTCGCGGAAGCCGCCGGCCGAGAACTTGATCACCTCCGACTGCGTCACCGCCGCGAGATCCTCGGCGGTGCCGACGATGTTGTAGGCGATCAGATGCGGCAGGTGGCTGGTGATGGCGAGGACGAGGTCATGGTGCTGCGAGCCCATGACCTCGACGATCGCCGCCATGCCTTCCCAGAACTGACGGGTGCGGGCGATCGCGGCCTCGTCCGTGCCGGGCGGCGGCGTCAGGATGCACCAGCGATTGAGGAAGAGGCTGGGGAAGCCGGCATCGGGGCCGGAATTCTCGGTGCCGGCGACCGGATGGGCCGGGACGAAATGCACGCCCTCGGGCAGATGCGGGCTGACCGCTTCGACCACCGCATGCTTGACCGAGCCGACATCCGACAGGATCGCGCCGGCCTTCAGCACGGGCGCGATCTCCTGCGCGACTGCGCCGCAGGCACCAACCGGCACGCAGAGCACGATATGGTCGGCGTCGCGCGCCGCCTCGAGCGCGCTCTCGGCGACTTCATGTCCGAGATCGAGCTCGCGGGCTCTCCGGCGGACATCGGGGTCGGCGTCGCTCAGCACGATATGGCGGGCGAGGTTGAGCTCCTTGGCCGCATGCGCGATCGAGGAGCCGATCAGGCCGATGCCGATGATGGCGAGCCGCCCGAAGAGCGGCTCGTCGCGGCGCGGCGCGAATGTTTCCGGCGCGCTCACGCGGCCTTGCCCAGGAACTCGGCCAAGGCCGCGACAACGAGCCGGTTGGCCTCCTCGCTGCCGATGGTCATGCGCAGCGCGTCCGGCAGGCCGTAGGAGGCGACCGAGCGCAGGATCAGCCCGCGCTGGGTCAGGAAGGCGTCGGCCTCCTTCGCACTCTTGCCGCCAGCGGCGGGGAAATGGATCAGGAGGAAGTTGCCGACCGAAGGCGTGACGGTGAGGCCGAGCTTCTCCAGCTCGGCCGTGGTCCAGGCCAGCCATTTGTCGTTGTGCTCGATCGCCGAGGCGATGTGAGCCTCGTCGGCGATGGCAGCGACACCGGCTTCGATCGCGGCGCCATTGACGTTGAAGGGGCCGCGGGTGCGGTTCAGCGCATCGATGATGTGGGCGGGACCATAGGCCCAGCCGAGGCGCAGGTTCGCCAGGCCGTAGATCTTCGAGAAGGTGCGGGTCATCACGACGTTCTCTGATGTCGCGACAAGTTCGAGGCCCGAGGCGTAATCGTTGCGCCGGACATATTCGGCATAGGCCGCGTCCAGCACCAGCAGGACATGCGGCGGCAAGCCGGCCTGCAGGCGCTTGACCTCGTCGAAGGGCAGATAGGTGCCGGTCGGGTTGTTGGGATTGGCCAGGAAGACGATCTTGGTGCGCGGCGTCACCGCGGCGAGGATCGCATCGATATCGGCGGTGAGGTTCGTCTCGGGCACGATCACCGGCTTGCCGCCGGCGGCGAGGATCGCGATCTTGTAGACGAGAAAGCCATGCTCGGTGAACACGCCCTCGTCGCCATCGCCGAGATAGACCTTGGTGATCAGCTGCAGCAACTCGTCCGAGCCGGTGCCGCAGACGATGCGGTTGGCGTCGAGCCCGTAGCGGCCGGCGATCGCCTCGCGCAGCTTGGTCGCCGAGCCATCCGGATAAAGCTCGAGCTTGCCGGCGAGGTTGCCATAAGCCGCGATCGCCTTCGGGCTCGGGCCGAGCGGGGTCTCGTTGGAAGAGAGCTTGTGCAGCTTGACGCCGGCCGGGGCCGACGACTTGCCGGGGACATAGGCCTCGATGTCGAGGACACCGGGACGCGGGACGGGGCGGGGAGCGGGCAGAGCCATGGGGCTGGGCTTTCGGTTTCGGGCGTTTCTTTTAAACCAACGAAGTCATCCCGGGCGACCGGAGGGAGACCCGGGATCCATTCCGGAACCTCCTTCGGAAAGGCTCCGGAATGGATCCCGGATCGGCGCGGCCTCGCCGCTTGTCCGGGATGACGAAGAGGGTTCAGCGATAAGGGTTCATTTCAAGAGCGGACGGATTTGAAGGCGAAGCGAGCGGCGTGGCTGCCGATCTCGGTCAGCTCCTTGAGGCCCGCGGGTTCGAGTGCGCTGCGGATGGCGTCGACCGGCGTCTCGCCGGAGGCCGCCACCAGCAGCGCCAGATGCGAGCCGTCGGCGGCGCTGGCCGAGACTTCGGCGAGGTGCTGGGCAAGGCCGTGGCGAAGCTGCTCAGACCAGCGCTCGACGCGGGCGGCGTAGAGCACGATCTCGCGCACGGCGGCGTCGGTCAGCGGCTTGGCGATGCAGTAGACCGGCGTGCCGGCGGGATGGTCGGGCCGCTCGATGAAGGGCAGGCGCGCGATGATCTTGGGCTGGGCGGGGCCGATCAGGTCGCGCCACCAGACGCCGGCGCTGGCGCCCAGGTCCATGCGGAAGATGCCGAGATCGCCGGCCGAATCCGCCACCGCCGCGATCACGGCGCGGGCATCCTCATGGGTGACGAAAGGCACGGTGAAGCCGAAATGGAAGCGAGCGCTGTCGCGCATCGCCGCATCGCCGCCGGAGATGTCGGCATGGACCGAATAGTTCGCCTGCACGAAGGTGAAGGTCGCGATGATGATGCGCCAGATGCTCTCGACCGTGTCGAGCGGCAGCAGCCCCTGATGGCGCAAGGCGAGTCGCTTCATCATGTCGGCCTCGCGGCCCGGGCGGAAGGCCGAGCCGGACACCTGCGTCTTCTTGATCGCGATCAGCGTCTCGATGATCTGCGAGCGCTCCATCAGCAGGCCGTGCATCGCCGCATCGATGCGGTCGATCTCGCTGCGCAGATCGGCGAGCGTGGTCGGGGCGGCTTGCGTCATGATGGCCAGACTTCGTTAGAGCCTCGAACAAAACCTGAGCAGGTCTGGACGCCGGCAATTCGTCCGATCCGCCAGGAGCGACGTGCAGCCGATACCGTTGGTACCGGCAAGCGGCGCGACGCCGCGGGCGGGCGAATTCCCGGCGCCGAAGGTGGGCCTTGGAGGGCCGCCTGCGGCGTCGAAGCGACTTGCCGATATCGAAGGATATCGGCTGCGCGCTCCTCCTGGCATCCGACTCCTCCAAGACCCATCCAGACCTGCTCAGGTTTTGTTCGAGGCTCTCAATCGTGCCGGTCTCTTAGCGGTCACCGAAGGGCTTGGCAAAGCGTTCGCGACGCATCGCTGCGTTGACAGACGGGAAGAGCCGCGCCATCGGTAATATCCGCTATTACGAACGGACCGGGCGACAAGACAAATCCGAATGCCGAACCGGACGCAAGCTCCCGAACCTCTCGCCGATCCGCTGGCCGAAGCCAATCAGCCGTCGAGCCTGCTCGTCCAGTTCGGGCCGGACAAGGCCCTGCAGCTCGATTCCGGCGCAGTGCTGCAGCATTGGCAGATCGCCTACCAGACTTACGGCACCTTGAATGCGTCCCGGTCGAATGCCGTCCTCGTCTGCCACGCCCTGACCGGCGACCAGTATGTCGCGAGCCGCAACCCGGTCACCGGCAAGGGCGGCTGGTGGACGGCGATGATCGGGCCGGGCAAGCCGATCGACACCGACCGCTTCTTCATCATCTGCGCCAATGTGCTCGGCGGCTGCATGGGCACGACCGGCCCGGCCTCGACCAATCCGGCGACAGGCAGGCCGTGGGGCCTGTCCTTCCCGATGGTGACGATCCGCGACATGGTGCGGGCGCAGGCGCATCTCGTCGACTCGCTCGGGATCGACAGCCTGTTCTGCGTCGCTGGTGGCTCGATGGGCGGGATGCAGGTGCTGCAGTGGGCGGCGAGCTATCCGACGCGGGTGTTCAGCGCCCTGCCGCTCGCCACCGCCGCTAAGCACTCGGCCCAGAACATCGCCTTCCACGAGGTCGGCCGCCAGGCGGTGATGGCCGATCCGGACTGGCGCCAGGGGCGCTATCTCGACGAGGGCACAAGGCCTTCGAAAGGACTCTCTGTGGCGCGCATGGGCGCGCACATCACCTATCTCTCGGAGCCGGCGCTGCATCGCAAGTTCGGCCGCAAGCTGCAGGAGCGCAGCGCGCCGACCTTCACCTTCGACGCCGACTTTCAGGTCGAGAGCTACCTGCGCCATCAAGGCGTCAGCTTCGTCGAGCGCTTCGACGCCAATTCCTATCTCTACGTGACGCGCGCGATGGACTATTTCGACCTCGCCGACGACCACGACGGCGTGCTGGCCAAGGCCTTCGCCGGGACGCGGACGCGGTTCTGCGTCGCCTCGTTCACCTCCGACTGGCTGTTCCCTACCGCCGACTCGCGCGCCATTGTGCACGCCCTCAACGCGGCCGGCGCCTCGGTCTCCTTCGTCGAGCTCGAAAGCGACAAGGGCCACGACGCCTTCCTGCTGGAGGAGCCCAACCTGTTCGCGACGACGCGCGGCTTCATCGGCGCCGCGGCGCGGGCCAGGGGGATCTGAGCATGGCGCTGGCGGACACCCAGACCAACCGCATCGACCTGCGGCTCGTCGCCGAGATGGTGACACCGGGCTCCCGCGTGCTCGATGTCGGCTGCGGCGACGGCGAGTTGCTGTCGCTGCTCGCCGAGACGCGCGGCGTCGACGGGCGCGGCATCGAATTGTCGCGCGAAGGCGTCGCCGGCTGCGTCGCGCGCGGCCTTTCTGTCGTCCAGGGCGATGCCGACACCGATCTCGCCGACTATCCCGACGACAGTTTCGACTACGTCATCCTCTCGCAGACCATCCAGGCGACCCGCAATCCACGCGATGTGCTGGAACACATGCTGCGCATCGGCCGGCGCGCCATCGTCTCCTTCCCGAATTTCGGGCATTGGCGCATGCGCACCCAGGTCTTCTTCATGGGTCGGATGCCTGTGACCGACTCCCTGCCCTATGCGTGGTGGGAGACGCCCAACATCCATTTCTGCACGATCCGCGACTTCGTCGCGCTGTGCGACGCCGTCGGCGCGGAAAAGGAACGTGCCGTCGCGCTCGACGTCTCCGGCGGCAGGGTTGGCGTCAGCGCGCCCTGGTGGTTCTGGAACCTCTTCGGTGCGCAGGCGGTGTTCCTGCTGAAGCGGGGGTAGCCTCGTTCAGAACGCCTCTTCCCAGTTCCTGCTCAACCGCATCGCCGAATTGATCAGGCCGACCATCGAATAGGTCTGCGGGAAGTTGCCCCAGAGCTCGCCGGTTTCGAGATCGGCATCCTCCGAGAGCAGGCCGAAGCTGTTGCGGCGCTGCAGGATGCGGCCGAAGAGCTCCTTCGCCTCGTCCTTGCGGCCGATCGCGTGCAGCGCATCGACATACCAGAAGGCGCAGATCAGGAAGCCGGTGTGCATGAAGCCGAAATCGTCCTGCGTGCCATAGCGCAGGATCAGGTCGCCGCGGCCGAGCTCGCGGCCGATCGACTCCACGGTCGCGATATAGCGCGGATCGTCCGGCTTGACGAAGCCGAGCTCGGCGATCAGCAGCAGCGTCGCATCGAGATCGGCGCCGTCGAAGGTCGAGACGAAATGACCCTTCTCCTGGTTCCAGATCCGGTCGGTGATGATGCCCTTCAGGCGCTTGGCCTCAGCCCGCCAGTATTCCTTGCGATCGGCGCGGCCGAGCGTGCCGGCGATGCGGGCAAGCCGGTCGCAGGCCGCCCAGCACATCACGCTGGAGAAAGAATGGACCACCTCTTTCTCGCGCAGCTCCCAGGGGCCGGCATCGGGCTTGTCGAAGACCGCGATGGCGCGCTCGCCCATGCGTTCGAGTTGCGCGAAGAGCGCCTCCTTGCCCGGCTGGATCAGGCGGCGGTCGAAGAAGGACTGGGTCGCGGCGAGCACGACGGCGCCATAGCCGTCGTTCTGGATCTGTGTGGCGGCGCCGTTGCCGACGCGCACGGGCTGATGGCCGCGATAGCCGGCGAGGTTAGGCACCTCGAACTCACGCAATTCGCCGCCGCGCGTGATCGGATAGAGCGGCGGCAGGTGCTCGGCGCCGCTCTCCGAATAGGTGTCGACGATGTTGGTGATGAAGCCGAGATAGTCCTCCATCGTCCGGGTCGTTCCGAGGCGATTGAGGGCGTGGACGACGAAATAGGCGTCGCGCAGCCAGCAGAAGCGATAATCCCAGTTGCGCTGCGTGCCCGGTGCCTCCGGGATCGAGGTGGTCAGCGCCGCGACGATGGCCCCGCTCTCCTCGAAGGAGCAGAGCTTCAGCGTGATCGCGGCACGGATGACCTCGCGCTGCCACTCGAACGGAATCGAGAGCGAGCGGACCCAGTCGCGCCAGTAGTCGGTGGTCTTGTCGAGAAATTCGCGCGAGGTCGTCTCGATCTCGGCACGCAGCGCCTCGTCCGAGCCGATGAAGAAGGAGAACGGCTTCTCGACCGCAAACGGAATGCTCTCCAGCACATAGGAAACGGGCGCGTCCGTCGTCAGCCGGATCGTCTGGTCGGCGCCGACGAAGCGGACATGATTCGAGCCGCGAGTGATCTCGTCCGGCTCCTCGCCGAGGCCGAGGCAAGGCTTGACCACGACGCGGATGCGCGGGCGCCCGGAGATTCGGCGAACACGGCGCACAAGCTGCGGAGGCCGGAAGAAGCGCTCGAAACGGACGAAGCGCGGGGCGAAGTCGAGAATCTCCAGCGCATTGCCCTGGTCGTCTGACAGCACCGAGGAGAGGATCGCGGTGTTGTCGAGATAGCTCTGCTCGCAGCGGGTCATCCCGACCATCTCGATGGCGAAGACGCCCTTCTTCGGCACAGCGTCGCCGTCGTCGATCTGGTTGTCGATCAGCGAGCAGAAGACGGGGTCGCGGTCGAAGCGCGGAAAGCAGCCCCAGACGATATGGGCACGCCGGTCGATCAGCGCGGCGATCGAGCAATTGCCGATGACGCCGAGATCGAGCGAGGCGACGCGCGGCGAGGCGGTGGTCGTCACAGTCATGCCGGTTCCTGAAATCAGTTCTGGAGAAAGGTTTCGAGCGTGAGGTCGCCGCCGTCGGCGGCAGCGAGCAGAACCTGGCGAAGTGCCGTAGGCGAGGCCAGACGATGGCGGGCGCAGGTTTGGCCATCGCCGATCCGGATCGACAGGCCCGAGGCCGCATTGACCGCGGCAAAGCCATCCTCATCGGTGACATCGTCGCCGACGAAGACCGGCGTGCGGCCGGCATAGGCGTCCTGCTGCATCAGCCAGGTAATGGCGCCGCCCTTGCTCGCGCTCGCCGGAACCAATTCAGCGACCGCCTTGCCGCGCTGGAGGCGCATCGTCGGGCCGATTTCGGCGGCGAGGCCTTCCATCAGTGCGAGCGCTTCGTCGGCGAGCGCAGGCGCAAGCCGCCAGTGCAGCGCGATCGATTGGCGCTTGTCCTCGATGATGACGCCGACATTGGAGTTGGCGAAGCGAACCATGGCGCGGAGGGCGGCGCGGAGCGCTTCCGCGGGAGCGGCGACCGGCGCATCCTCACTGCCAAGGCGGATCTGGGCGCCATGCAGACCGGCAGCGTCGAAGCGATAGGGCGCCATCATCTTGTCGAGCAGCGCCACTGGGCGCCCGGAGACCAGCGCCAGTGCGCCGCCGAGCCGCTGACGCAACGCGTCCAGGGCTTCAGGCAGGCGCCGGTCGATCCGCACATCCTCCGGCGAGGGCGCGATTTCGACCAGGGTTCCGTCGAAATCGAGGAACAGCGCGATCTGCCCGCTGACGGCAACGGCTTTTGCGGGAGGTTCAGCGACCCCGGGACTCAGCATCTGTGACATGACGACCTGGTTAGAGTGTGAAACGGGCGAAAGGACGACAATCGTGAAAGCGTCCCCTCCTCGCCACATTCGAGGTTCAGTTTGGCGCGAGGTCGCCATGATCCGGTCACGGCGGCGACGCGAAGCGGCCGGCAAAGCCGGCGTCACACGAAACATTACGCCTGCCCGCGCGTTCTGTTCCCGCGCCTTTGCGGCAGCGTCAGCAAAATGTGAGGCATCATGCGTCTTGTCGTCGTGTCCAACCGCGTCACCATGCCCGAACGCGGCGAAAAGGTGGCGGCAGGTGGCCTGGCAGTCGCATTGCGTTCGGCCCTCGAGCAACATGGCGGCCTCTGGTTCGGCTGGAGCGGAGCGGTCAGTGGCGAGCCTGCGGCGCAGTTGGAGCCCGTCAAGCACGGCAAGGTCAGCTACGCCGTCACCGACCTGACCGAGGCCGAGCGCCAGAGCTATTATCTCGGCTTCGCCAACCGCGCGCTCTGGCCGCTGATGCATTACCGGCTCGGCCTGACCGAGTTCCCCCGCGCCGACTATGCCGGCTATCTCGGCGTCAACCGCCGTTTCGCCCGGCTGCTCATCCCGCTGCTCAAGCCTGACGACGTCATATGGATCCATGACTACCACCTGATCCCTCTCGCGGCCGAGTTGCGACGGCGCGGCGTCACCAACCGGATCGGCTACTTCCATCATATCCCCTGGCCGCCGGCCGAGGTGTTCGGCTCCCTGCCCTTCTCATCGACCCTGATCAGCACGATGACGGCCTACGACCTGATCGGCCTGCAGACCCAGAACGACGTCGCCAACCTGATCGGCGGGCTGGTTGCGCTCTGCGGTGCGCACCGCGACGGCAACCGGGTCAGGACCGGCCAGCGCGAAGCGGTGGTGCAGGCCTTCCCGATCGGCATCGACGTCGAGGGTTTCCGCAAACTCGCCCAGGCGTCGATCCGGGCGGCGACTCAGCCGGTGAGGGCGACGACTGCCCCTCTGGGCAGCCGCAAGCTGGTAATCGGTGTCGATCGGCTCGACTATTCCAAGGGCATCGTGCAGCGGCTGGAGGCCTTTGGGACCTTCCTGCGCAACCATCCGGAATACCGCGGCGATGTCGGCCTGCTGCAGATCGCGCCGCCCTCGCGCAGCGACGTACCCGAATATGCCGAGCTCGACCGGATGTCGGACGAAGTCGCCGGCCGCCTCAACGCCGCGCTCGGCGAGTTCGACTGGACGCCGATCCGCGTTGTGAAGAAGGCCTATTCGCGCAGCGCTCTCGCCGGTCTCTACCGGCGCGCGCAGGTCGGGCTGGTGACGCCGATGCGCGACGGCATGAACCTCGTCGCCAAGGAATATGTTGCGGCGCAGAATCCCGGCAATCCCGGCGTGCTGGTGCTGTCGCGCTTCGCCGGCGCAGCCCACCAACTCGGCGAGGCGCTGATCGTCAACCCGTTCGACACCCATGAGGTGGCCGAGGCGATCCGGACCGCACTCGCCATGCCGCTATCGGAACGGCAGCGCCGCTTCGAGCGGCTCTACGCGACGATCTCCTCGACCGACATCGACTGGTGGACGTCGCGCTATCTCGCTGCCCTCTCCGGCCTCGATATCCCCAGCGGCGACATCGTGCCGCCGGGGCGACCCAAAACGCGGCGCAACACACGCAAATCGGGCATGAATACCAGCCTCGCACGCGCGGATATGCTTCCCCAGGCCTCCCGACCGACACACGGCAAAGGCGGCGCGTCGCGCGGCAAGGCCTTGCCGAACGCTCCCTCCGCTGGCTAGAAGCAGCCCGCTAGGGGCAGTCAACCCAGCTTGCGCTTGCGACTCAGCGGTTGCGGTGTCAGGTCTGCGGGGGGTATCCGGCTGAAACAGCCGTGGAGGCGGGCGGAGGGCTTTGTTGATGCGAGGCGCACTCGGGGGATCGGGCGTGCTGCTGCGCCGTCTCCGCGAGGTGATGGCGGCACCGGTCAGTCCGCAGGAGCGGCTCGACAGGCTCGTCGTCGTGATCGCCGGCAACCTCGTGGCCGAGGTGTGCTCGGTCTATGTCCTGCGTGAAGATTCCTCGCTCGAACTCTACGCCACCGAAGGCCTCAACCGCGAGGCGGTCCATCTCACCACCATGCGAGCCGGCGAAGGCCTCGTCGGCCTGATCGCCAGCGAGGCGGAACCGCTCGCGCTATCCGACGCGCAATCGCACCCGGCCTTCTCCTACCGCCCGGAGACCGGCGAAGAGATCTATCGCTCCTTCCTCGGCGTGCCGATCCTGCGCGGCGGAGCCGTGATGGGCGTGCTCGTCGTGCAGAACCGGGCCTCGCGCGTCTACAGCGAGGACGAGGTCGAGTCGCTGCAGACCACGGCCATGATCATGGCCGAGATGATCGCCGCCGGCGGCCTGAAGGCGCTGTCGAAACCCGGCGCGACCATCGGGCTCGACCGGCCGATCCACAGCATCGGCACCACCCTCGCCGACGGGGTCGGCCTCGGCCATGCCGTGCTGCACGAGCCGCGCGTCGCGATCACCAACCTGATCGCCGAGGACCCCGGCCGCGAGGTGCAGCGGCTGGAGGCGGCGATCGCGACGATGCGGCTCGCCATCGACGAACTGATCGAGCGCGGCGACGTCGCCCATACCGGCGAGCATCGCGATGTGCTCGAGACCTTCCGCATGTTCGCGCACGACCAGGGCTGGCTGCGGCGGATGCGCGAGGTGGTGATGACCGGCCTCACCGCCGAGGCCGCGGTCGAACGCGTGCAGTCGGACACCCGCGCCAAGATGCTGCGCCAGACCGACCCTTATTTGCGCGAGCGCCTGCACGATCTCGACGACCTCGCCAACCGGTTGCTGCGCACGCTGGTCGGCAAGTCCAATGGCGTCACACGCGAGGATTTGCCCGAGAATGCCATCCTGATCGCGCGCTCGATGGGGCCGGCGGCGCTGCTCGACTATGACCGCCGGCATCTGCGCGGGGTCGTGCTCGAGGAGGGCGGCCCGACCAGCCATATCGCCATCGTGGCGCGTGCGCTCAACATCCCGGCGGTCGGCGAGATCGCCAACGCCACCGCACTGATCCAGGCAGGCGATGCGGTCATCGTCGACGGCCAGGCCGGCGAGGTGCAGATCAGGCCGCAGCCCGACGTCGAGAACGCCTACAAGGACAAGGCCCGCCTGCGCGCCCGCAAGCAGGAGCAGTATCGCAAGCTCAAGACGCAGGCCGCGGTGACCAAGGACGGCGTCGAGATCCAGCTGCAGATCAATGCCGGCCTGCTGGTCGACATGGCCAATCTCGAGGAGACCAACGCTTCCGGCGTCGGCCTCTTCCGCACCGAACTGCAGTTCATGGTGGCCCAGCACATGCCGACCACGGCCGAGCAGCAGGCGCTCTACGATGCGGTGCTCAAGGTCGCGAACGGCCGCCCGGTGACGTTCCGGACGCTCGACATCGGCGGCGACAAGGTGCTGCCGTATATGGAGCGGCTGGAAGAGGAGAACCCGGCGCTGGGCTGGCGTGCCATCCGCATCGGCCTCGACCGCCCCCGGCTGCTGCGTGCGCAGGTGCGGGCCCTGCTGCGGGCCGGCGCCGGCAGCGATATGAAGATCATGCTGCCCATGGTGGCCACGGTGAACGAGTTTCTGCGCGCACGCACGCTGGTGCGGCGCGAGCTAGACATGCTGGAGCGCGACGGCCGCCCGGCGCCGGCCAGCCTGAAGCTCGGCGTCATGGTCGAAGTGCCTTCGCTGCTGTTCGAGCTGCCGGAAATCGCGCGCGAAGCGGATTTCCTCTCGATCGGCACCAACGACCTGATGCAGTTCCTGTTCGCGGCCGATCGCGAGAACAAGCGTGTCTCCGATCGCTTCGACCCGCTCGGCATTGCCGGCCTGCGCGCGCTGCGCAACATCGTCGAAGAAGCCGGCAAGGCGAACTGCCCGGTCACCGTCTGCGGCGAGATGGGCGGCAAGCCGATCGAGACGCTGGCGTTGATCGCGCTCGGCTATCGCTCTTTTTCAATGTCGGCAGCGTCGGTCGGCCCGGTCAAGGCGATGCTGCGCGCGCTGGACGCCGGCAAGGCGCGCCAGCGCCTCGACGCCTGGATGTCCTCTTCCGATAGCGCCGCCAGCCTGCGCCCGCTGCTCGCCGCCCTCGCCGCCGAGATGAAGGTGCCGGTCTAGCGACGCTTAACTCGCGGATCGCGCAGGCCTCCCCGTTTTTCCGTTCAGATCGTTACCGCATCATGTCGCTCCAGCTCCCGCAAGACCGCCTCGACTCGATCGTCGCCCGCCATGCCGCGGCGAGCGAGGCCATCAACCATGCGACCGAGGCGGCCCGCGTCGTCGAACTGTCCAAGGAACTCGCCGAGCTCGATCCCGTCGTCGCGGCGATTGCCGCCTGGCGCAAGGCACAGTCCGGGCTGGAGGAGGCGCTGGCGATGATCGACGACCCCGCCACCGACGCCGAGATGCGCGATCTCGCCTATGAGGAGCGCGATGCGGCCAGGGCCGAGATCGAGGGGCGCGCCCGCGAAATCCTGATCGCGCTGCTACCCAAGGACGCTGCCGACGAGCGCGGCGTCATCCTCGAAATCCGCGCCGGCACGGGCGGCGACGAGGCCTCGCTCTTCGCCGGCGACCTCCTGCGCATGTACCAGCGCTATGCCGCCGGCAAGAGCTGGAGCGTCGACATCCTGACCGAGAGCGAGGGCACGGTGGGCGGCTTCAAGGAGGTCATCGCCGAAATCGCCGGCAAGGGTGTCTATGCCAGGCTGAAGTACGAATCCGGGGTGCACCGCGTGCAGCGCGTGCCGGACACCGAGACGAGCGGGCGCATCCACACCTCGGCCGCGACCGTCGCCATGCTGCCGCTCGCCGGCGAGGTCGACGTCAACCTCGACGAGAAGGATCTGCGCATCGACACGATGCGGGCGCAGGGCGCCGGCGGCCAGCACGTCAACAAGACCGAGTCGGCCGTCCGCCTCACCCACATCCCGACCGGCACCGTCGTGCTGGTCCAGGACGAGCGCTCGCAGCACAAGAACAAGGCGCGCGCCTACGAGTTGATGCGGGCCAAGCTCTACGACATGGAGCGCAGTCGCGCCGATGCCGAGCGCTCGGCCGATCGGCGCTCGCAGGTCGGCTCCGGCGACCGCTCGGAGCGCATCCGCACCTACAACTTCCCGCAGGGGCGCGTCACCGACCACCGCATCAACCTCACCCTCTACAAGCTCGAGGAGATGATGCAGGGGCTGGTGCTCGACGAGATCATCGATGCGCTGACCGCCCAGCGGCAGGCCGAGTTGCTCGCCGAGCAAGGCAGCGTGTGAAACCTTCGCCGCTCTCCCGCGTTCTGGACGCATCGACTGTTTCCACGGGGAGGATCGAGAGATGAAAGTCCTGTTCAGCGCCATTGCCCTTGCCGCCGCCGTCGCCTTCGTGCCGGTGTCCGCGGGCGCCCAGGAGCGGACCGCGAAGAAGGTTCTGAGCGGCGAACCGGCAACGCTGCAGAAGGCCAAAACGCAGTCGCAGGCCCGGCGCGATTGTCAGCGTCAGTATCGCGGCGCTAAGGAAAGCAAGTCCGCCCTGCGGATCAAGATCAACGCCTGCGTCCAGGAAGGCATGCAGGGTAATTGACCGGCCGCGTGCCGGCCCAAGGATACGCTTGACCGGCACGGCCAAACCGACCGACGGAAACGCGCCCGTTGCCTTGCCGGCAGCGGGTGAAAGCATTTCTGCAGCCCGGAAGGCGATCGCGCTCGTCTTGAAGCGCGGCGGCATCGCCGATTTCACCTTCGAAGCCCGTATCATGATCGAGGACCTCGCCGGCGGCAGCGATCCGATCGACGGGTCTGCTGCCATCCGGCTCAACGATGCACTCGCTCGGCGCCTCGCCGGCGAGCCGCTCTGGCGCATCCTCGGCGCGCGCGAGTTCTGGGGCCTGACCTTCGCCCTTTCGCCCGGCACACTGGAGCCGCGGCCGGATAGCGAGACCCTGATCGAGGCGGCGCTCAGCCATCTCGCACCGCGCCGGCACGAGAGGCTGCGCGCGCTCGACCTCGGCACCGGAACGGGCTGCCTCCTGATCGCAGCCTTGCGCGAGTTTCCGCAGGCGACCGGGCTCGGGATCGACCTGTCGCCGGATGCGGTCGCGACCGCGATGGGCAACGCCGCGCGCAACGGCGTTGCCGAGCGCACCGCCTTTCGTCAGGGCAACTGGACTGCCGGGATCGACGAGCGCTTCGACCTCATCCTGTCGAATCCGCCCTATATCGGCAGCGCCGAGATCGCTGGCCTGGACTCGAATGTGCGCGAGCACGATCCGCTACTCGCCCTCGACGGCGGCCCGGACGGCCTAACCGCCTATCGCGCCCTCGCCGCTGCCCTGCCCGACCATCTGCATCCTGGCGGTCTCGTCATCCTGGAGATCGGCGCCGGACAGGAAGAGGCTGTCATCGCACTGATGGAGCAGGCGGGCTTGCACCATCTTGCGTCCCATCGCGATCTCGGCGGCCATATTCGCGGCCTCGTCTTCGGGCATCGTCCATGAGCCGTGCACAGCAAGCTGCGCGAATTTGCTTGGAACAGGCCGCAAAACCAGCTATGCACGCATGGTCTTGAAGACAGTGTCGACAGCACATGACCTTTGGCTGGGCCCTGCCGAGCAGACCAAGCCCTCGGATCACTGCAAGAATCGACGTTACTGACATAGCGAGACCGAGACTTCGAATGCGCGAGACAGCCATTCGGAGAGGGAGCCGGTAAGGCTCCAATGGAAAGAGCGCGTGAAGACCCATATCGGCGCAGAGCCCTTTCAGGTCGAATTTCCTACGCACGGCGTCGCAACCCGCCGCGTGTTACGACGCGCATGACGACCTCAAGGTTGCTTTGAATGAACGGAACGCGAGACAGACGCGAATGAGACCAGGTCAGAACCGGCGCATGCGCGGCCGTAGCAACAATAATAACAATAACAACAGCAACAACGGCAATCGTAAGTCACCCAATCCGCTGCAGCGCAGCTACGAGTCGAACGGCCCGGACGTCAAGGTCAGGGGCACGGCGCAGAATGTGGCGGAGAAGTATCTCCAGCTCGCTCGCGATGCGCAATCCTCCGGCGATCCGGTTGCGGCTGAGAACTATTTCCAGCATGCCGAACACTATTATCGCATTCTGCTCGCTGCCCAGGAGCAGATGACGCAGCAGTTCGGCCACAGCTTCCAGCCGAACCGCGCCTTTGTCGAAGACGCTGACGACGGCGAGGAGGAAGGCGAGGAAGACGTCAACTTCCAGGGCGGCCAGCAGCAGGGCGAGCGCCAGTACAATGGCAATGGCGTGAACGGCCATGGCGGCCAGCGCCAGGAAGGCGAGGAAGGCGAAGGCGGCAGCCATAACAACGGCCAGCGCTTCGACCGGCCCAATAACAATAATAACCGCCCTGAGCGCAATTTCGACCGGAACGGCCAGCGCCGCTTCGACCGGAACGATCGGAACGACCGCCAGGATCGTGGCGATCGTCCGGATCGCGGCGAACGCCAGGACCGCGGCGAGCGTCGCTTCGAGCGCCCCGAGGGCCAGAACGGTTCCTACGCTCCGCGCCCCGAGGCTCAGCCCGGTGCCGAGCAGCCGGACATCGCACCCGTCCAGCCGCCGGTCGAGCAGCGTCGCTTCGAGCGCCCGGACCGTCCGCCGCGCGGCGAGCGTCCTTCGCGCCGTGACCGCGATGAGGCTCGCGCCAGCAACACAAACGAGGAGCAGGATGTCGCGCCGGCGCTTCCGGCCTTCCTGACCACGCCGACCCGCGTGCCGATCGCAATCGCGGAAGAGCCTGCAGCTCCGGTCGTCGTTACAGCTGCCCCGGCCGAAGCCGCGGAAGGCGCGCCCGAGACTGGCGAGAAGCCAAAGCGCCGGGCGCCCCGACGGCGCTCGCCGCGCGAGGTGATGGACGCGCTCGGCGGCGACGGCGGCGAGCCCCCGGCCGAGTGATCCCGCCAAAGACATCAGGATCGTTCAGAGAGGGCCCGAAAGGGCCCTTTTTCTTTTCAGGCGACGCCGAGCCCTGCCGGCTCGCTGACCTCGACCAGCGTCAGCCGCTCACCCTCGGCCAGTGCGCCACCAGCGACGATCCGGCAATAGATGCCGCAATCGACATGGCCGTAGCCCTTCATCAGCGCTTTCGGGATCTGCAGGTCGCGCGCGCCCGTCGCGGGGTCGACATTTGTCGCAGCGCAGCGCTCGATCCGCTTGATCACCTGGAGTCGCAGGCCCGACGGCGCAACAAGTTCGCGGTCGACCAGATCGAGCTCGGCCCAGGCCGGCAGGCCCTCGACCATGACATTGCCGCGGAAGCGCAGCGGATCGACGGGAACGCCGAGCCGCGTCTCCAGGTCGGCGACGCTGGCGAGGTTGATGATCGAGACGAAGCCCGAGCGTGAATCGGTGAAACGATAGCCCTCCGGCGCGGCCAGCAGGCGCGGCTCGCCGCGCAGTTCCTGCGACATGAAGGCTTTGAAGAAGGCGCTGAGCTGTTCGCGGCCGGCAGCGGTCTGGGTGGCGATCCTGGTCTCTCCATCATCATGGCCGATGACGAGATCGCCGCTGGCGTCCTCGTACCGCGTGCGCAGGCGCGCCAGCGATTCGTTGCGCATCAGCATCAGGTATTTGATCTTCGGCTGATGCGCTGGCTCGGCCGGGTCGAAGCCGGAGAGCCCGTTCTCGATGGCGAAGAGCCGGTCGCCGGGGAAGTAGCCACCTGTCGGCAATTCGGCCCGGCTCAGCCGCTCCGGCGACAGGCCTTTGACCGGATAGCGATACAGCGAAGCGACGCGCATGGGCCCTGCCCTTCCGATTGCGAGGGCGGAAAGTGCCATGCAGGGCACCGCGACGCCACCGCCTACGGGCCTCATAGTCGATGAAAGGATTGCATCGATCCGATCAATGCGACTGCTCCGCGCCCTCCTCGGCCTCTTCGTCCAGGATCGAGCGCTGGCAGCCCCAGCCCGAAAGCACATCATCGATGGCCTCGACGACGAAAAAGCGGGCGGCGTCGCGCTCATAGCCCTCGGCGAGCAGGCTGTCGTAGTCGGTATGGGCGTGCCGGACATGGGAACCGAGCGCGAGCCAGAGCGCGGTCGAAGGCGGCAGCGCCTTCATCTGGACCCGGCCGGCGAGCGCCAGCACCGCCTCGGCGTCGAGCAGCGGGATGCCGGGCACGAGCGCCCGCAACGCCTTTCGAATCGCCTGCTGCCGCTTCGTGCCGACCATGCCGGCAGGCTGGGCGCAGGCGTTGACGATCGTCAATGTCAAAGCTGCGTCCTTCCCCTTACGTTGCGCGAAAGCAACACTATCTTTGAGGACGAGGGGCCGCCCATCAGGGGGCCCTATCCCATCGAAAAGCAGCCGGCTCCGCCGCTTCGGGGCGCGACTGGCGTGCGGAGGTAGCCGAATGAACATCGAGAAATATACCGACCGGGCAAAGGGTTTCCTGCAGGCCGCGCAGACGATTGCCATGCGCGAAGGCCATCAGCAATTCACACCCGAGCATCTGCTGAAGGCACTGCTCGACGACAGCGAGGGCATGGCTTCCGGCTTGGTCGACCGGGCCGGCGGGCAGTCGCGGCTCGCGAAGCAGCAGATCGACGCGGCGCTCGCCAAGCTCCCGAAGGTGAGCGGCGCAGGCGCCAACAGCCTGCACCTGACGCCCGCATTGGCGCGCGTCTTCGACACGGCCGAGAAGGCAGCGGAGAAGGCCGGCGACTCGTTCGTCACGGTCGAGCGGCTGCTGCTTGCGCTGGCGATCGAGAAGGACAGCGAGGCCGGCAAGGTCCTCGCCAAGGCCGGCGTCACGCCGCAGGGGCTGAATGCCGCGATCGAAGCGATCCGCAAGGGCCGTACCGCCGACTCCGCCTCTGCCGAGCAGGGCTATGACGCCCTGAAGAAGTATGCGCGCGACCTCACCGCCGCGGCCCGCGACGGAAAGCTCGACCCTGTCATCGGACGCGACGAGGAGATCCGTCGCACCATCCAGGTGCTGAGCCGCCGCACCAAGAACAATCCGGTGCTCATCGGCGAGCCCGGCGTCGGCAAGACCGCGATCGCCGAGGGCCTCGCGCTGCGCATCGTCAATGGCGACGTGCCCGAGAGCCTGAAGGACAAGGAATTGCTCGCACTCGATATGGGTGCGCTGATCGCCGGCGCGAAATATCGCGGCGAGTTCGAGGAACGGCTGAAGGCCGTGCTCTCCGAGGTCTCGGCCGCGGCTGGTGGAGTCATCCTGTTCATCGACGAGATGCACACCCTGGTCGGCGCCGGCAAGACCGACGGCGCCATGGATGCCTCCAATCTGCTGAAGCCCGCCCTGTCTCGCGGCGAATTGCATTGCGTCGGCGCGACCACGCTCGACGAGTATCGCAAGTATGTCGAGAAGGATGCAGCGCTGGCGCGGCGTTTCCAGCCCGTCTTCGTCGACGAGCCGACGGTCGAGGACACGATCTCGATCCTGCGCGGCCTGAAGGAGAAGTACGAGCAGCATCACCGCGTGCGCATCACCGACTCGGCGCTGGTCTCGGCCGCGACGCTGTCGAACCGCTACATCACCGACCGCTTCCTGCCCGACAAGGCGATCGACCTCGTCGACGAGGCCTCGGCACGGCTGCGCATGCAGGTCGATTCCAAGCCCGAGGAACTCGACTCGATCGACCGCGAGATCGTCCGGCTCAAGATCGAGCAGGAGGCGCTGAAGAAGGAAAGCGATGCCGGCTCGAAAGAGCGGCTGAAGCGGCTCGAAGCCGAGCTCGCCGAGCTCGAAGCGCGCTCGGCCGCGATCACCGCGACCTGGAAGGCCGAGAAGGACAAGCTCGGCCACGCAGCAGAGATCAAGACCAAGCTCGACAGCGCCCGCAACGAGCTCGCCCAGGCGCAGCGCAAGGGCGAGTACCAGCGCGCCGGCGAACTCGCCTATGGCGAGATTCCCCAGCTCGAGAAGGCGCTCGCCGAGATCGAGGCGAAGGGCGACACCTCCGGCATGGTCGAGGAGGCGGTAACGCCGGACCATGTCGCGCAGGTCGTTAGCCGCTGGACCGGCGTGCCGGTCGACAGGATGCTGGAGGGCGAGAAGGAGAAGCTGCTGCATATGGAGCAGAGCCTCGGCAACCGCGTCGTCGGCCAGGCCGAAGCGGTCGAAGCCGTCTCCAAGGCTGTCAGGCGCGCCCGCGCCGGCTTGCAGGATCCGAACCGGCCGATCGGCTCGTTCATGTTCCTCGGCCCGACCGGCGTCGGCAAGACCGAGCTGACCAAGGCGCTGGCGTCGTTCCTGTTCGACGACGACACCGCGATGGTCCGCCTCGACATGTCCGAATACATGGAGAAGCACTCGGTCAGCCGGCTGATCGGGGCGCCTCCGGGCTATGTCGGCTATGAGGAAGGCGGGGCACTGACCGAAGCGGTCCGGCGCCGGCCCTACCAGGTCGTGCTGTTCGACGAGGTCGAGAAGGCGCATCCGGACGTGTTCAACGTCCTGCTGCAGGTGCTCGACGACGGGCGCCTGACCGACGGCCAGGGCCGCACGGTCGACTTCCGCAACGTGCTGATCATCATGACCTCCAACCTCGGCTCGGAGTTCCTGGTGAACCAGCCGGAAGGGCAGGACAGCGATGTCGTGCGCGACGAGGTAATGGGCGTGGTCCGCCACGCCTTCCGGCCGGAATTCCTGAACCGGATCGACGACATCATCCTGTTCCATCGCCTGCGGCGGTCGGACATGGGCGCGATCGTCGACATCCAGATGGCTCGCCTCGGCAAGCTCCTGGTCGACCGCAAGATCACGCTCGACCTCTCGGAGGATGCGCGCGACTGGCTGGCGGAGAAGGGCTACGACCCCGCCTATGGCGCGCGCCCGCTGAAGCGCGTGATCCAGAAGTCGGTGCAGGACCCGCTGGCGGAGCTGCTGCTCGCGGGTGCGATCCGCGATGGCGAGACCGTGCCGGTCACGGTCGGTCCGGCCGGACTGATGCTCGGCGAGTTCACCGCCGCGACCGAGCACCGGCCGGCAGGGGTGGCGCTGAACTGAACCTTCGCTCAGTCATCAAGACGAAGGGCGCCGCTCACGCGGCGCCCTTTTCTTTCTAGGGCGTCATTCTCGACCGCAGCGAAGCGTAGAGCCGAGAATCTGGGGATGAGAAGGCGTTGAGCGGAGCCTCCTCTCGCCGAGATGCTCGGGTCAAGCCCGAGCATGACGTATGTCATTCCATCCGCGCCGCGGTGCGCATCACCGCCAGCGCCAGCGTCTGCGCCGCCGGAACGATGCTCTCGACCTCCAGGAACTCGTCCGGCGTGTGGGCCATGCCGCCGACCGGGCCGACGCTGCACAGCGTCGGGCAGCCCTGCGCCGCCGTGAAACCGGAATCGGCGCAGCCGCCAGTGTATTCCGCCGTGACCGCGATACCCAGGCTCGCCGCCGCCTCGCGATAGGTGTCGTAGAGCACGAGCGAATCCGGCGTCTGCTCCAGCGGCACGAATTCGCCCTTGATGATCAGCTTCGCCGACGAGCCCTCGACCACCGGCGTCTCGACGATGCCGCGGATCGCCTCGACCAATTCTTCTCGCTGAGCCGCCGTCTTGTAGCGCAGGTCGATCTCGCACCAGGCCGAGGGCGCGACGGTGTTGACGGTCTGGCCGCCACCGATCAGCCCGACATTGACGGTGACGCCGGCGGCAAGATCGGTCAGCCCCTGCAGACGCGGGATCTTGTGGCCGAGATCGACGATGGCCGAGATGCCCTTCTCGTAGTTGGCGCCGGAATGGGCCGCCTTGCCCAGGAACTCGGCCCGCATGAAGACGCCGCCCTTGCGGCCCGACGTGATCGACTGCTTGTGATCGCGGCCGTAGTCCGTCCCTGTCGGCAGCCGGCTTGGCTCGGCGTTGAAGACGCAGCGCGACTCGCGCGCCGCCGCCTCGATCACCGGCCGCGAGGACGGCGAAGCGATCTCCTCGTCGCTGGTGGTCAGCATCAGCAGCGGCGCCTTGAGGCCGCCATTGGCGGCGAAGGCGGCGGCGACGAAGGCTTCGATCACGAGCCCGGCCTTCATGTCGGCGACGCCTGGCCCATAGGCGCGGCCATCGCGGAGGGTAAAGGGCCGGCGGCTCGGCTCGCCCTCGGGGAAGACCGTATCGCGATGGCCGAGCAGCAGGATCGGCCGCTGGTCGTTCGCGGTCGGATTGGGCAGGCGCGCCTTGACCGCATCGCCATAGCGCGCATCCGGCACGATCTCGACGGAGAGGCCGTTCGCCTCATGGAAGCGGGCCAGCACCTGTCCGGCCCGGTCGACGCCGGCCTTGTCATAGGAGCCCGAGTCGGTATCGACCATCTCGCGCAGCAGATCGATCATCGCCTGCTTGCGCTCGCCGAGCCAGGCGAGGATGCGGGCTTCTTCCTGTGTCGTGTCGGTCATGGTCGACTTCCGTCTCGTGAGATGGCGGCGAGCTTACCCAAGCCGTTCCGGCGACGATAGGAGCAGCGTGCAAGCCCGCCAGACCTCGGGCGCGGCCGGAATATGCGGCGATTCCGCCGACAGCGAACCTATGGTTAAGCGAAAATTCAGCGTGATGGGACAGGCTGACAAGGGGGACTGGCCTGTCGACCGCTATCGGCCATTTCCGAACAGCGCTCATAGGCCAACGCCCGCATGCAGACCGATTCCGCCGCGACCTATCTGACGCAGCTGCGTTTGCGCGTCGGCGGCGCCTTGACCTTGCTGCTCTGGCTCTTCGTGCCGCTCACCATGCTGTCCTGGTTCGTCACCGGGGGCGCCGGCTCACTCACGCCCCTCCTGATCACGATCGGACTGGCGGCCCTCGCGACCCTGCTCTGGCGGTACAACCCGACCGGCATGGCGACGCAGATCATCCTCTCGCTGAGCAGCACCGGTAGCGCCCTCGCCTTCACCTACGCGCTCAAGGGTGCTGGCTGGCATGAGGTGAGCGACTCCGTGCTGCTGATCATGCTGACGCTCTCGGCCGGCTGGTGCGCCTGGCAGCCGCTGGTCGCCACGGCGGTCCTGGCGCTCGGCCATGGCAGCCTCATAGGTGCTTTGCTCTCCCGGTCAGGCACGACCCTGCAAGGAGATGCGCTCTTTCTAATCGGAGTCATCGTCCAGCTCGGGCTGCTGCTCTGGATCATCCGGCAGCAGAGCCAAACACTCACGGCCGCAGGCGACATGGCTGCGCAGGCGCGGGACGACGCCAGGGCTCAAGCCGAGGAACTGCACCAGGCGCAACTGCACGACATGGAGCGCGAAGCTTCCCGGCGCCAGACGACCCGGGACATCGTCGCCGGCTTCAACACGCAGTTCCTTGCGACGCTCGACACGGTTCTGCAGAATATCCGCGACCTCAAGGGCCGCGCCGCCTCCCTGAACGAGATCGCCGATATCGCCAATGGCGAGGTCACCGCCGTCGCCTCGACCTCGGAGGAATCCTCGCGCAACGTCTCGGATGTCGCCACCGCGACAGAACAGCTTTCGACCGCGATCACGGCGATCGACCGGCAGCTCGCTACCACCCAGGCGCTGGTCGCCGACATGAACGGCAGCGCCCGAACCACCGCCGGCTCGGTCGACGTGCTCGACCGCGCGGTGCAGCGCATTGACGGCATCGTCGCCCTGATCCGCGGCATCGCCGGGCAGACCAATCTTCTGGCGCTCAACGCGACGATCGAAGCGGCGCGCGCCGGCGACGCCGGCAAGGGCTTTGCCGTCGTCGCCGGCGAGGTCAAGAGCCTGTCGAATCAAACCGCGATCGCGACGCAGGACATCGCCGGACAGATCGCCGAGATCAAGCAGGCGACCTCCGGCGTGGTCGAGACCATCGCCAAGCTGACCGCCGGCATGGCCGACATGGACGAACGGACGATCTCGATCGCTGCAGCGCTGGAGGAACAGGGCCAGATGACCCATGTCATCAGCCGCAGCATCGCCGAGGTCGCGACCGGCACGGAATATCTGGCCCAGACCACCAACAACATCCGCGGCTCGGCCAACCAGACCCACGAAGTCGCGAGCGCGGTGCTCGCCTCGACCACGGCACTCGAAGGCAAGGCCGAAGAGCTCGAGAGCGCCGTTCACCAGTTCCTGCAGCGCGTCTCGGCGGCTTGAAACGGTAGCCCAGCGATCCGCCTCGGCGGCGCGATCAGGCCGCCACCTCGCGCGCATGGGCGCCAAGGTAGGCGATGGCAGCCGCGACACCGCCCTCTCCGTGCGGGATGCCCTTCGCCTGCAGCGCCATCTCGACAGCGCTCAGGCTGCCCAGCACCATCGGCGCGTTGACATGGCCCATATGGGCGATGCGGAAAGCCTTGCCGGTGAGATCGCCGATGGCGAGGCCGAGCGTGACGCCGCAGACCTCTCTCGCATAGTCGGTGATGACGGTCGGATCGCCGTCGACGAGGATGGTGGTGACCGAGGGGGCGCGCTGCGACGGCTCGACGACGTTGAAGCTCAGCGCCTGGCCTTCAGCCCATTTCGACGTCGCGGCCTGCGTCGCAGCCGCCAGCAGGGCGTGACGCCGCCAGGCGGCTTCGAGGCTCTCGGCGAAGATCATGTCGAGCGCGGCGCGCAGGCCGAACATCAGATGCTCGGGCGGCGTACCGCAATGCTTCATGTAGAGCAGCGGGTCCATCCGCGCGGTCCAGTCCCAATAGGGCGTGCGCATGGTCGCCTGCCGGTGCGCATGCAGCGCCTTGGCGTTCGCTGCGACGAAGGCGAGGCCCGGCGGGGTCATCAGCCCCTTCTGCGAAGCGGACATCGCGACATCGACGCCGAAGCCGTCCATATCGAACGGCATGCAGCCGAGGGCCGCGACCCCATCGACCATATACAGTGCCGGATGGCCGGCGGCATCGATGGCGCGGCGGATCGCTTCGATGTCGTTGACCACGCCGGAGGCGGTGTCGATCTGGACCGTCAGCACAGCCTTGATCGCGTGGTCCTTGTCCTGCCGCAGGCGCTCTTCAACTGCCGCCGGATCGACCGCCGCGCGCCAGGAACCGGCGAGCACCTCGACATCGGCGCCCATGAACCGCGCCATCTCGCCCCAGCCGATGGCGAAGCGGCCGCTGGCGAGCACCAGGATCTTGTCGCCGCGCGAGAGGACATTGGTCAGCGCCGCCTCCCAGCCGCCATGGCCATTGGCAGCGTAGAGGAACGTTTCGCCCGTCGTGCGGAAGACAGCCTTGAGATCGGCCAGGAGAGACTCCGTCAGATCAACGATCGTCTTCGAGGCAAGCTCCTCGGCCGGGCGCATCATCGCCTGGAGAACGCGATCGGCAATATTGGTCGGGCCCGGCATTGCGAGCAGGACCCGGCCATTGGCAACACTCATGAAGACCCCCGCCTTACGCTTCGGATCGGACGCGCTGAACAAGCAGCAATCCGACGGCGCGATGCACAAACCCTATGAACGGTGCAGAAATCGTTGCGCGCGGCTTGTCAGCGGCGCGCTTCGGCCGCCATGCGCACGGCAAAGCCGGCGAGCATCGTCGCCATCACCCAGCGCTGCACCAGCGCCCAGAACGGGCGCGTGCGCAGGAAGATCGCGATGCCACCGGCGGCGAAGGTGATCAGCGTATTGACGCTGACGGAGACGGTGATCTGGATGAAGCCGAGGACGATCGACTGCGTCAGCACGCTGCCCGCAGCCGGATCGATGAACTGCGGCAGCAGCGCCAGGTAGAACATCGCGATCTTCGGGTTCAGCAGACTGGTGAGGAAGCCCATCATGAAGAGCTTGCGCGGCCCGTCATGCTTGAGCTCGCGCACATGGAAGGGCGAGCTGCCGCCCGGCCGGACCGCCTGCCAGGCGAGCCAGAGCAGGTAGGCCGCGCCGGCGAGGCGCAGCGCGTCATAGGCGAAAGGCACTGCAAACAGCAGTGCGGTGATGCCGAAGGCCGCGCAGAAGACATAGAAGACGAAGCCGAGCGCGATGCCGCCGAGCGAGATCAGCCCGGAAGCCGGCCCCTGCGCTATCGAGCGCGAGATCAAGTAGATCATGTTCGGCCCGGGCGTCAGCACCATGCCGAAGGCGAGCAGGATGAAGGCGATCAGGTTGCTCGTATCGATCATGGCGCGCTCCGGCCGCAAGGTGCGCGACCATGGCATTGCCGGCGAAACGCCCGCAAGGCGCAACCCATGACGCGGCTGCATCGCGGCCATCCAGCTCCGGCTTCCCTGGCAGCAGATGGCGGGAACGAGTCGCCGCCTGCCGGGTTCATGGGCATCATCTCGGGGGGATACACGCCATGACCTTGTTCAGCCGCCTGCTCTATTCCGGCATCGCCGGCTCCTTGCTGCTGGCCTCCTTGCTGCTGATGGCGGTCGCGATCTCGCGCACCTTCATCGGCTTTCGAACCGGCGAAGGTGCGCTCGACACGATGCTCGACGGGATCGGGCTGGTGATCATCGCGGTCGCCGTCGCCGATGTCGGCAAGTTCCTGTTCGAAGAGGAGGTCATCGCCGACCGCGAACTGCGGCGGCCGGCGGAAGCGCGCGGCTCGCTGACCAAGTTCATGACGATCATCATCGTCGCGCTCAGCCTGGAGTCGCTGGTGCTGATCACGAAGGCGGCGCGCGACAAGCCGGCCGACATCCTGTTCCCGTCCCTGCTGATGCTCGTCGCGGTGGCGGCGCTGGTCGGGCTCGGCCTGTTCCAGAAGCTCAGCCAGCATGCGACGGCGGCGATCCCCGACGATGTCGGGGACGAGGAAGACGAGCCGAAGAAAGTTGAGAGCCCAAAGTCGTCACGGCCGCCACGACGTCCGCAACGTGCAAAGGCCTGACCGGGAATCGGCGGCTCAGGCCTTCAGCTCGACCAGCATCAGGTCGGTATCATCCGGCTTCGCCCCTGCCGCCGTCAGCATGGCGTGGGCCTGGCCGCGGTGATGGGTCTGGTGATTGAAGAAGTGCATGACGAGAATCGGTGCCGGCATCGTCATTTCACTCCCGGTCAGGCCCGAGAACCAGGTCACGTTCCCTGAGAGCCACTCCGGCGAGAGGTCTTCCGCCCAACCCCGGATCGTCTCGTCGACATCGTGGCGTGCAACCTTCAGCTCCTCCCAGTCCTCGATCATCCGCGAGGACTCGCGGTTGGGCACGGTCGGTTTCGGCGTTCCGGCAAAGCGCGACAGCCACATCCGGTCGGCCCAGAGCAGATGGCAGAAGGTGCCGTGGATCGAGCCGAAGAAGGCGCCGCGATCCTGCCGGCGCGCTTCGTCGGTGAGCGTGTCGGCGGCGCCATAGAGGCTGCGGTTCTGCCAGCGATTATAGCGCGCCATGGTCGCGACATAGGCCGTGTCGATCATGACGCGTACTCCCTTCAGATGATGTTCGCCTCGCGCAGCGGCTTGCCGGCGACGATCCGCTCATGGCCGAGATCGGCGAGGTCGAGCGTGAGATAACGACCGTTGACGATATGCTCGGCAAGGCCGCGGCCGACCGCCGGGGATTGCTGCAGGCCATGGCCCGAGAAGCCGTTGGCGAGGTAGAGATTGGGCACGCCGACGGCAGGGCCGAGGATGGCATTGCCGTCGAGGCCGTTCATGTCATAGGGACCGGCCCAGGCGCGGCCGGGCTTGATCGCCTCGAAAGCGGGCACGCGATGAGCGAGCGGCGCCCAGACATATTCCTCGAAGAAGGACCAGTCGACATCCTCGACATCGGCATCGGTCTCGACCCATTCGCGGTCGAGCTCTTCCGGCGGCGAGGAGCCGCAGATGAACATCTGCCCCTCATTGCCGCGCTTGCCCTCGGGGCGGACATAAGCGCCGGAGGTGTCGATCAGCAGCGGGCAATTGTCGACCTCGCCCTTGCAGGTGAAGCTGTAGACATAGCGCTTCATCGACTTCACGGGGATGGTGACACCGGCGGTCGCGGCGAGCCTGGCGCCATGGGTACCTGACGCGTTGACCGCGGCGGCGCAGGCGATGCGGCTGCCATCGGCCAGCTCGACGCCGGTGACGCGGCCGCCTTCGACGACGTAACCAGCGACTTCTCCCTGGCGGTATTCGACGCCGAGCGACCGTGCCTTCTTGCGGAAGGCCTGCAGCAGGGCCCAGCCGTCGAACCAACCCTCGCCGCTGACGCCATAGGTGCCGCAGAGGAGATCCGAGGTATTCAGCCAGCCGAATTTGCTGCGCAGCATCTCTGCAGCATAAAGCGCAATATCGGCGCCTTCCTGCTGCTGAAGCTTTTGATTCTGCTCAAGAACCTTACGCCCCTCATCGCCGGCGACGTAGAGGTAGCCGCCCTCGTGCAGATCGATCGACGGGGCCTCGCCATCCACAGAGAGGTGCTGGCCGATATTGCGCAAAAACTCGATACCGAAGAGCGAGACGCGGATATTCACCGCGCTGGAGAACTGCTGGCGGATCGAGGCGGCAGAGAGCGCCGAGGCCGAAAGCCGATAGGTCGGATCCTTCTCGATGACGATGACCTTGCCGTTGAATCCGGGATCGCTGGCGAGGTGATAGGCGACGGAAGAGCCGATCGCGGCGCCTCCCACGATGACGATGTCGGCCGAGGCTGGAGCGGAAGACATGGATGACCTGCGCAAGCGATGGTTCGTGATCTCCGCGCATGAATGACGACTCGACCGGCGCTTGTCGAGAGCCTAGTTCATGCCCTCACATTCGCCGACGAGCCAGTCGCGGAAAGCGACCACCGCCGGCAAGCTCGCCTTGGCTTCGGGATAGACGAGGTAATACCCCTCCGACCCGCGCACCGGCCGATCCACCGGGATGACCAGCGCGCCCGAGCGCAATTCCTCCTCGACCAGGATGCGCGGCACGATGGCGACGCCAAGCCCCGCCACCGCCGCTTGAGCCACCATGGCGAACTGCTCGAAGCGCGGCCCCATCAGCGCTCGCTCCGGCGGCAGGCCCTGCTGCTCCAGCCAGTTGGCCCAGGCCCGCGGGCGGGTCGATTGCTGCAGCAAGGGCTGGCGCAGCAGATCGGCTGCCTCCTTTAGACCGGCCCGCGCGACCAGCGCCGGCGCAGCGACAGGCACGACCTCCTCGCCCATCAGCCGGTGCAGCCGCGCGCCGGGCCAGACCGGAAGGCCGAAATGGATGGCGGCGTCGGCCGCGTCATGGGCGAAGTCGAAAGGCAACAGCTTGGTCGAGAAGTTGATGGTGACGCCGGGATGAGCCTCGGTGAAGCGCGGCAGACGCGGGATCAGCCAGCGCGTGCCGAAGGTCGGCAGGATGGCAAGATGGAGCAGGCCGGCGCCGCCGCGGAAGGCCATCGCCGAAAGCGTCGCGGCGGCCAGGCGTGAAAGCCCGTCGCGCACCTCGGCGGCGTAGGCCCCGCCGGCCGGCGTCAGGCTGACGCGCTTCTTCACCCGCTCGAACAGCTTCAGGCCGAGATTCTGCTCCAGCAGCGCGATCTGGCGGCTGACGGCGCCCTGCGTCAGGTTTAGCTCCTCGGCGGCCCGGGTGAAACTGCCATGTCGCGCCGCCGCCTCGAAGGCGGCGAGCGCCGAGAGCGAGGGCACCGAGAGGCGGCCGGGAACGATTTCGGAGGTCATGATCTCAACTCATCAAGTCGTGAGAACATATCGATTGCGGAGAGCGGCTGGAAGAGGGCATTGTGCGGTCGAATGCCGGGCTGCAGCTCGCAGCCCAATACGAGCCCTCATCCTGAGGAGCCGCGTAGCGGCGTCTCGACGGATGCTCCAGACTGCATCACTGCAGTCGACTGGAGCATCCTTCGAGACGCGCTTCCTTTGGAAGCGCTCCTCGTAATGAGGGCTGTGGTTCGCTGGCGATCAGGATCAACACCATGACGACCTCCCTTCCGAACGACGCCCTCGCCTTGCTGAAGCGCCTCGGCGTGCCCGAGAGCGCCTATGCCGGCGCCGGCCTGAGCGCCCGCTCGCCGATCACCGGCGAGACTGTCGCTACGCTGCGCGAGACGAGCGCCGCCGAGGCCGAGGCCGCGATCGGCCGGGCCCAGTCCGCTTACCTCGCCTGGCGCAAGTTGCCGGCGCCGCGGCGCGGCGAGTTCGTCCGCCTGCTCGGCGAGGAGTTGCGCGCGCACAAGGCCGATCTCGGCCTGCTGGTGACGCTCGAAGCCGGCAAGGTCACGTCCGAGGGCCTTGGCGAGGTCCAGGAGATGATCGACATCTGCGACTTCGCGGTCGGCCTGTCGCGCCAGCTCTACGGCCTGACCATCGCGACCGAGCGTCCGAACCATCGCATGATGGAGACCTGGCACCCGATCGGCGTGGTCGGCGTGATCTCGGCCTTCAACTTCCCGGTCGCGGTCTGGTCATGGAATGCGGCGCTCGCGTTTGTCTGCGGCGACAGCGTCGTCTGGAAGCCGTCGGAGAAGACCCCGCTGACCGCGCTCGCCGTGCAGGCGATCACCCTGAAGACAATGAAGCGCTTCGGACCCGAGGCGCCGATCGGCCTGTCGGAAATCCTGATCGGCGGCCGCGAGCTCGGCGATATCCTGGTCCAGGATCATCGCGTTCCCGTCGTCTCAGCCACCGGCTCGACCCGGATGGGCAAGGAGGTCGGCCAGAAGCTCGCCGCCCGCTTCGCCCGCGCCATCCTCGAGCTCGGCGGTAACAACGCGGCGATCGTGGCGCCTTCGGCCGATCTCGACATCGCCCTGCGCGGCATCGCCTTTGCCGCCATGGGCACGGCCGGCCAGCGCTGCACCACCTTGCGCCGCCTGATCGTGCATGAGAGCGTCTACGACCAGCTCGTGCCGAAGCTCGCCAAGGTCTACGCTGGCGTGAAGATTGGCGATCCGCGCGAGGCCGGCGTTCTGGTCGGCCCGCTGGTCGACGAAGCCGCCTATCAGGGCATGCAGAAGGCGCTATCCGAGGCCAAGGCCGAGGGCGGCAAGGTGCATGGCGGCGAGAAGGTCGATGTCGGCTCGGGCGGCTTCTATGTCCGTCCGGCCCTGGTCGAGATGCCCAGCCAGTGCGGCCCGGTCGAGCGCGAGACCTTCGCCCCGATCCTCTATGTAATGAAGTACAAGTCGATAGACGAAGCGATCGCGATTCAGAATGCGGTCGGCGCCGGCCTGTCCTCCTCGATCTTCACGCTCAACATGCGCGAAGCCGAGCTGTTCGTCTCCGACGAGGGTTCGGATTGCGGCATCGCCAACGTCAATATCGGCCCGTCCGGCGCAGAGATCGGCGGCGCCTTCGGTGGCGAGAAGGAGACCGGCGGCGGCCGCGAGGCCGGCTCGGATGCCTGGAAGGCCTATATGCGCCGCGCCACGAATACGCTGAACTACGGCACCACGCTGCCGCTGGCGCAGGGCGTCAGTTTCGACGTGGATGCGTGATCGATAAGCCGTCATTCTCGGGCGAAGCAAAGCGCAAACCCGAGAATCTCAGGACCGGCTAGCTGGTTTCCGAGATGATCGGGTCAAGCCCGACCATGACGATCAGACGAACAGGGGAGTTGAGATCATGGCAGAAGCCGCGCGCAAGACCGCCCATAGCCACAAGCTGGCCGAGTTCAACTGGCAGGATCCGTTCCTGATCGACGACCAGCTCGACGAAGACGAGCGGCTGATCCGCGATACCGCGCGCGACTATGCGCAGGAGAAGCTGCTGCCGCGCGTGGCCGAGGCCTATCTCGAGGAGAAGACCGAGCGCGGCATCTTCAACGAGATGGGCGAGCTCGGCCTGCTCGGTGTGACGGTCCCGGAAGAATATGGCTGCGCCGGCGCCAACTACGTCTCCTATGGGCTCGTCGCCCGCGAGGTCGAGCGCGTCGACTCCGGCTATCGCTCGATGATGTCGGTGCAGTCCTCGCTGGTGATGTATCCGATCTACGCCTACGGCGACGAGAACCAGCGCAAGAAGTACCTGCCCAAGCTCGGCTCGGGCGAGTGGGTCGGCTGCTTCGGCCTGACCGAGCCGGATGCCGGCTCCGACCCGGCGGGCATGAAGACCCGCGCCGAGAAGGTCGCCGACGGCTACAGGCTGACGGGATCCAAGATGTGGATCTCGAACTCGCCGATCGCCGACGTCTTCGTCGTCTGGGCGAAGTCGGCAGCGCATGACAACCAGATCCGCGGCTTCATCCTCGAAAAGGGCATGAAGGGCCTCTCCGCCCCGAAGATCGGCGGCAAGCTCTCGCTGCGCGCCTCGATCACTGGCGAAGTGGTGATGGATGGCGTGATCGTGCCGGAAGAGAACCTGCTCCCGAACGTCTCGGGCCTCAAGGGTCCGTTCGGCTGCCTCAACCGCGCCCGCTACGGCATCTCCTGGGGCGCGATGGGCGCCGCCGAGGATTGCTTCAACCGCGCCCGCCAATACGGGCTTGACCGCAAGCAGTTCAACAAGCCGCTCGCCCAGACGCAGCTGTTCCAGAAAAAGCTCGCCGACATGGTCACCGAGATCACGCTCGGCCTGCAGGGTTCGCTGCGCGTCGGCCGCCTGCTCGATGAGGGCAAGATGGCACCGGAGATGATCTCCCTCGTCAAACGCAACAATTGCGGCAAGGCGCTCGACATCGCCCGCCAGGCTCGCGACATGCACGGCGGCAACGGCATCTCGATCGAGTACCATGTCATGCGCCACGCGGCGAACCTCGAGACGGTCAACACCTATGAGGGCACGCACGACGTCCATGCGCTGATTTTGGGCCGGGCGGTGACCGGGCTGCAGGCGTTCTTCTGAGCCCTGCCCGTCATGGCCGGGCTTGACCCGGCCATCTCTCCCCGAACCAGACTCCCGAAGAGATGGTCGGCTCAAGGCCGACCATGACGACGTGGATCAGTCGATGTCCAATACCCCTCCACTCGCCGGCCTGCGCGTCCTCGAACTGGCGCGCATCCTCGCAGGCCCCTGGATCGGCCAGCTCCTCGCCGATCTCGGCGCCGATGTCGTCAAGGTCGAGGCGCCGGAAGGCGACGACACTCGCAAATGGGGGCCGCCCTTCGTCGAGGGCACGGGCGACGAGCATCTCTCCGCCGCCTATTTCCACTCGGCCAATCGCGGCAAGCGCTCGATCACGGCCGATTTCCGCACGGAGGAAGGCCAGGCGCTGGTGCATCGCCTCGCCGCCCATGCCGATGTGGTGATCGAAAACTTCAAGGTCGGCGGGCTCGTCAAATACGGGCTCGACGCAGCCTCGATGCGCAAGGCCTATCCGCGATTGATCTACTGCTCCGTCACCGGCTTCGGCCAGGACGGCCCCTATGCGCCGCGCGCCGGCTACGACTTCCTGGTCCAGGGCATGGGCGGGCCGATGTCGGTCACCGGCGAACCGCAGGGCGCGCCGATGAAGGCGGGCTATGCCGTGGCCGACATCTATACCGGCCTCTATGCCACGACCGGCATCCTCGCCGCCTTGCGCCGGCGCGATACGACCGGCGAAGGCGCCGTGCTCGACATGGCGCTGCTCGATGCGCAGGTCGCCGTGCTCGGCAACCAGGCGATGAACTATCTCACCTCCGGCAAGGCGCCGCAGCGCCTCGGCAACGCGCACCCGAACATCGTGCCTTACGACGTCTTCCCGGTGGCCGACGGGCACATCATCATCGCCACCGGCAATGACGGGCAGTGGCGCAAGCTCTGCGAGGTCGTCGGCGATGCGGGCTTTGCCAGCGAGCCCGACTACATCGACAACCGCTCGCGCGTCGCCAACCGCGTGGCGCTGACCGCGCGCCTCAACGCGCTGACCAGCCGCTTCGCCAAGCTCGACCTCCTGGCGAAGCTGGAAGCGGTCGGCGTGCCGGCCGGCCCGATCAACACGATCGAGGAGGTCTTCGCCGATCCGCAGGTGGAAGCGCGCGGCGTGCGCGTCGACCTCCCGCACCCGGCAGCCAAGGCCGGCTCGACCCCGACCGTCGCCTCGCCGATCGTGCTCGACGGCGTCAGGCAGGTCGCGAGCCGGCCGAGCCCGCGCCTTGGCGAGCATGCCGACGAAATCCTGAACGACCCGGCCTGGGGAGGCCCGCATAATGGCTGAGCGCACTGGTGGGCAGATCCTCGTCGACCAACTCCTGATCCACGGCGCGACCGACGCCTTCTGCGTGCCCGGCGAGAGCTATCTTGCCGTGCTCGACGCGCTGCATGACGCCGACATGCAGGTCACCATCTGCCGGGCCGAGGGCGGCGCGGCGATGATGGCGGAGGCCGCCGGCAAGCTCACCGGCAAGCCCGGCATCTGCTTCGTGACGCGCGGCCCCGGCGCGACCAACGCCTCGCCCGGCATCCATATCGCCGACCAGGACTCGACCCCGATGATCCTGTTCGTCGGCCAGATCGAGCGCGGCATGCGCGAGCGCGAAGCCTTCCAGGAGCTCGACTATCGCGCCGTCTTCGGCACGATGACCAAATGGGCGACCGAGATCGACGATGCCGCGCGCATCCCCGAGATCATCAGCCGCGCCTTCCATGTCGCCACCGCCGGCCGGCCCGGCCCGGTGGTGATCGCGCTGCCGGAGGACGTACTGACCGACCTCGCCGACGTCCCGGACGCGCAGCCTTATCAGGTCACCGAGACGCACCCCTCGCTCTCGCAGACGATCGACCTGCAGAAGCGGCTCTGGGCGGCGAAGGCGCCGATCGCCATCCTCGGCGGCTCGCGATGGGACCCGCAGGCGATCGCGCGCTTCCAGCGCTTCGCCGAACGCTTCGACCTGCCGGTCGCGGTCTCCTTCCGCCGGCAGATGGTCTTCCCGGCCGATCATCCGAACTTCGCCGGGGATCTCGGCATCGGCCCCAATCCGAAGCTGCTGAAGCGCATCCAGGACAGCGACCTAGTCCTTCTGGTCGGCGGGAGACTGTCGGAGATGCCGAGCCAGTCCTACACGCTGTTCGGCATTCCCAATCCGGGCCGGCCGCTGGTCCATGTCCATCCCGATCCGGAAGAACTCGGCCGCGTCTACCGGCCGGAGCTGGCGATCAACGCCTCGCCGACCGCCTTCTGCGCCGCGATCGAGACGGTGCACCCGCCGCAGGTGATCCCGTGGGCCGGTGCGGCCGCCGAGGCGCATGACGCCTATCTCGCCTGGAGCGAACAGCCGGCACCGGTGCCCGGCAAATTCCATCCCGGCGAGATGGTAACCTGGCTGCGCCGCAACATCCCCGCCGACGCCATCCTATGCAACGGGGCTGGCAACTATGCCACCTGGGTGCACCGCTTCCACCGCTTCACCAAGTTCGCGACGCAACTCGCGCCGACCTCGGGCTCCATGGGGTATGGCGTGCCGGCGGCGATCGGCGCCAAGCGGCTCTTTCCGGACCGGACGGTGATCGCCTTTGCCGGCGATGGCTGCTTCCTGATGAACGGCCAGGACTTCGCCACGGCCGTCCAGTACGACCTGCCGGTGATCGTCATCGTCGTCGACAACGGCATGTACGGCACCATCCGCATGCACCAGGAGAAGCACTATCCCGGCCGCGTCTCGGCGACGACGCTGAAGAACCCTGACTTCGCCGCCTATGCCAAGGCCTTCGGCGGCCATGGCGAAAGGGTCGAGACCACCGAGGAGTTCGCGCCGGCCTTCGAGCGCGCCGTCGCCAGCGGCAAGCCGGCGATCATCCACTGCCTGCTCGATCCCGAGGCGATCACGCCGGCGAAATCGCTCTCGACCATCCGCGCCGAAGCGATCGCGGCGCAAGGCTGACCTGGTTCGATCTGCCGATCGGGTCGCTTCGGCCCGGTCGGATTCGGTTCTGACGACGCCATTGAACTTTCTGGCCCGCACCTCGTTGGAGACAGGCGAGCAACGGAGAAGGACAATGGCACGGCAACTGGCTCTGACGATGGCTATCGCGGGCGCGATCGGACTATCCGTGACGGCGCCGGCCAAGGCTGCCGGCTTCTTTGACGATCTGGCCCGCGTTTTCGGGGCTCGCCCGACGCCACCGGCGGCAATCGCCGACCCTTTCGAGATGACCGTGCAGCCGAAGCGGCAGAAGCCGCGCGCTGCGGCGACGACGACTAAGCCGCCCGAGCCCGCCGTCAAGCTCGATGCGGCGAGCGATCCCTACTGGTATCTGAACGACCCGACACTGCGCAAAGGCGACATCGTCGTGACACGTTCCGGCGTCGTCGTCTTCGACGGCCGAAGCACCTCCCAGCATAGGCCGGCCGCCTTCACGGCACTCGTCGACAGCAGGAAACTCCCCAAGGGACAGCAGCATCTGCTGCAGGCGGCAGCCGGTGGACGCGCTTATTTCGGCGGCTCCTCCACCACCCCGGCAGCGCCTGCCCAGCCGGCCGCGACCGCCGTCTCCCAGCTTCAGTAAGTCGCGCGGCCGATGTCCCTGGTGCCACCGGTGACGACGGCGATCTTCGCCCAATCCGTCGGGCTCACGCCGCCTTCGCCTCGTCGAGCTTGGCGGCGACGAGCTTGCGCAGGCTGCGCAGGTCCTTGACGAAGCCGCGAATGCCCTCGGCGAGCTTCTCGGTCGCCATCGCATCCTCGTTCATGGCGAAGCGGAAGGACTTCTCGTCGAGCGTGATCTTCTTCGCGCCGTCAGGGGCTCCGACTTGCGGCGAGGCTGCCGGCGACAATCTGCGCGGGAGGTTGCCGGTCGCGCCAGCGAGCTCGTCGAGCAGGCCGGGACCGATCGTCAGCCGATCGCAGCCGGCGAGTGCCTCGATCTCGCCGATGTTGCGGAAGGAGGCGCCCATGACCACGGTCTTGATCCCGAAGGCCTTGTAATAGGCATAGATGCTCTTCACCGAGACGACGCCGGGATCGGTCTCCGCGGTGTAGGGACCGCCGCCGGCCTTGACGTGCCAGTCGAGGATGCGGCCGACGAAAGGCGAGATCAGGAACGCCTTGGCATCGGCCGCCGCGACCGCCTGCGGCAAAGCAAAGAGCAGGGTCAGGTTGCAGTCGATGCCCTCGGCCTGCAAGACGCGCGCAGCCTGGATGCCCTCCCAGGTCGAGGCGATCTTGATCAGGATGCGCTCGCGCCCGACGCCGCGCTCCTCGTAGGCCGCGATGATGGCGCGCGCCTTGGCGAGCGTCGCCTCGGTGTCGAAGGAGAGATCGGCATCGACCTCGGTCGAGACCCGGCCGGGGACGATCTTGGTCAGTTCTGTGCCGAAGGTGACGGCCAGCCGGTCGCAGACCGCCTCGACCGCGCCCGCACCGTCCTGGCGCTTGCCCCAGGCGATCGCCTCCTCGACGAGACCGGCATAGGCCGGCGTCTCAACCGCCTTGAGCAGCAACGTCGGATTGGTGGTGCAGTCGACCGGCTTGAGGCGGCGTACGGCCTCGATGTCGCCGGTGTCGGCGACCACGGTGGTCATGGCGCGGAGCTGGTCGAGCTTGGAGGCGGTCATCGCGTCATCCGTATGGGTTGCTGTCTGTCATGCCATCAATATGACGCCTGCCGACCGTCATTGCGAGCGAAAGCGAAGCAACCCGGCCCTGCACCAGCCCCGGCCGGGTCGCTTCGTCGATGCTTTCGTCAGCTCTTCACCGCACCCGCGGTCAGGCCGGTGACCATGTTCTTGCGGAAGCCGTAATAGATCACCGCGGGCGGGATGGCGTAGATCAGGCCGGCCGTCATCAAGAGGTTCCAGGGCGCATCATCGGCCGAGAGGAAGAGACCGAGGCCGACCGCGAGCGGCACCGCCTTTTCGCTGGAGAGCAGCAGGAAGGCGTAGAGATACTCATTCCAGGCGAGCAGCAGCGCGTAGATGCCGATCACCACCATCGAGGGCTTCATCAGCGGCAGATAGACCAGCCGGAAGAGCTGCAGCGAGTTGGCGCCGTCCATGATCGCAGCTTCGTCGAGCTCCTTGGGCAGCTTGTCGGAGGCCTGTTTCAGCACCCAGATCGCATAGGGCGAAGCCAGCGCCACCATAGCCAGGATCAGCGCGACGCGGGTGTTGAGCAGCCCGAACGTCCCCATCGCCTTGTACATGGGGATGGCGAGGAAGGCGGCCGGAATCAGATAGGTCGCCAGCGCGAAGTTCATGATCGAGCGGCCGCCCGGCGCCTTCAGCCGCGAGATGGCGAAGGCGGCGCAGGTCGCGATGAACAGGGTGAGCAGCCCGGTCGCGATCGCGATCATGAAGCTGTTGAACAGCTGCAGCCAGAAGTTCGTCAGGTAGTAGTGCTGCTGGTTGAAGACGATCTGGAAGTTCTGCAGCGTCGGCTTTTCCGGCCAGAGCTTGCCGGCGAGCATCGATTCCTGCGTCGAGATCGACAGCACGAAGAGATGGTAGATCGGCAGCAGCGTCCAGATCAGCACGGGAATGGCGATCAGGATCAGCTTGCCCTCGTCGAGAACCTTTTTCATCATTCGGATCCCTTCGAGAGTCGCTTCACCATGAACCAGACCATGGGCAGGATCAGCGGCATCGCGCAGATGATCGAGGCGATGCCGAGGTCGAGATTGTTGTTGCGCATGTAGCGGATGCCGAGCGTCGCCAGCACGTGGTTGAGGTCGCCAGGACCACCGCCGGTGAGCAGGTAGACGCTGTTGAAGTCACCCAGCGTCCAGATCATCGAGAGCAGGGTCGAGGTGACGTAGAGCGTCGCCAGCGAGGGCCAGGTGATGAAGCGGAACTGCTGCCATTTGTTGGCGCCGTCGACGCTGGCCGCCTCATAGAGATCCTGCGCGATGGCGAGCCGGCCGGTGACGAGGATCAGTGTCCAGAACGGCAGTGACTTCCAGATATGGACCATGATCGAGGAGGCGAAGGCCAGCGTCGGATCGGTCAGCCAGCCCGGCCCTTCGACGATGCCGAACCAGTGGAAAAGCTGCTGGTTGATCATGCCGTTCTCGGGGTTGAGCATCACCCGGAAGGACAGGATGGTCGGGATCGAAGGCACCGCCCAGGGCAGGATGAACAGCACCAGCATGAAACGCACCCATGCGCGCTGCTGGACGAAGAAGCCCGAGAGGAACAGCGCGATGATGAACTTCAGGTTCACCGCGATGAACAGGAAGACGACGGTGTTGACCAGCGTGCGGATGAAGATCGGATCGGCGAAGAGCGCCTTGTAGGACTGCCAGTTGAGGCCGAGCCAGAGGCCGTAGGCAACCGGATAGACCACCATCACAGCGAAGACGAGAAGATAGGGTGCGAGCATGAGCACGCCCCAGAACACGCGGTCCCGCGCCTGTCCGGAGGTTGCTTCGCTCGAAGCGGTTGCTGGGGGAGCCATCGCTGCCGTGGTCATTCTGGTGTTCTCCCTCGATACGCGCCCCGCCGTCGAAGACGGGTCGGCATCCCGCGGCGAGGTTGCGCTGCGGGATGCCCTGTTTGTCGGCTTGCCTTATGCCGGCGTCAGCCGGCGATCTGCTTGATGCGGGCGATCATCTCGTCGACCGCCTGCTCCGGCGTGACCTTGTCGACCAGCACGCGGTTGACCGCCTTGGCCCAGACGTTCTCGGCGTTCACCGTGGTGAACTTGTAGTTGTAGACGAACTGGAACGGCGTGGTGCCATCCGTGTACTGCTTGTAGACGATCTTGCGGTGCGGGTCCGCACCCGTCCAGAACTCGGCCTTGGCGGCCTCGACCGTGGTCGGGAACCAGCGGCCAACCGAGCCCTCGACGAAGGGACGCAGGTTCTCGTCCTTCATCATGAAGGCCATGAATTCCTTGCCGCGCTTCTTGTTCTTGCCATCGGCGAAGACGACTGCCGTCTTGACCGCGGCGAGGTTGGTCATCGGCGAGCCGTCAGGCTTGTTCGGGAACTCGGCCGTGCGGATGTTGTCGTAATAGTTCTTCTTGGCCTGGTCGCGCTGCTCCTGGGTGAGCGCCTGGTTGTTCATGTCGTCGAGGTGCTTGGCCGCGATCGAGATCGTGGCGTTGTGGGTCAGCACCGTCGTGCGGTTGTGGAAGGCGACGTTGTTGTCGGGGTCGAGCCAGTTTACCGAGGAGGGCGGCGTGCAGCCGCGCTGGGAGATGTTGGCGTAGTCCTTTACCGCCTTGACCATCGCAGCCTTGTTGGCCGGCTGGTCGAGCACGATCTTGCCGTCCTCGTCGACGACCTTGGCGTTGTGGGCGTTGGCGAAGGTCAGAAAGGAATAGAAGGTGTCGGAAGCGGCGACGCCCATCGGATGGCCGACGGCATAGATGCGCTTGCCCTTGGCGCGCAGCGCGCCCTGGACCTTGTCGCACCAGAAGTCCCAATAACCATCCCAGCCTTTCGGGATATCGCTTTCCTTGAAGCCGGCCTCTTCCAGCATGTCTTTCCAGTAGGTGATGTGCATCATCTGCTGCTGGACCGGGAAGGCGTAGTAGGCCTTCTTCTTGGTCTTGTCGTTCATCAGGAAGGTCGTCGCCAGCGCCTGCGGCTGGATCTGCGCCTTGATCGGCTCCAGCACGTCGGTGACGTCCTCAAGCTTGCCCTCGAAGGCCCACTGCCCGGTGGTGCGGAAATCGTAGGTCGTGCAGAAGCCGACATCGGGCGGCGTGCCCGCCTGGACCGCGCCCACCGACTTGGTGACGCAGTCCTCGGTGGCATAAAGGGAGAGATCGACCTTGACGCCGGTCGCCTTCTGGAACTTGTCTACGACGGCGAGCAGCGCGTCGTCCTCGCCCTTGTAGAAGCCCTTGGTGAACCAGACGGTCACCGTCTCCTGGGCAAGCGCCGCTCCGGACCAGCCGGCGGCGATTGCGGCCAAGGCTGCACCAGCAGCCAGAGAACGCACGAATTTCATGGTATCCTCCCATTTAAAACGTTTAGATTGAGCTTTTTGTGCCCTAGCCCTCATAAACACTAGTCGATGAGCCATGCAACTCACAAGCGGCTGGGTTGCACGATTTTCATGCGATGTTCGATCGCACCTGTCCTCGTTCCCTTCTGCCGCACCGACGTGAATCAGCTTTGACGGCGCAGCCCGGCCGCGTCAAAGAGGACGATGTCACTGATGTGTCATGCGCGCGGCTTACCCCGCGCCGCACGATCCATGTCCTGACGTTCGCGCGCTCTCGCCGCGCGGCAGACCTGCGGAGTTTCATATGCGCGCCCTCGCAATCACCGCCGTCCTTGCGCTCGGCCTGGCCCTGCCGGCGATCGACACCGCCGGCGCGGTCGAAGGCAAGCTCGTGCTCTATACGAGCCAGCCCAACACCGACGCCCAGCAGACGATCGACGCCTTCAAGGCGAAGTATCCCAAGGTCGAGGTCAGCTTCGTGCGCGATGGCACGCCGCGCGTGATGGCCAAGCTCCGGGCCGAGATCGAGGCCGGCGCGCCGCAGGCCGACGTGCTGCTGATCGCCGATGCCGTGACCATGGAGGGCCTGAAGAAGGAAGGCCGCCTGCTCGCCCATGACAAGGCCGATGTCTCGGCCTTCCCGGCCGGCGTGCACGACCCCGCGAAGATGTGGTTCGCGACCAAGCTGATCACCACTGGCATCGTCTACAACACCAAGGCGGCGCTGAAGCCGGAGAGCTGGCTCGACCTCGCCAAGCCGGAGGCCAAGAACCAGCTCGCCATGCCGAGCCCGCTGAATTCGGGCGCCGCGATGATCCACACGATCACGCTGACCGGCAACCTGCCCGGCGGCTGGAGCTTCTACGAGAAGCTGAAGGAGAACGGCACGCTCGCCGCCGGCGCCAATGGCGACATCCTGCGCCAGGTCGCCACCGGCGAGAAGCTCTACGGCATGATTGTCGACTTCATGCCGATCCGCGAGAAAGCCAAGGGCGCGCCGGTCGAATTCGTCTTCCCGAAGGAAGGCGTCTCGGCGGTGAGCGAGCCGGTCGCGATCCTGAAGAGCAGCAAGAATCCCGAGGCCGCCAAGGCTCTGGTCGATTTCCTGATCTCCAAGGACGGCCAGGAGCTGGCGCTGAAGCAGGGCTATGTCTCGGCCCATCCGGATGTCGCCCTGCCGGCCGGCTACCCGGCCCGCGGCGCGATCAAGCTGATGCCTTTCGACGCAGCCAAGGCGCTGGCCGACGAGCCGGCCGCCCGCAAGCGCTTCAGCGCGATCTTCGAAGGCTGAGCCCGACGGAATCCAGCCCCAGGCGCCGACACGATGACGCTCGCAGCCCCCGCCGAGCTGAGGCCGACCGGCATCCGCCCGGTCCTGCCCGGCCTCGCTTGGCCGGCCGGCCTCGGCCTGCCGGCGCTGGTGCTGCTCTGCGCGACCCTGTTCGGCGCCCTGCCCTTCCTGCGGCTGCTCGTCGCCGCCTTCGCGCCGGGCTGGCAGTTCGCACCCGAAGCGGCCCTGGCCGAGATCTCCAGCCGCGCCGCGGTCAACGCGACCCTGCACACCTTCGAGACGGCCGGGCTTTCAGCGCTCGGTGCTTTGCTGATCGGCGGAATGGCGGCGATCCTGCTCGCCGTCACAGATGTCCGCGGCAAGCGCCCGCTCGCCTTCGCGCTGGTCTTCTCGATGATGGTCGCGCCGCAGGTTGCGGCGCTGGCCTTCCTCAGCCTGTTCGCGCCAAACTCGGCCCTGCTGGGCATACTCGGGCTGGCGCCGGCGCCGGGCACGCCCAATCCGCTGCTGGGACGCGGCGGCATCATCCTGGTGATGGCCCTGCATCATGCGCCGCTGGTCGCCATCACGCTCTGGACGGGCCTGCGCAGCGTGCCGCATACGCTGGTCGAGGCCGCGCAGATGGAGGGGGCGGCGCCCGCCACCATCGTCGCGCGCATCCTTTTGCCGGTGCTACGGCCGCAGATCATGGCCGCGGCCCTGCTCGCCTTCGTCGCCGGCATCGGCAATTTCGGCATCCCGGCTTTGCTTGGCCTGCCGGTGAACTACCTCACGCTGCCGACGCTGATCTATCGCCGGCTGTCGAGCTTCGGCCCGGCCGGGCTGCCGGACGCAGCCGCGCTCTCGCTGCTGGTCGTGCTCGTCGCCGGCCTCGGCATCGTCGCCGGCCTGCTCGCAACCCGGCGCGGCGGCGGCAAGGTCGAGATCGAACGGCCGCTGCAACCTTTCTGGCAGCTGGGAGCCGCGCGTCCCTTCGTAGCCGCCGGTCTCTGGCTGCTGATCGCGCTCAAGCTCGGCCTGCCGCTGCTGGCACTGCTCGGCGAGGCGCTGACGCCAGCGCTCGGCGTCGCGCTGACCTGGCAGAACCTCACCTTCGACAAGTTCGCCGAGGTGCTGCTGCGGCAAGACGTGACGGTGCGCGCCTTCCGCAACTCCTTCTTCTTTGCAGGCTCGGCCGCGGTGTTGCTGGCCCTCCTCTCGATCGCCTTCGCCTATGGACTGGAGCGGCGCATGGGCAAGCTCCGGCGCGTGGTCGAGGTGGTGATCGAGCTGCCCTATGCCCTGCCCGGCGTCGTGCTGGCCATCGCCTGCATCCTGATGTTCCTGAAGCCGCTGCCGCTGATCGGCGTCAGCATCTACGCCACGCCCTTCATCATCCTGTTCGCCTATGTCGCACGCTTCCTGCCGCTGGCGCTGAAGGCCCCGGTCGCGGCGATGGCGCAGATCGAGGCGTATCACGAGGAAGCCGCGAAGCTGGACGGCGTGACGCTCTGGCAGATGCTGCGCTTCATCGTCGCCCCGATCCTGGCGCCGGCAGCCGCCGTGAGCGGGCTGATGGTCTTCCTCGTCGCCTTCAACGAACTCACCGTCTCGGCCCTGCTCTGGTCCTCCGGCACCGAGACGCTCGGCGTCGTGCTGTTCAGCCTGAAGGAAGCCGGGCTCGCCGGCGAGGCAGCGGCGGTGGCGATCAGCGCCTGCGCGGTGATCCTCGCGGTCATGCTCGGGCTCGACGCGCTCGGCCGCAAATTGCCGGCCAACATCCTGCCCTGGCGGATCTGAACTGCAGCACTCCCGCAACACCGATAAGCACCCCCTATCACCCCCGGGCGACAGGGTGCTGGTTAAACCCAAATTAACGTTGCGGCAGGAAGGTCTGCCGCATGGAGTTCGCCTTTTCATCGCAGAGCAGAGCTCGAAACCTGCCGCAAACCCTGCTGGCACCGACCAGGGACTCGTGAGCTCAATGGCCTATCGCGCAACTGGACGCCGCGAGAGCGAACCCATCACTGAGGAGCTCAAGGTCCTTCTCGTCGAGGATTCTCGGACCTACGCGCTGGCGCTCTCGCGCCGCCTCGAGACCGAGCTTCAGCTGCCCATCGTCGTTTGCCAGTCGCTCAACGAATTGCACGAGGTCGTCACCGAGGATCGCGCCGCCTTCACCCTGGCCGTGGTCGACCTCAACCTTCCCGACGCGCCACGCGGCGAAGCCATCGACTTCACCGTCCAGCGCGGAATCCCGACCATCGTCCACACCGCCAGCTTCGACATCGAGACGCGCAACCGGATCATGGAGCGCGACGTCATCGATTACGTCCCGAAGGACAGCGCCTTCACGCTCGAGACAGTGGTCGGGACCGCCAGGCGTGCGCTCGGCAACCGCCAGACCCGCATCCTCGTCGTCGACGACACATCGGCAACGCGCAAGCTGCTCGCCCATATGCTGAAGGTCCAGCAATACGAGGTGATCGAGGTCGCCTCCGGGGACGAGGCGCTGGCCGTTCTCAAGGACGATCCCGACATCAAGCTCGTCGTCAGCGACTATTACATGCCCGACATGGATGGTTACGAGCTGACGCGGCGCATCCGCCGCGAGTTCGCCTCCGACCGGCTGCGCCTGATCGGCGTCTCCTCGTCGAGCGACCGCATGGTCTCGGTCGGCTTCCTCAAGGCCGGCGCCAACGACTTCATCTCGATGCCCTTCATCCCGGAAGAGCTGCAATGCCGGATCGCGAGCAATGTCGAGACGCTCGAACAGCTCGAGCAGCTCCATAGCCTCGCCTCCCGCGATGCTTTGACCGGGCTGTTCAATCGCCGCCATTTCTTCGCCAACGCCGGCAGGCTGATCGAGGAGGCGCAGGGGAAGAAGCGCAAGAGCGCCGTCGCCATCCTCGATATCGACGACTTCAAGCAGTTGAACGACAGCCACGGTCATGATTTCGGCGACCGGGCGCTCGCCAATGTGGCGCGCTGCCTCGCCCAGTCGGTGGAAGGCAGCGGCCATCTGCTCGCCCGCATCGGCGGCGAGGAATTCGCCATCCTGTTCCCTGGTGTCGACGCCAAGGCGGCGATGCGGCTCAGCGACCACATCCGGCTCGACGTCTCGCACGAGACCCTGACCGTGGGCGGTCAGCAGGTCACGCTGACGGCGTCGATCGGCGTTGCAGAGATCGATGGTGCCGGCAATTTCGACCAGCAGCTGATCGCCGCGGACCGGGCGCTCTATGCGGCCAAGCGCGAGGGACGCAACTGCGTGCGCCTCGCGGGCTGAGCACGCAGCGTCAGCTTGCCGCGGCGAGGCGCGCGCCGCCGGCTGCCGCCAGCTCGCCCATCAACAAGGCGCGGCTAGCCTTCGACTCGCGCACGATGAAGTCGACGACCGCCCGCACCCGGGCCACGTCCTTGAGGTCGGCATGGACGAGCAGCCAGAACGAGCGCGTGATCGACACGCTCTCGGGCAGCACCGGCACCAGCCTGGGTTCGTCGACCGCCATGAAATGGTGGATCACGCCGATGCCGGCGCCGGCCGCGACGGCGTTCATCTGCGCCAGCACGCTGGAGCTCTGGATATGGGCCCGCAAGCCCTTGGCGACCTCGTCGAGATAGTCGAGCTCAGGCGTGAAGATCAGGTCGTCGATATAGCCGACGATGCGATGGCCGAAGAGATCCTCGGCTGCCGTGATCTTCGGCATGGCGTCGAGATAGTTCTGCGCGGCGTAAAGGCCGAGCCGGTAGTCGCAGAGCTTGCGGGCGACGACCTTGCCCTCCTTAGGGGGGGCCAGCGTGATGGCGACATCCGCCTCGCGCTTCGACAATGAGAGCAGGCGCGGCATCGCGATGAGCTGCAGCTCCAGCCCGGGATAGGACTTGGCGAGACCGGCGAAACGCGAGGCGAGGAAGGTCGAGCCGAAACCATCGGGCGCGCCGATCCGGACCGTGCCGGAGAGCGCCATGTCGGCGCCGCCGATCTCGCTCTGGATCGCCAGCGCCTCGGTTTCCATGCTTTCGGCTTTCGCCAGCAACTGCTCGCCATGGCCGGTCAGCGCATAGCCCTGCGGGCGGCGCTCGAACAGCTTGGCCTTGAGCGATTCCTCCAGCGAGGTGATGCGGCGCGAGACGGTGGCGTGGTCCGCGCCAAGACGGCGCGCCGCCGCGGTGAGCCGGCCCGAGCGGGCGACGGCAAGGAAGAAACGCAGGTCGTCCCAGTCGAACCGTTCCATGGCGCTCCTCCCGTATCTGCTTTTTTGCACGACGCCCGCCGATATCCGCCTATAGCCGTGCGCAAACGATAATGATAGGGGTAGCTCAAATCAGCGTCACACGACTTTAGGGGAGGATGCCATGCGTCAGATCGGTCACTTCATCGGCGGCAAGCACGTCGCTGGCACCTCGGGCCGCACGGCCGACGTCTACCAGCCGATGGACGGCTCGGTGATCGGCAAGGTTGCGCTCGCCTCCGCCGCCGAGATGCGCGTCGCGGTCGAGAACGCCGCCGAGGCCCAGCCGAAATGGGCGGCGGTCAATCCGCAGCGCCGCGCCCGCGTGCTGATGAAGTTCCTCGACCTGATCGCGCAGAACAATGACGAGCTCGCCGAACTGCTCGCCCGCGAGCACGGCAAGACCATCCCCGACGCCAAGGGCGACATCCAGCGCGGCGTCGAGGTGATCGAGTTCTCGCTCGGCGTGCCCAACCTGATGAAGGGCGAGTTCACCGACGGCGCCGGCCCCGGAATCGACATCTACTCGCTGCGCCAGCCGCTCGGCGTCGTCGCCGGCATCACCCCGTTCAACTTCCCGGCGATGATCCCGCTCTGGAAGCTCGGCCCCGCCATCGCCTGCGGCAACGCCTTCATCCTGAAGCCGTCCGAGCGCGATCCCGGCGTGCCGATGCGCCTCGCCGAGCTGTTCATCGAGGCCGGCGGCCCTCCCGGCATCCTCAATGTCGTCAACGGCGACAAGGAAGCGGTCGACGCCATCCTCGACGACCACGACATCAAGGCCGTCGGCTTCGTCGGCTCGACGCCGATCGCCGAGTACATCTACGCTCGCGGCTGCGCCAATGGTAAGCGCGTGCAGTGCTTCGGCGGCGCCAAGAACCACATGATCATCATGCCCGACGCCGACATGGACCAGGCCGTCGACGCGCTGATCGGCGCCGGCTACGGCTCGGCCGGCGAGCGTTGCATGGCAATCTCGGTCGCCGTCCCGGTCGGCAAGGCCACCGCGGACGAGCTGGTCAAGCGGCTCATTCCCCGCGTCGAGAGCCTGAAGATCGGCCCCTCGACCGACACCTCGGCCGATTACGGCCCGGTCGTAACCAAGGCGGCGATGGAGAAGATCAAATCCTATGTCGACATCGGCATCCAGGAAGGCGCCAAGCTCGTCGTCGACGGCCGCGACTTCAAGATGCAGGGCTACGAGAACGGCTTCTATGTCGGCGGCTGCCTGTTCGACAACGTCACCAAGGACATGCGCATCTACAAGGAGGAGATCTTCGGACCCGTCCTCTCCGTGCTGCGCACCGAGAGCTATGACGAGGCGCTGAAGCTGACCAACGACCACGAATACGGCAACGGCACCGCGATCTACACCCGCGACGGCGACGCCGCCCGCGACTTCGCCTCGAAGGTCCAGGTCGGAATGGTCGGCATCAACGTGCCGATCCCGGTGCCGCTGGCCTACTATACCTTCGGCGGCTGGAAGCGCTCCTCCTTCGGCGATCTCAACCAGCATGGCCCGGATTCGATCCGCTTCTACACCAAGACCAAGACGGTGACGGCGCGCTGGCCGTCCGGCATCAAGGACGGCGCCAGCTTCGTCATCCCGACGATGGGTTGAGCGGCAAGAGCAATCGTGCTATCATTTATGATATCATAAGGAGAAGCCTATGGGCCAGATGCTTGTCCGCAACATCGACGACGAGACAATCGCTGGCCTCAAGGTCAAGGCTCGCTTGGCCGGTGTTTCTCTCGAAACCTTCGCGCGCGACACGTTGCGCGCGGCTGCGCCGCTGACTGGCAGCGAAAAGATCGCCTTGCTGGCCGAGTTTCATGAGAAGCACGGCCAGTTGCGAATGGTGACCCCACCCGAAGACATCATTCGCGACGAGCGTGACCGGCGCGATGATCGTCGTTGATGCAAGCGCAGCCCTTCGCTGGTTCATTCCCGCCTCACCTGGCGCAGCGATCTATCCGCTTCCAGCGACCGATCTGCCGTTAGTTGCTCCCGATCTGTTTATTGCCGAGGTTAGAAATACGGCGCTGGTCTACCGTCGAAAAGGCGAGCTGAGCCTAGAGCAGGTCAAAGCAATGGTCGCGACGATCGATCGCCTGATGGCAGGTTATTTCCCGCTGGGAGATCTGACTGACATAGCGTGGACGATGGCGTTGGAATTCGACCATTCGGCCTATGATTGTTTCTATATCGCGCTGGCACGCCACATCGATTCCTACTTGATCACGGCCGACGAGCGCATGCTACGAAAATTCTCGGCGACCGCCCACGCGGATCGCATCATCCATCTCGCGGACTGGAAGCCATGACCGCTTTCTCCCTCACCGAAGACCAGATCGCGATCCGCGACATGGCCCAGGGTTTCGCTGCCGAAACCCTGGCGCCGCACGCCGTGCGCTGGGACGAGGAGAAGCATTTCCCGGTCGAGGAGATGCGCCAGGCGGCTGCGCTCGGCATGGGCGGCATCTACATCCGCGACGATGTCGGCGGTTCCGGCCTGTCGCGCCTCGACGCGGCGGTGATCTTCGAGGCGCTGTCGACCGGCTGCCCGACGGTCGCCGCCTATATCTCGATCCACAACATGTGCGCCTGGATGATCGACCGCTACGGGTCGGAAGAGCAGCGCCACAAGTTCCTGCCGAAGCTCTGCAGCATGGAGCATCTCGCGAGCTACTGCCTGACCGAGCCGGGCGCCGGCTCGGACGCCGCCGCGCTGAAGACCAAGGCCGTGCTCGACGGCGACCACTATGTCCTCGACGGCCAGAAGCAGTTCATCTCCGGTGCCGGTGTCTCCGACGTCTATGTCGTGATGGTCCGCACCGGCGAGGCAGGCCCCTCCGGCATCTCGACCATCGTCGTCGAGAAGGGCACACCCGGCCTCTCCTTCGGCGCCAACGAGAAGAAGATGGGCTGGAACGCCCAGCCGACACGCGCCGTGATCTTCGAGAACTGCCGCGTGCCTGTCGCCAACCGGATCGGCCCGGAAGGCATCGGCTTCAAGATCGCCATGGCCGGGCTCGATGGTGGGCGGCTCAATATCGGCGCCTGCTCGATCGGCGGGGCGCAAGGCGCGCTCGACAAGGCGCTGGCCTATGCGCAGGAGCGCAAGGCCTTCGGCTCACGCATCGCCGACTTCCAGGCCTTGCAGTTCAAGCTCGCCGACATGGCGATCGAGCTCGAGGCGGCGCGGACCTTCCTCTGGCGCGCCGCGGCGGCGCTCGACGCCAAGACACCGGATGCGAGCAAGCTCTGCGCCATGGCCAAGCGCGTCGCGACCGATACCGGCTTCGAGGTCGCCAACCAGGCGCTGCAGATCCATGGCGGCTACGGCTATCTCGCCGACTACGGCATCGAGAAGATCGTCCGAGACCTCAGGGTCCACCAGATTCTGGAAGGGACCAACGAGGTGATGCGGATGATCGTGGCGCGCTCGCTGGTCGGGCGGGCCAAGGGGAACTAACAAACGCAGGTGATCCCGGGCGGACGTAGGTCCGGCCCGGGATCCATTCCGGAACGGTTCAGGCATGGATCCCGGGTCTCCGCTTCGCTGCGGCCGGGATGACGACCCGAGAATACAGGCTGGAGAGAACGACAATGAGCACCATCGCCTTCATCGGGCTCGGCAATATGGGCGGGCCGATGGCCGGCAACCTGGTCAAGGCCGGGCACAAGGTCTCCGCCTTCGACCTGTCGCAGCCTTCCAAGGACGCCGCCGCGGCGCTTGGCGTCGGCATCGCCGGCTCGGCGAAGGAGGCGGTCGCGGATGCCGAGATCGTGGTCACCATGCTGCCGGCCGGCAAGCATGTGCTGGGTGTCTGGGCCGACATCCTGCCCGCCGTGAAGCCGGGCACCCTCCTGATCGATTCCTCGACCATCGACGTCGAGAGCGCCCGCAAGGCGCATGCGCTCGCCGCCGAGTGCGGCTGCCTTTCGCTCGACGCGCCGGTCTCGGGCGGCGTTGGCGGCGCCCAGGGCGCGACGTTGACCTTCATGGTCGGCGGCAGTGCCGATGCCTTCAAGCGCGGCGAGCCGATCCTGTCCGCGATGGGCAAGAAGGTCGTGCATTGCGGCGACGCCGGCAACGGCCAGGCGGCGAAGATCTGCAACAACATGATCCTCGGCATCTCGATGATCGGCGTCTCCGAGGCCTTCGTGCTGGCCGAGAAGCTCGGCCTGTCGCATCAGGCGCTGTTCGACGTCGCCTCGACCTCGTCCGGCCAGTGCTGGTCGCTGACGACCTATTGCCCGGTGCCCGGCCCGGTGCCGACCTCCCCGGCCAACAACGACTACAAGCCCGGCTTCGCCTCGGCGCTGATGCTGAAGGATCTGAAGCTCGCCCAGGAGGCGGCGCAGGCCGCCGGCGCCTCGACGCCGCTGGGCTCGGCGGCCGCGCAGGTCTACGGCCTGCACAATGCCTGGGGCGAAGGCGGCACCGACTTCTCCGGTATCATCCATCTGCTGCGTGGGCGCGGAAACAGCTGAGCCGGCGTCGCGCTGCCGGCAAACGTTCGCATACGTATAATTCTGCTTTCGACCCCGTTCCGGTCGGACCGAAAGCGGAGTAGGACGGGAGGCATGAACGACGCCTCCCGCCGCAAAGAACGCTCAGCCCAGACCGGCTTCGCCACCAGCCCGCTCGACCGCCGCGCCGATCTGCGCGACCGGCCGGACGAGGTCGCCGCCTTGCGAGAACGCAGCGACACGCGTTTCGCCGTCGTTGCCGGCGAGACGCCGATCCTGTTGCGGACGGGTGCCGAGACGCAGACCGTCTGGTTCGACGAGAGCGGTGCCGATGGCCTGGGCCCGGCGCAGGAAGAGGTCTTCCTCGGGCTCGATCCGGACGGGGCGCCGCGCTTCGGCCGGCTGATCGACCGCGAACTGCTCGATGGCCTGCGCGAGCAGGCCGTACTCGTCGTCACTGATCTGCGCAGCGTCGCGCTGAAACGGCTGGTGCCGAAGGATGAGCTTGGCCCGCTCGGCGAGGCCAAGGCCCTGCTCGACTGGCATGCCCGCCATCGCTGCTGCGCCCAGTGCGGCGCGCCGACCAAGCTCGGCTCGGCCGGCTGGAAACGGCAATGCGAGGCTTGCGGCGCCCAGCATTTCCCGCGCACCGACCCGGTCGTGATCATGCTGGCGGTGCGCGGCGACAACTGCCTGCTGGCCCGCCAGGCGCGCTTTGCGCCCGGCATGTATTCCTGCATCGCCGGCTTCGTCGAGCCGGGCGAGACCTTCGAGGATGCGGTGCGCCGCGAGACCTGGGAAGAAGCCGGCCTGCGGACCGGCACGGTGCGCTACATCGCCTCGCAGCCCTGGCCTTTCCCGGGGTCGCTGATGATCGGCTGCATCGCCGAGGCGCTGAACGACGACATCGTGCTGGATGGCACCGAGCTGGAAGCCGGTCGCTGGTTCAGCCGCGCCGAGGCGCTGCAGATGCTGGAGGGCAAGCACCCCGACAATCTGTTCTGTCCGCCGCATATGGCGATCGCCAACACCATCCTGAAGGCGTGGGCGGTCGACGGCGAGGAGCCGTAGCGCTCGGAATCCTTCTCCCCTCGGGGGAGAAGGTGGCTCGGCGAAGCCGAGACGGATGAGGGAAGGATAGGCTCAACCTGCCTTCGTCTCACCCGGTCGTACCGCCCTCATCCGCCTGCCGGCACCTTCTCCCCCGAGGGGAGAAGGAGCGCCTTACTCCCCCGGCTCGGGGAAGCTGTCGCGGAATTCGTGCGCGGGATAGACGCCGAGAATCTTCAGCTCCTTCGAGAAGAAGGCGAGCTCGTCGAGCGCGCGACGCAGCGCCGGGTCGTCGGGATGCCCCTCGACGTCGCTGTAGAACATCGTCGCCGAAAAATGGCCATCGACCATGTAGCTCTCGAGCTTGGTCATGTTGACGCCATTGGTGGCGAAGCCTCCGAGCGCCTTGTAGAGCGCCGCCGGCAGGTTGCGGACCTGGAAGATCAGCGTGGTCACCGTCTTGCCCGAGCCCTGGCGGGCGAACTCCGGATATTTCGAGAGCACGACGAAGCGCGTGGTGTTGTGCTTCTCGTCCTCGATGTCCTCCATCAGGATGTTGAGGCCGTAGACCTCGGCGGCGATGTGCGGCGCGATCGCGGCCCGCGTCGGATCGCCGGCCTCGGCGACCTGCCGGGCAGAGCCGGCCGTGTCGGCCGCGACCTCGGCCTTGAGTCCGAGCTTGCGGATGATCTTGCGGCACTGGCCGAGCGCGTGGATGTGGCTCTGCACCGTCTTCAGCGTCGCCAGCGTCGCACCCTCGACCGCCATCAGATGGAAGCGGATCGGCAGGAAGTGCTCGCCGATGATGTGGAGCCCAGAGCGCGGCAGCAGATGATGGATGTCGGCAACGCGGCCCGCGATCGAATTGTCGATCGGGATCATGCCGTAGCGGGCGGCGCCGTCCGAGACCGCGGCGAGCGCGTCCTCGAAGGTCCGGCAGGGCAAGAGCTCGCAATCCGGAAAGACCTGGAGGGCGGCCTGCGAGGAGAAGGCTCCGGGCTCACCCTGATAGGAAACGACGACTGACATTCTAGGACTTTCAGGCTCAGGCTTTGGATGTCAGGAACGCGCGGGCGCGATCCAGATCGGGAGGCGTGTCGACGCCGCGCGGGACGTGATCGATGATCATCGCGTCGATGCGCATGCCGTCCTCTAGCGCCCGCAGCTGCTCGAGCTTCTCGCGCAGCTCCAGCGGTGATTGCGGCAGCGAGACGAAGCGGTCGAGCGCGCGGCGGCGATAGGCGTAGAGGCCGACATGGTGATAGAGCGGGCCATCGCCATAAGGGGCCGTCGCGCGGGTAAAGTAGAGCGCCCGCATCCGGCCGGGGGAAACCTCGCTGCCGATCAGCTTGACCACGCTCGGCGCGGTCTTCTCCTCGTCCTCGGTGATCTCGCCGGCCAGCGTCGCGATGTCGACGGCCGGATCGGCGAGCGGCTCGACCGCAGCCGCGATTGCAGCCGGCGCCAACGTCGGGAAGTCGCCCTGGACGTTGACGATGATGTCGTGCTCGCCTTTCGGATCGACGATGTCGGCGGCTTCCTTGATCCGGTCGGAGCCGGTCTGATGCGCGGGGCTGGTCATCACCGCCCGGCCGCCGGCCTGCTCGATCGCCGCGAGGATGCGCTCGTCATCGGTCGCGACCACGACATCGCCGACACCAGCCTCGATGGCACGGCGCCAGACGCGGACGATCATCGGCTCGCCCAGGATGTCGGCCAGCGGCTTGCCCGGCAGGCGCGTCGCCTGCATGCGGGCCGGGATCAGGATCAGCGGGTTGGGCATTGGCTGTGGAAGCTCGCGGGGGCGGCAAAAGGTCTCAAAGCGGAGCGTGCTTATACGAGTTGCAATGCAGCGCGCAAAGCGGTTAAGCAGCGCAGACGTGCCGGCTCCCGCAAGGGTCCGGCCGCAGCGCTGTCTTGCTTCGCCGACGGGCGGGCCGGGGGTTGTGAGAGACGATGAATATCGAACTGAACAAGATCGCTGGCGCGGGTTTGTCGACCCTGCTCGTCGTCATGGCCCTGAACATGGGCGCCGGCATCGTCTTCGCCCCGAAGAAGCCGGTTGTCCCTGGCTATGACCTGCCTAGCCTCGAGCCGGCGGCGGCAGCTGGCGGCGCGGGCGCTGCAGCGGCAGTCGAAGAGCCGATCGCGGTGCGCCTCGCCAAGGCGGACGTGGCCAAGGGCGAGAAGGCCGTCGGCGCCTGCAAGGCCTGCCACACCTTCGAGAAGGGCGGCGCCAACAAGGTCGGCCCGCATCTCTATGACGTTTATGGCCGCGCCGAGGGTTCGGTCGCCGGCTTCGGTTATTCCGCGGCGATGAAGGCCCGCGGCGACAAGAGCTGGGACGCCGACGCGCTCGACCACTTCCTGAAGAACCCGAAGGCCTACGTCCCCGGCACCGCGATGGCCTTTGCCGGCATCGCCCGCCCCGAGGCCCGCGCCGACGTGGTCGCCTATCTCAACAGCCTCGCCGATTCGCCGAAGCCGCTGCCGAAGCCCTGATTTGATAGCGCGCCTCGCGCCGATGTGACGTCATGAGCCGGGCCGAAAGCCCGGCTTTTGCTTGTCGGCGCCATGCAATTGCCGTCACCATGACCGGAAATGCGCGCAGCGCTGGCGTTAGCTCGGCGTAACGACATAATCGGACGACGAATCGCAAGGGGTATCGCATGGCGATCCGGATTACCCGCCGCAGGCTGCTCGAAGCCGGCGGTGCCATCGCAGGCGCCGCCACGCTGCCGGCCTCGCTCACGACGGCACTGGCGCAGGAGAACGAGGCCCATGGCCTCTCGACCTTCGGCGAGCTGGCACTGCCGCCGGACTTCCCGCATTTCGCCTATGTGAATCCGAAAGCGCCGAAAGGCGGTTCGATCACCATCCAGATCAAGCGTGCCGGCGGCAATCAGAGCTTCGACACCTTCAACACGCTCAACACCTATGTGCTGCAGGGCGACGGCGCGGCCGGCATGGATGCCTGCTTCGACAGCCTGATGGCCGGCTCGGGCGACGAACCCGGCTCGCTCTACGGCCTGATCGCGAGGAGCGTCTCGGTCTCGCAGGACAAGCTGACCTACCGCTTCCGCCTGCGGCCGGAGGCGAAGTTCCATGACGGCTCGCGGGTCACCGCCGGCGACGCCGCCTTCTCGTTCAACCTGTTGAAGAGCAAGGGCCATCCGACATACCGGCTGATCCTTGGCGAGATGGAATCGGCAGTCGCCGAGAGCGACGACATTCTCGTGGTGAAGCTCTCGGCGAAGCGCAGCCGCGATCTGCATCTCGTCGTCGCCGGCCTGCCGGTCTTCTCGGAGAAATACTGGTCGACCCGCAATTTCGAGGCCTCGACACTGGAGCCGCCGCTAGGCTCGGGCGCCTACAAGGTCGGAAAGTTCGAGCAGGGCCGCTTCATCGAGTTCGACCGCGTGCCGGATTACTGGGCAAAGGATCTGCCGGTGAATGTCGGGCAGAACAATTTCGACCGTGTCCGCTGGGAGTATTTCCGCGACCGGCAGGTCGCCTTCGAAGCCTTCAAGAGCGGGGTGATCACCTTCCAGGAGGAATTCACCTCGCGGATCTGGGCGACGGGATACGACTTCCCGGCCATCCACGAAGGCAAGGTCAAGAAGGAGGCCCTGCCGAAGACCGAACCGATCGGCTCGCAGGGCTGGATCTACAATCTGCGCCGCGAGAAGTTCGCCGACCCGCGCATCCGCGAGGCACTCGGCCTCGCCTTCGACTTCGAGTGGACCAACAAGAACATCATGTTCTCGTCCTTCTCGCGGGCGACCTCCTATTTCGAGAACTCGGATTCGAAGGCGGTCGGCAAGCCCTCGCCGGAAGAGCTCGCGCTGCTCGAGCCGTTCCGCGGCAAGGTCCCGGACGAGGTCTTCGGCGAGCCCTTCCTGCCGCCGGTCTCGGACGGCTCCGGCAGTGACCGCGCCTTGCTGCGCCGGGCCGACGAGATGCTGCGTGCCGCCGGCTGCAAGCGCGACGGCAATGTCATGAAGCTGCCGAACGGCCAGCCCTTCGAGATCGAGTTCCTCGATTCGACCCCCTCGCTGCAACCGCACACCCAGCCCTTCCAGGCCAATCTCAAGCGGCTCGGCATCAACGCGACCTCGCGCATCGTCGATGGCGCCCAGTACCAGCGCCGGCTCGACGAGTTCGACTTCGACATGATCAGCCGGGCGATGAGCGGCAGCGCCATCCCGAGCGACACGATGCGCGTGATCTACGGCTCGGAAGCAGCCAGGACGCGCGGCTCGCGCAATGTCGGCGGGATCGCCGATCCGGCGATCGACGCGATGATCGACAAGGTCGGCCAGGCCAAGAGCTATGCCGAGGTGGTGGTCGCCGCCAAATGCCTCGACCGGCTGCTGCGGGCCGGGCGCTACTGGATCCCGATGTGGTGGAATGCCAGCGAGTGGCTGGCCTATTGGGATATGTACGAGCGCCCGCAGACCAAGCCGAAATTCGGTTCCGGCGCGCCGGGCACCTGGTGGTACGATCCGGAAAAGGCCAGGCGGATCGGGAAGGCATAAGCGATTGCAGGGCGAAACGTTTGGACGCCGAAGCGGGTAAGAAGCTGCCATGAAGCCATCGACCGCCCTTGCTCTCAATCGCGACGCGGTGCGCGAGGCGATGAGCCGTTTCCGGGCCAGCAATCCTCGCGTCTTCGGCTCCGTCCTGCACGGCACGGATCGACAAGGCAGCGACCTGGATATCCTGATCGACCCCTTGCCGGGCGCGACGCTGTTCGATATCGGCGGTCTGCAGGTCGCGCTGGAGGAACTTCTCGGCGTCAACGTCGACGTCCTGACCGCCGAAGACCTGCCGCCCAGTTTCCGCAATCACGTACTGGCCGAGGCGCGGCCGGTATGAACAATCGCCAGAGACTGGCCAGGGCCTTATGGCGAAGAGCGCAGCTTCCCTTCTTCCCTTGCGGGAGAAGGTGGCAGCGCGAAGCGCTGACGGATGAGGGGTCGCGCGACGTTTATGACCTCGTTGCCCGACATCCTCCTCGCTTATCACAACGGGCAGCGCGACCCCTCATCCGGCGCTTCGCGCCACCTTCTCCCGCAAGGGGAGAAGGGAGACCTTGCCCTGCTCTCGCGCCAAGCGCTTCAGTCGGAACCGTGGAAGTCGTAGCTATATGCTGAACTACATCGCCCGGCGTCTGGCGCTGATGGTGCCGACCCTGTTCGGCATCCTGCTGATCTCCTTCGTCATCGTGCAGTTCGCTCCGGGCGGGCCGGTCGAGCGGATCATCTCGCAGCTCAACAATCCCAACAGCGGCGCGGCCGAGCGCGTCGGCGGCGGCTCCGGCGGCGATGCCGGCGCGCAGGCGATGGATTCAGGCTCGGCCTATCGCGGTGCGCAGGGGCTGGATCCCGCCTTCATCAAGGAACTGGAGAAGCAGTTCGGCTTCGACAAGCCGGCGCATGAGCGCTTCTTCAAGATGCTGAAGGACTACGCGACCTTCGATTTCGGCCGCAGCTATTTCCGCGATGCGCCGGTGCTGCAATTGATCAAGGAGAAGCTGCCGGTCTCGATCACGCTCGGCCTGTGGATGACCCTGCTCTCCTACGCGATCTCGATTCCGCTCGGCATCCGCAAGGCGGTCAAGGACGGCTCGCGCTTCGACACCTGGACGAGCGCCGTCGTCATCGTCGGCTACGCCATTCCGGGCTTTCTCTTCGCGATCCTGCTGATCGTGCTCTTTGCCGGTGGCTCGTTCTGGCAGATATTCCCCTTGCGCGGCCTGACCTCGGAGAACTGGGCCCAGCTCAGCCTGATCGGCAAGATCGGCGATTATTTCTGGCACATCGCCCTGCCGGTGCTGGCGATGGCGCTGGGCGCCTTCGCGACCTCGACATTGCTGACCAAGAACTCCTTCCTCGACGAGATCCGGAAGCAGTACGTGCTGACGGCGCGGATGAAGGGCTTGTCGGAGCGCGGCGTGCTCTACGGCCATGTCTTCCGCAACGCCATGCTGATCGTAATCGCCGGCTTTCCCGGGGCCTTCGTGCATGCGCTCTTCGCGGGGTCGCTGCTGATCGAGACGATCTTCTCGCTCGACGGGCTTGGGCTCCTGTCCTTCGAGGCGATCGTCAACCGCGACTATCCGGTCGTCTTCGCCAATCTCTACATCTTCTCGCTGATCGGCCTCATCGTGCACCTGATCACCGATTTGACCTATGCCTGGGTCGACCCGCGCATCGACTTCGAATCGCGGGAGGCGTGAAGTGAGCGATACCCTCCTCGACGCTCCGCCACCGGCCCTGCGCTCCGCCGCGCCTGTCGCTGTCCCCCCGCAGACAAAGCAGGGCTGGCTCAAGCTCTCGCCGATCAACCGACGTCGCCTCGAGAGCTTCAAGGCCAACAAGCGCGGCTGGTGGTCGTTCTGGATCTTCCTGACGCTGTTCGTGCTCTCGCTCTTCGCCGAGTTCATCGCCAACGACCGGCCGCTGATCGTCCGCTACAAGGGCGAGACGCTCTTCCCGGTCGCGGTGAACTATCCCGAGGAGAAATTCGGCGGCTTCCTTGCCACCACCGACTACCGCGACCCGACCATCGCCAGGGAAATCGCAGCGAATGGCTGGGCCTTATGGCCGCTGATCCGCTATTCCTACCGCACGCACAACCTCGACCTGCCGGTGCCGGCGCCTGCCCCGCCGACCTGGATGCTCAAGGACGAGCAGTGCCGCCCGATCGCCGAGCGAACCGGCGGCATGACCTGCCGCGAGCTCGAATGGAACTGGCTCGGCACCGACGATCAGGGCCGCGATGTCGTCGCCCGACTGATCTACGGCTTCCGGATCTCCGTGCTGTTCGGGCTGATCCTGGCCTCGATCTCATCGGTGATCGGCATCGCCGCCGGAGCGATCCAGGGCTATTTCGGCGGCTGGACCGACCTGATCTTCCAGCGCGTCATCGAGATCTGGACTTCGATCCCGGCGCTCTATCTCCTGATCATCGTCGCGGCGATCATCACGCCAAGCTTCTTCGTCCTCCTGGGCATCCTGTTATTGTTTTCATGGGTGGCGCTGGTCGGCGTGGTCCGTGCCGAATTCCTGCGGGCGCGCAACTTCGAATATGTCCGCGCGGCGCGCGCGCTCGGCCTCTCCAACAGTGCGATCATGGTCAAGCATCTCCTGCCCAACGCCATGGTGGCGACGCTGACCTTCCTGCCCTTCATCCTCAACGGCTCGATCACGACGCTGACCTCGCTCGACTTCCTCGGCTTCGGCCTGCCGCCGGGCTCGCCCTCGCTCGGCGAATTGCTGGCACAGGGAAAGGCGAACCTGCAGGCGCCCTGGCTCGGCCTGTCCGGCTTCGTCGTGATCGCGCTGATGCTATCGCTCCTGATCTTCATCGGCGAAGCCGTCCGCGACGCCTTCGACCCGAGGAAGACCTTCGCGTGAGCACCGTGCTATGATCGCCGCGAGGAGAGAGGCGATGAACAAGATCGTGCGCGAGCACTATCCGGTCGAGAAGCTGCCCGAGGATTTGCGGATTGCGGTCGGTACAGCGACATCTGTGCGCCTAACGATCGAAACCCCCGAAACCTGGACGGATTCGTGCACGCGATCCGCGCTTCGACGGGCCCGCGAGTTGGTCCGTTCGGGGCAGATAAAGCGCGTGACCTCGCAGGAAGCCGTGGACCGCATCCGCAAGCTGCGCGACGAATGGCCTTCATGAGCAATCGTAAGTGACGTCAGTCTATTTGGACGCAAACGCCATCATCCGATTTGTGGAAACCGACGACGATCTGTTCGACTCGTTGCTCGATCACACTCGAGACGGTGAGACGCGACTTTATACGAGCGAGTTCACACTTGCTGAGGTGTTGGTGCTGCCGCTTCGGGAAAACAACACCGAATTGCTGTCTGTCTACGAGACGCTGTTCGGGGTGGACAACGAAATTGACATTATTCCTGTCGACCGTGCGATCCTGCGCCGAAGCGCAGAACTGCGCGCCACGCTCGGCAACAAGGCTCCCGACGCAATTCATATCGCCACTGCGGCGCTTGCCGGGTGCTCGGTTTTCATATCCTCCGATCTGCGCATCCATCTGCCCGACGGCATGAGGCGCATCGACGCCGAGGCCGTTAGAGAGATGAATATCTGGGAATGATCGCCGCCCTCCTCTCCGTCCAGGACCTCTCCGTCGCCTTCCGTCAAGGCGGGCAGGAAACGCTCGCGGTCGACAAGGTCTCGTTCGAGATCGCCAAGGGCGAGACGCTTGCGCTGGTCGGCGAGTCCGGCTCGGGCAAGTCGGTCTCGGCGCTGTCGATCCTGAAGCTGCTGAACTATCCGGCGGCGCATCATCCGTCAGGCAAGGTGCTGTTCAACGGCCAGGACCTGATCGCGGCCGACGAAGACGCGATGCGCAAGGTCCGCGGCAACGACATCACCATGGTGTTCCAGGAGCCGATGACCTCGCTCAACCCGCTGCAAACCATCGCACGGCAGATCGGCGAGATCCTCGAACTGCACAAGGGCCTGCGCGGCGAGAAGGCGCGCGCCCGCACGCTCGAACTGCTCACCCTGGTCGGCATCCGCGACGCGGCGAGTCGCCTCGACGCCTACCCGCACCAGCTTTCCGGCGGCCAGCGCCAGCGCGTGATGATCGCGATGGCGCTCGCGAACGAGCCCGATTTGCTGATCGCCGACGAGCCGACCACGGCGCTCGACGTCACCGTGCAGGCGCAGATCCTGACGCTGCTGAAGGAGCTACAGGCTCGGCTCGGGATGGCGATCCTGTTCATCACGCATGATCTCGGCATCGTCAGGCGCATCGCCGACCGGGTCTGCGTGATGCTGAAGGGCAAGATCGTCGAGCAGGGCCCCGTCGCCGAGATCTTCGGCAATCCCCAGCACGCTTATACGCAACGCCTGCTCGCGGCCGAGCCGAAGGGCCGGCCGGAACCGGTGCCGGACGGCGCGCCGACCCTGCTGGAGGCCGGGCCGGTCAAGGTCTGGTTCCCGGTCAAGACCGGGCTGCTGCGCCGGACCACCAGCCATGTGAAGGCGGTCGACGGCATCTCGGTGACGGTGCGCGAGGGCGAGACGCTCGGCATCGTCGGCGAATCCGGTTCAGGCAAGACGACGCTCGGCCTCGCCATCCTCAGGCTGATTTCATCCGAGGGGCCGATCGTCTTCCTCGGCGACCGCATCGACGGGCTGAAGAGCAAGGCTGTCAGGCCGAAGCGCCGGGATCTTCAGGTCGTCTTCCAAGACCCCTATGGCTCGCTCTCGCCGCGCATGTCGGTCGCCGACATCGTCGCGGAAGGGCTCACCGTCCAGCAGAAGGGGCTGAGCTATCAGCGCCAGCGCGAGATCGTGGCGCAGGCGCTCGCCGATGTCGGACTCGACCCGGCGACGATGGACCGCTATCCGCACGAATTCTCCGGCGGCCAGCGCCAGCGCATCGCGATCGCGCGGGCCATGGCGCTCGACCCGAAATTCGTCGTGCTGGACGAGCCGACCTCGGCGCTCGACATGTCCGTGCAGGCGCAGATCGTCGAATTGCTGCGCGGGCTGCAGGCGAGGCGCAAGCTCGGCTATCTCTTCATCAGCCACGACCTCAAGGTGGTCAGGGCGCTGTCGCACCGGGTGGTGGTGATGCAGAACGGCAGGATCGTCGAGGAAGGGCCGGCGGAGGAGATCTTCCAGCGCCCCCGCCAGGCCTATACGCAGGCGTTGCTCGCCGCGGCCCTCAATCTTGAGCCTGCGAACAACGCCGCGGTGCGCGACTGATGGCGCGCGCCATCCTGATCGTGCTCGATTCCGTCGGCTGCGGCGGCGCCGAGGATGCAGCCGCCTATGGTGACGAGGGTTCCGATACGCTCGGCCATATCGCGCAGGCCTGCGCCGAGGGGCGCGGCGACCGCGAAGGCTTGCGTGAGGGGCCGCTCCACATCCCCAATCTCGCCCGCCTCGGCCTCAGCCATGCCTGCGAGGCTTCGACCGGCAAGCCGCTCGCCGGCGTGGCACGGCCAGCGGCACCGCAAGGCCGGTACGGCTACGGTGTCGAGATCAGCCAGGGCAAGGACACGCCCTCTGGCCACTGGGAGATCGCCGGCTGCCCCGTGCCGTTCAGATGGGGTTACTTCACCGCGTTGGAGAATACGTTCCCGCCGGACCTCGTCGCCGCCATCATCCGCGAGGGCGCCCTGCCCGGAATCCTCGGCAACAAGCATGCCTCGGGCACGGCCGTGATCGACGAGCTCGCCGAGGAACATATCTCGACCGGAAAGCCGATCTGCTACACCTCGGTCGACTCTGTGCTGCAGATCGCGGCGCATGAGGAGCATTTCGGCCTGGAGCGGCTCTATGCGCTCTGCAAGAGGGTTCGTGTCCTGGTGGACCCGCTGCGGATCGGACGCGTCATCGCCCGTCCCTTCATCGGCACGGCCGAGACCGGCTTCACCCGGACCGGCAACCGCAAGGACTTCGCGATCCCGCCACCGGACGAAACGATCCTCGACCGGCTCGCGGCCAAGGGCCGGAGCGTGGTCACGGTCGGCAAGATCGGCGACATTTTCGCCCACCGGAACACCGGCGAGGAGATCAAGCCCTTCGGCAACGCCGCCATGTTCGCGGCGGCGCTCGAGGCATTCGAACGTCTGCCGGATGGCGGCTTCTGCTTTGTCAATCTCGTCGACTTCGACACCGAATACGGCCATCGCCGCGACATTCCCGGCTATGCGGCGGCGCTCGAAGCCTTCGATCGCAATCTGCCCGAGCTGGAGGCCCTGCTGCTGCCGGGCGACCTTGCCGTCATCACAGCCGACCATGGCAACGACCCGAGTTGGCCGGGATCCGACCATACGCGCGAGCACGTGCCGATTCTGGCCTTCGGGCCGGATGTGCCGGCCGGTTTGCTCGGCCGCCGCGAGAGCTTCGCCGACATCGCCGCGACGCTCGGAGAGTGGCTGACGCTCGGCGCGATCGGTCCCGGCCGCGCCTGGTAGTCAGAGCTTCCGGTTCATCGCATTTTCTTCACGCGAACCGGAATCCACTTCGCTCGAAAATGCTCTAGGCGGCCGCGACGCGCTCGCAGAACTCGGCGACCTCGCGGCGGATGCGCTGGGCCTGCGTCGCCAGATCGCTGGAGGAGCTTTGCAGGCTGCCGGCAGCAGCATAGGTGCGCTCCGTCACCGTCTCGAAGCTCTGCAGGCTCTGGGCACTGCGACTGATGCCGTCGGAGGAGATCTGCACCTCCCTGGCGATCTCTGCCGTGGCGCGATCCTGCTCGCCGACCGCATAGGCGATCGCGATCGAGACGGTCTCGACCTCGCCGATCGCCGCGACGATCTCGCGGATCGACTTGAGCGAGCGTTGCGAGGCGATCTGGATCGCTTCGATCGAGCGCGCGACCTCGTCGGTTGCGCTCGCGGTCTGGGCCGAGAGCGTCTTCACCTCGCTGGCGACGACGGCAAAGCCCTTGCCCATGGCGCCGGCGCGAGCCGCCTCGATGGTCGCGTTCAGAGCCAGCATGCTGGTCTGCGCCGCGATTCCGCGAATGATCTCGACAACCGCCCCAACGCTTTCGCCGGTGCGCGCCAGCGCCTCGATCTCTGTGCTGGCGGCACGCGCCAACCTTGCCGCCGATTGCGAGCTGTCGGCGGTCTGCGAGACGTTGCGGCCGATCTCAGCGATCGAAGACGCGAGTTCCTGGCTGGCGGCCGCCGTCTGCTCGATACTGGTCGTCATCTCGTTCGAATTGCGCGAAACGGAGGCGATCTGCTGCCGCGCCCGTTCGGACGCGCCAGTGAGGCCGCGGGCATCGACCTGCATCGCCTCCGATGCCTTGTCGAGAATGACCATGGCGCCGTCCATCTCGTCGCGGAACTTCTCGACCATGGCGCGCAGGCTCCGGGCCCGGGTCTCCGCATCATCGGCAAGCGCCCGTTCGCGTTCTCCCGCCAGACGCTCGCGCTCGGCAACCGCCTCGGCGCGGCGCAGGTTCGCCTCGGTCTGCGCGAAGATGCGCGCGGTCATCAACGCGATCACCGCGAGGAAGGCGGTCTCGATGACCACGATCACCGCGTGCAGCACCACCCGCTGCAGATTGCCGCCCTGGTAGAAGACGGCGGCAGGCAGGACGAATTGCAGAACCAGATGATGCGCTGCCGTGAGTGCAGCACCGAGGATGATCGGTCGCCAGTCGCAGAAGCCGGCGAGCAGCGCCAGCACGGCGAAGTAATACATATGCATGTCGGGCTGCCAGGGATGCCCGGAGAAGACCGCGACCAGGATCGAAACCTGACCGATCAGGGCAATCGCGATGGCGAATTGCGCGATCAGCGTGGCCCCGGCACTGCGATAGGCGATCAGCGCCGCGAGCGCGAGCATCAACGCGCTGAGCCCAGGTATCAGACCGTCGCCGGCCTGGGCCAGAGACGCCAGTACGAGCAGCGGGACATGGAGGAAGGCAAGGCCAAGGAGGCAGCGCGCAACGAGGTCCCGCAAGCCGGGCAAAGTCAATGTCATGAGCGGCTCGCTTCGGCCTCGGGTGAGATGATGCAGCCGGCTAGGCCGTCGAGGCGCAGCATCAGCAGGGCGCCGACGGGCCTTGCTGTCGTCTCCGGCGCGAGAACGACGACGAAGGGGACAGTCCCCTGCCGCAGGACCCTGGCGCCGGTCGCCAGGCTGCGCGCCACGGCCTCCTCGCCCACGACCCAGGGCGGAAAGACAGCAGCCAGCGGCGCGGGCGGCCCCGCGACGGGCCCGGGCAGGCTCGCGAGGGCCAGGAAACCGGAGCAGAGCGCCAGACCTGCGATCAGGCCGATGTCGCGCCACTGCCGGAGCCTGAAACGGGATGCGGTCGATATCGCGACTGAACTCATCCTCGGCTCGGCTCTCGGCAAGGCTAACGTAACGTTGCCCTCAGCAATGTTCCTGATCTGGGTTTCTTAAATTTCTGTTAAGCCTCTGGAGGAGCTTCACAATCCGGCGCCGGCCGAGAGTACAACTTTTACGTTTCGTCAATCGCTCGTCCTTACAACTTATAGTTGTTAAAACGATGAGCAGCACGCCATGCGCCATGATCCTCTTGCGCTCGGAACCGACCAGTCGGCCAGCACGGCGGTCGAGTTCGCCTTCATCGCCCCCATCCTGCTGCTGCTGCTGTTCGGGATCATCGGCTACGGCCACGCTTTCGGCGTCTACCATGGCGTGCAGCAGCTGGCCGCGGAAGCAGCTCGGGCATCCGTCGCCGGCCTCGACGATGCCGAGCGCGAGCGGCTGGCCCGCTCCTTCATCACCCGCAACATCGGCTCCTACGCTTTCCTCGAACCGAGTAAGCTGACCGTCCGGACGACCGCGCTCGGCGCCCCGGCGCCGAGCTTCGAGGTCACGGTCGTCTACGACTACTCGGACAGCGTCTTCAACCGGCTCAGCTCGATGGTCGCACTGCCGATGCCGGTCGTCGAGCGCCGCGCCGTCGTCCAGCGCGGCGGCTACTGACGCGATCCCCGAACCGACCGGACAGGAGGCCCTCATGATCCGCTCGTTCCGGACATTCCTGGCCGACCGCCGCGGCCTCTCGACCATCGTCTTCGCCGGCACCTCCCTGGTCCTGTTCGGGTTCGGTGCGATGGCTGTCGACGTCGGGAGCATCTTCTACCAGAAGCGCCGGCAGCAGACCGCGACCGATCTCGCGGCGCTCGCGGCTGCGGCCGATATCGAGCGTGCCACGAACGCGGCCCGGGCCAGCGCGAGCCGCAACGGCTTTTCGGCCGACGCCGTCGGCACCGTCCAGGCCGGCACCTATACGCCCGATGCGCGCCTGGCTCCGGCAGCACGCTTCCAACAGGGCTCGGGATCCGCGGCCAACGCCGCCCGGGTCGAGATGCGGGCGACCACGCCGTTGATCCTCGGCCGCGTCCTGGCCTCAAGCCTGGGCGGCGAGAGCGGCGAGGTCGCCATCGTGACGCAGGCCATCGCCGCGCAGGATGCGCAGGCAGCCTTCGCCATCGGCTCGCGGCTGGCCCGTGTCGAGGGCGGCGCCCTCAACGGCCTGCTCGGCGGCCTGCTCGGAACCAGCATGTCGCTGTCGGTGATGGACTATGAGGGGCTGGCGCGAGCGCGGATCGACCTGTTCAGCTTCGCGCGCCGGCTGGCGACGCGTGCCTCGATCTCCGCCTTGACCTTCGAGGAGGTCCTGCGCGCCAATGTCCGCATCGGCGACATCGTTCTGGCCGCCCAGGATGCGGCCCGCGACCAGGGAGCCGGCAGCGACGCGATCGCGGCGCTGGGGCGCCTTTCCAGCGCCCTCGGCAGCTCCGGTCAGCGCATCAATCTGCAGAGCCTCGTCTCGTTCGGCGTCTACGGCGGCCGGCAGCTCAGTGAAGAGGTCCCGCTCAAGGCCTCGCTGGCGGCGCTCGACCTGATCTCGGCAGCGGCCCAGATTGCCAATGGCTCACGCCAGCTCGACCTCGGTCTCGCGGTCAACGTGCCCGGCCTCGCCGCGGTCTCGCTCAAGCTGGCCATCGGCGAACGGCCGGTTGGGACCAGCCTCGTCCGGGTCGGCCGTGCCGGAGCAAGCGTTCACACCGCCCAGACACGCCTGCTGCTCACGCTCACCCTGGTCGGCAGCGGCCAGGCCTCGCTGGTGAGACTGCCGCTGTATCTGGAGCTCGCTTCCGCGACGGCCCGGCTGACCGCGATCTCCTGCGGCGCCGGCGACGTCACCAGTTCGCGGGTGACGCTCGGCGTGACGCCGGCCGTCGTGGATGCCTGGATCGGGCAGGTCTCCAACGCCGAATTCGGCAATTTCAGCACACGACCGAATCCACCGGCTGCCACTGTGCTCGACCTGCTCGGTCTCGCCAAGGTGAAGGCTCGGGCGCATGTCACGATCAGCAACACCAGCGAGACCGCCGTCAGCTTCAGTTATGCCGAGATCCAGCGAGCCGACAAGAAGGCGACCTCGACGCAGAACTTCGTCGCAAGCCTGCTGTCGCGGCTGGTCGGGGATCTCGACCTGCGCGTCGAGCTGCTGGGGCTGGGTCTGCCCATACCCGGGCTCGACGGGGCCGTCACCGGCGTCATCGCCGGCGCGGCAGCCCCGCTCGACCAGGTGCTGACGAGCCTGCTCAGCACGCTCGGCATCGGCCTCGGTCAGGCCGACAGCTGGGTCAGCGGCGTGCGCTGCGGCGGCGCGGTCCTGATCCAGTAGGGATTCAGGACCGCAGCCGCACCTTGATCCGCTGCATCAGCCCGTCGCGAACGGCGCGATAGGCGTCGAGCACCTGTTCGCGGGAACCCTGGACGATGGTCGGGTCCGGGGTCGGCCAGTACTCGACCTCGGCGGCGAGGGTGCGGGTGAGCTCCAGCGCCTTGTGGTGCGCCTCGGGCGAGAGCGAGACGATCAGGTCGAAATTGAGCCCCTCCCATTCCTCCAGCTCCTCGACTGTCTTGGGCTTGTGCTTGCGCGCATCGATGCCGATCTCGTCGAGGGCCTCCAGCGCGAAGGCATCGACATCGCCTTTACGGGCCCCAGCCGACTGGACATAGACCGACTTGCCGAAGAAGTGCTTGGCCATGGCCTCGGCCATGGGCGAGCGCACCGCGTTGTAGGCGCACATGAACAGGACGCTCTGGAGCTTGCGCGGTACGGGCGGCTCCAAGCGTTCAGCCCTTCCAGTGCAATGCGTAGATCAGGGTGAACAAGCGCCGGGCCGTCTCGTTGTCGATCTCGACCTTGTTCGCCAGCCGCTCGACCAACAGAACCGCCGCCTCGTCGTGCAATCCGCGGCGCCCCATGTCGATCGCCTCGATCTGTGAGGGCGTCGCGGTGCGGATGGCGGCGTAATAGCTGTCGCAGACCATCTCGTAGTCTTTGATGATGCGCTTGAGCGGAGTCAGCGAGAGGTGGTGGGTGACGATCGGGGCGCCGTCCGCGCTCTTCACCTCGAAGGCAAGCCGGCGCTCCACCAGGGCGAGATGGACGGCATAGGGGCCGCCGTCGAAATCGGGCAGGGCGAAGTGGTTGCGTTCGATCAGGTCGTAGATCGCAACGGCGCATTCATGCTCCTGGTCGGCGCTGCCGCGGCCGAGCGACGCCTCGTCGAGCGTGACGGCGACCAAGTGGTTGCGTTCCGACATGTGCCCTCCGCCAGCTCCGTGCAGGCGCAGAATCGCCAGCCTGCCGTCAGCCGTTGAGTCGGATCGTCACGGAACGCGCGTGAGCCTGCAAGCCCTCGGCTTCAGCGAGTTCCGTCGCGGCGCCGGCAAGCGCCCGCAACGACTCGGGATCGCATTTCAGCAGCGAGGTGCGCTTCATGAAATCGAGGACGCCGAGCCCGGAGGAGAAGCGGGCCGAGCGCGCTGTCGGCAGGACATGGTTCGAGCCGCCGACATAGTCGCCAATCGCCTCGGGCGTGTGCCCGCCGAGGAAGATCGCGCCGGCGTTCTGGATACGCCCCGCCAGCCCTTCGGCATCGTCGGCGATGATCTCGAGATGCTCCGGCGCCAACCGGTCGACCAGCGGGATCGCGCTGGCGAGCGTCTCGACCAGTATGACCGCGCCGAAATCGCGCCAGCTTGCGCCCGCGATCTCGGCGCGCGGCAGGGTGCGGAGCTGGCCTTCGACCGCGCGCTCGACCGCGTCCGCCAGAGCTGCGTCGTCGGTGATCAGGATCGACTGGGCGGCGGTGTCGTGCTCGGCCTGGGCGAGCAGGTCGGCGGCGATCCAGTCGGGATTGGCGTCGGCATCGGCCAGGACCAGGACCTCGGACGGGCCGGCGATCATGTCGATGCCGACCGTGCCGAAGACACGGCGTTTGGCGGCGGCGACATAGGCGTTGCCGGGGCCGACGATCTTGGCGACGGGCGCGATCGTCGCGGTGCCATAGGCGAGCCCGGCCACGGCCTGCGCCCCGCCGATCCTGTAGATCTCGTCGATGCCGGCGAGCTTCGCCGCGGCGAGCACCAGCGGATTGCCTTCGCCACGCGGAGTCGGGGCGACCATGACGAGGCGCTTCACACCGGCGACCTTGGCCGGCACAGCGTTCATGAGCACGGAAGACGGATAGCTCGCCGTGCCGCCCGGTACGTAGAGGCCGACCGCCTCGACCGCGCTCCAGCGCCAGCCGCTCTCGACGCCGAGCGCATCGCGCGACCAGGAATCGGCCGGCTTCTGGCGCAGGTGATAGGCCTCGATCCGGGCGCGGGCCGTTTCGAGCGCGGCGAGCTGCTCGCGCGTGCAAGCGGCGAAGGCCGCCTCGATCTCGCCTTGCGTGACGCGCAGGGTCTGCGGCGTCAGAGAGAGCTTGTCGAAGCGCTCGGTGTAGTCGATCAGCGCCGCATCGCCACGGGCGCGGACATCGGCGATGATCGCGGCCGCGACCTGGTCGACATCCTCGGAAACCTCGCGCTTCATCGCGAGCAGGGCAGAGAACTCCCGCTCGAAACCGGCATTGCGTGCGTCAAGCCTGATCGGCATGGTGCTGTCCTGACCGCAGGTGTGATTCAGCCGGCGTCCGGGTGGGCCGGCGTCGCGACGGCTTCCCAGATCGGACCGAGATCCTTCATCTGCGCCTCGATGCACTCGACATCGAGGCGGATGGCGGCGCCGTCGGCGAAATGCAGGGTCACCTCCCCGGCAGGGCCGTCGGTCTCGGCGAAGGTGACGGCGAGCAGACTAAGCACCACATCGCCGGCCGCGACCTTGCTGCTGCGCGCGGCCGTCACGCGTTCGAAATGGAGCGCGGCGAGCCGCCGGCGCTTTTGCCCTTGCGCCGCGCCTTCCCAGTCGAAACGGCGCAGCGCCAGGGCAAAACGCTTCTCGGCGGGCCGATAGGCAATGTCGCCGCGCTTCAGCACCGCGTCTTGCAGATGCGCCGAGATCACTGAGAGATCCTCAGCGTCCAGGGCGATCAGTTTCAGCGGCTCGGCGGCGGGATCGGACATGGATCCTATCTGGCGGGGGCCGTGCCTTGCGTCAACCGCTGATGCGCTCGACCTGGGCGCCGCAGCGGCCGAGCTTGGCTTCGAGTGCCTCGAAACCGCGGTCGAGATGGTACACGCGGTTGATCATCGTCTCGCCCTCGGCGACGAGGCCGCCGATGACGAGCGAGACCGAGGCGCGCAGATCGGTCGCCATGACCGGGGCGCCGGTGAGCTTCTCGACGCCGTCGACATAGGCCGCATCGCCGTCGAGCCGGATCCTGGCGCCGAGACGGGCGAGCTCCTGCACGTGCATGAAGCGGTTCTCGAAGATGGTCTCGCGGATGCGCGAGGTGCCCTTGGCCTTGGTCATCAGCGCCATGAGCTGGGCCTGGAGGTCGGTCGGGAAGCCCGGGAACGGATCGGTCGTGACGTCGACCGGCTCCAGCGCGGCGCCGTTGCGGCGGACGCGGATGCCCTCATTGGTCTCGGAAACCTCGACGCCGGCCTGGCTGATCACGTCCAGCGCCGCCTGCAGCAGATCGGCGCGCGCGCCTTCGAGCAGGACGTCGCCGCCGGCCATAGCCACCGCCATGGCATAGGTGCCGGTCTCGATCCGGTCCGGCAGCACGGCATGATGCGCGCCGCCGAGGCGCGAGACGCCGCGGATGGTGATGGTGGAGGTGCCGGCGCCCTCGATCTTGGCGCCCATCTTCTCGAGGCAGATGGCGAGATCGACCACCTCGGGCTCACGCGCCGCGTTCTCGATCACCGTGGTGCCATCGGCGAGGACAGCGGCCATCAGCGCGGTATGGGTGCCGCCGACCGTGACCTTCGGGAAGACGATCTCGGCGCCCTTCAGCCCCTTCGGTGCGCGCGCCAGAGCATAGCCGCCCTCGATGGCGATGGTGGCGCCGAGGCGCTCCAGCGCCATCAGCAGGAGATCGACGGGGCGCGTGCCGATGGCGCAGCCGCCGGGCAGCGAGACCTTGGCCTCGCCCATGCGGGCCAGGATCGGCGCGATCACCCAGAAGCTCGCCCGCATGGTCGAGACCAGCTCGTAGGGCGCGCAGGTGTCGACGATCTGGCGCGCGGTCAGCGCGACGGTCTGGCCGGTTTCGGCGCTCTGGCCGATGCGCTTGCCGGCGACCGAGCGGTCGACGCCGTGGTTGGAAAGGATGCGCGAGAGCGCACTGACGTCGGAGAGACGCGGGACATTGGTCAGCGTCAGCGTCTCGTCGGTAAGGAGGCTCGCGATCATCAGCGGCAAGGCCGCGTTCTTCGCGCCCGAGATCGGGATCACGCCATTGAGGCGCTGGCCGCCGGTGATGCGGATACGGTCCATCGGGCTCGTCCTGCAGGACGGCCGGCGGAGGCGCCGGCCGGAAAGAATGGGGATCAGGACCGGGGAGGTTCGGCCTGGGCGGGCGGTGGCGTGTCCTCGGCCGCCGTATCCGAGGCACGCCGGGCCCTTGCCTGCGCCTTGCGGCGCTTCAGGTTTTCGCGGAGGGCGGCGGCGAGGCGCGCCCTTCTCTCATCCTCGGCTTCGGTCTGGCGGCTCAAGGCGTCAGCTCGTCGGAATGCCCACAACCTTGCGGCGGCGGACGTTGGTTCATGGTTAGCCGCTGAACCCGCCCCGGACAAGACCAGCGCGGCGGCACAACATTCCTTGCACGGTCGATTGCGGCACAACTGCGGCGTCGCCGGTCTCCGGATGAAACAGCCCTGCTCCAAGGCCGCCCGCAGCCGCATCGGCCCACCCGATCGGAAAGCTGCGCCGCTCCGGCCGAGAGAGGCCGCAAGGCCCTGCTGCGATTGGTAAAATTTTTATTATCTCGGCAACCCTGACCGACGGGTGTTATGCTGGCACGCCCATTGCGTGCATCGACGGCAGCGATAGCGGCGACGGCAGAACAACCGATGGATGTGCTTCCAGACTGTGAGCCGACTTTGGCATTAACGAACAAAGCCTAACGAAATTAACCATTTCCGGCAGTTTGCGTTTACAGATTATTAACTTTCTCTACCCTCGGCGGCGTCGAGGGGTGCGGGACTAGGCGGAGACGACACGATGTTTCAGAGCTATGCACCGACGGTGGGCGGCCAGGCTGCTGCCGAGATCGCCGACGGAGAGGTGATCGAGACGATCCGCCGTCACGCCGGATTCCTGCCGGAGGTCCAGCTCGCCTATGAGCAGGAGCTGCGCCTGCTCTGGGTCACGATCAAGCCGGAGCTGAAGCCGGTCTTCACGCTGCAGCTGCTCGAAAGCCTCGGCAAGGTGCAGCAGGCGATCATCGACCTCTGGGGCGCGCCCGAGCAGTATCATAGCGCGCCGGTGCGCTTCCTCGCCTTCCGCGGTACCGGGCCGTTCTTCACCCTCGGCGGCGATCTCGACTTCTATCTCGACTGCCTCGCCAAGAACGACCGCCCGGCGCTTGCGGAATATGCCCGGCTCTCGGTCGAAGGCGCGCTGCGCAATGCCAGCGGCCTCAACGGCATGGCCGTGACCCTGTCGACGATCCATGCCAAGGCGATCGGCGGCGGCATCGACGCACCGCGCTCATGCAACGTCATGATCGCCGAGGAGCAGGCCTCGTTCGTCTACCCCGAGATCAAGTTCAACCATTTCCCGATCACCGCCGTCGGCGTGCTGTCGCGCCGGATGGGCCCGCGCGCCGCCGAGCACATGCTGCAATCGGGCGAGGAGATGAGCGCGGCCGAGTTCCTGGCGGCGGGCGGGCTGGAGGCGGTGGTGCCGACCGGCACGGGCGAGGACTGGATCCGCAAATACGCCTCCGACTCGCTGCCGATCCACGCAGCCCGCACCGCGCTGTTCTCGGCCTTCAATCGCCGTGCCGGCAATCTGCGCGAAGAGCTCGAATATCTCGGCCAGCTCTGGACCGACTGCATGCTGCGCCTGCACCCGAGCGCGATCTCCAAGCTGCAGCGCATCGCCCAGACGCAGGACCGCATGCTGGCCCGCGTCTATCAGCGCGGCCCGGAGGAAGCACTCGCCAACGTCGGCGCCGCCTGAGCGGACAGCGGAAAGCCCCGGTGCGGTCGGCGTTCGCGCCGATCGCGCGACTCCGCCGCGTAACCCTCATGAAACTTTTACCTTTCCCTCTTAAAGCCGTTAGATGATGCGGCAAAGGAAGGGGTCGTTCACCCGCCTCTCCAGTGACCGTCACAAGGCAGGAGTGGATGGCGGGAGTGGCGAACCGGTTGCATAGCGCCAGCGCCGATAGAGCGATCGCAGAGCAGCCGGCCGGACACGACGGCCGGAGCGCGGTCGATCTCGCCGATTATCGCCTGCTGGTCTCCTCGCTGTTCTCCTCGCCGGGCTCGATCATCCCGGGCGGGATCGCCGGCATTCTCACGCCTTTCCTGTGCTGGATCTCGACCGGTGCCGAGCTGTTCATGGCGTTGACGATCTGCGTCGCGCTGGTCGTCGTCATGCGGATCATCACCGTGGTCCGCTATCGCCGCCTCGACCATGCCGAGGACACGCTCGCCCAGACCACGCGCTGGGACCGGGAGTATTTCTTCGGCGCGACCGTATTCAGCGCCGTGCTCGGCTTCAGCTGCTATGCCGCGCTGGCCTGGACCGACGATCCTGCCGCCCACATCACCTCGGTATCGTCGACGATCGCGCTTGCCTCCGGCTATGTCGCGCGCAATGCCGGGCGGCCGAAATTCGTCGCCGTCCAGTTGCTGACCTTCTGCGTGCCGATGGCGGTCGGCCTGATCCAGGCGCACAATCCCTACTACCAGTACATCGGCTATTTCGCCTTCCTGTATGTCGTCGCCAATATCGCGATCACCAACTCGCTGCACCGCAACCTGCTTGCGCTGAGCGACGCGACCAAGCAATCCAAGGCGCTGGCGACAGCACTGCGCTCGCAGAACCTGACGCTCGACGCCGCGCTCAACACGATGATCCACGGCCTGGCGATGTTCGACCGCAAGCTCGACCTTGCGGTCTCGAACGCGCCACATGCAGCCCTTTACGGCATTCCCGAGACACTCGCCTTGCCGGGCACGCCGATCAGCGCGATCGCGCGCTTCCTGGTCGAGCGGCAAGTGATGACGCCAGAGCAGGTCCGCGACATCAAGGCGGCCCTCGACGGTGTCCAGGCGACGCAGCAGGCGGCCATCTACGAATTGCAGTCGCGTAACGGCCGCATGCTCGTCGTCACCATCGCGCCCGCGGCCGAGGGCGGCGTGCTGATGCTGACCGAAGACGCCACCGAGCGGAAGGCGACCGAAGCGCGGATCGAGCAGATGGCGCGCTTCGACGAGCTGACCGGGCTCGCCAACCGCTTCGAGTTCAATACACAGCTCGCCGAGGCTTTCCGCCGGCAGGAGCGGACCGGCGAGACCTTCGCGCTGCTCTATATCGACCTCGACGGTTTCAAGCAGGTCAACGACAATCTCGGCCACGACATCGGGGACCGGGTGCTGGTCCAGACGGCGGCGCGGCTGAAGAGCGCGATCCGCCACAACGACCTGCTCGCCCGCTTCGGCGGCGACGAGTTCGTCCTGATCCTGCCGGCGACCGATGTCGCGACGGTCAGGATGATCGCGCAGCGTATGATCGAGGCAATGGACCGCGCCTTCGAGCTCGACACCAAGACCGTCTACGTCACGGCCAGCATCGGCATCGCGCTCGCCCCAGTGGACGGCGCGATCCCGGCCGACCTGCTGCGCCATGCCGACACCGCGCTCTACAAGGCCAAGGCGGCCGGTCGCAACACTGCGACCTTCTTCGACCCGGCGATGGCCGAGGAGATGCTCGAACGCCACGAGATCGAGGTCGACCTGCGTCAGGCGACCACCGAAGGCGCGCTGGAGCTCTACTATCAGCCGATCATCGACCTGCGCACGCAGGAGATCGTGACGCGCGAGGCGCTGATGCGCTGGCGGCACCCGACCCGCGGCATGGTCCCGCCAGGCGTCTTCATCCCAATCGCCGAGCAATCCGGCCTGATCGCCGGCATGGGCGACTGGGCCATCCGCCAGGCCTGCCGCGACGCAGCGAAATGGCCGGGCGGCATCGGCGTCTCCGTCAACATCTCGCCGCTGCAGTTCCGCGAGCCGGGCCGGATCGTCGAGACCGTCAAGAATGCGCTGCTGCTCGCCCATCTCGCGCCGGGCCGCCTGACGCTCGAAGTGACGGAATCGCTGCTCATCGAGGACAACAAGACGACGCTCGACGTCATCAACGAGTTGCGCGCGATCGGCGTGAAGTTCGCGCTCGACGATTTCGGGACGGGCTATTCCTCCCTCGCCTATCTCTCGACCTACCCGTTCTCGCAGGTCAAGATCGACCAAAGCTTCAGCCGCGACGTCAACAGCGACGAGGCTTCCAAGGCGGTGATCGAGGCGGTCTGCCAGCTTGCCCGGCGCCTGTCGATGAACGTCGTCGTCGAGGGGATCGAGACCGAGGCACAGCGCATGGCGGTGCAACTGCTCGGCGCCCAGCGCGCCCAGGGCTATCTGTTCGGCCGGCCGCAGCCGGTATCGGAATTCAGCAAGGGCGACGAGCCGCGCAAGATCGCCTGAGGGCGGCTGGACCATCGTCCCGCCCGAATTGACTGCTTCCACCCGGTTATCGCAGCAGCGAGCTTGATTCCGCCGCAACGGCAACGCATCTGCACGAGCAAGCTAGAGCAGGATGCGAAAAAGTGGGAACCGGTTTTTCGCATTGATCCTGCTCTAACCCTTTGAGGAGAGACGGATTCAGATTTCAGTTGGCATCGCCTTGCGATTCCAACTGAAATCATCCGGCTCTAGCGACCGGGAGATGCGGCGTGAGCCAAACCGCCAGCCCTGCAGCCAGCAAGGAGCCGCTGACGCCGGACATCTGCGTCATCGGCGATACACCCGGCGGGCTCGCAGTCGCGACCGCGGCCGCGCTGTTCGGCGTCCGGACGGTGCTGGTCCGGCAGAGCGGCAGCGCGCCGTCCTTCAGCCAGGGTGCACGCGGCCAGGCCCTGCGGGCCGTGGCCCAGCACGCGCGGGCCATTGCTGATGCCCAGGCCTTCGGCATCGCAGCGGGGACCAGCGAGATCGATTACGGGCGCGTGCGCGCCCATCTCGACCAGGTGTCGGCGAAACTGGCCGCCAACGACTCGGATGAGCGCCTCGCAGCGCTCGGTGTCCTCGTGATCAAGGGCGAGGCGCACTTCCAGAATCGCCGCCAGATCGCCGTGGGCGAGAGCGTGGTCAAGGCGCGCCGCTTCGTCGTCGCAACGGGATCGCTACCGGCGCTGCCCGATATTCCCGGCCTGGCCGAGCTGCCCGTCGTCACCGAGGACAGCATCTTCGAGTTGGTCAAGCGCCCCGAGCGGCTGATCGTGCTCGGCGGCACGGCGGCTGCGGTCGAGCTGGCGCAAGCGATGCGCGCGCTCGGCAGCGAGGTCGCCCTGATCGCCCGGGACGGGCTCCTGCTGGACGAGGACCCCGAAGCGGTCGGGGTGCTCCGTCGGGCCTTGCTCAGCGACGGCATCGCCTTGCACGAAGGCCGGCCGATCCTGCGGGCCGAGAGCCATCGCCAGCGCCCTCGCCTCGTTCTCGACGGCGAGATCAGGATCGACGGCACACATCTGTTCGTCGCGAATGGGCGCAAACCCAATATCGCAGGCCTGGAACTCGACCTCGCCGGCGTCCGCAGCGACGAGACCGGCATCATCGTCGATGCCTCGCTGAGGACCGCCAATCGCAACATCTACGCCGTCGGCGATTGCGCCGGGGGCGCGGCCGCCGGAACGACGTCCAGCCATGCCGCGCAGCATCAGGCCGGCCTCGTGCTCCGCAACGCCCTGTTCCGCCAGCCGACCCGCTTCAGGCGTGAATGGGTCCCCCGCACGGTCCATGGCCGGCCCGAACTGGCATGCATTGGCCTGAGCGAGGCGCAGGCGCGCGCGCTGGGCGAAATCCGGGTGCTGCGCTTCCCCTATGCCGAGAGCGGACGCGCCCAGGCCGAGCGACAAACGGAAGGGCTGGTCAAGCTGATGACCGACCGCAAGGGCGGTATTCTCGGCGTCGTCATCGCCGGGGCGCAGGCGTCCGAATTGATCGTGCCCTGGGGGCTCGCCATCCAGAAGCGGATGAACGTCAAGGAGATGGCCGGATTGATAGTGCCATCTCAAAGCCTGTCGGAGCTGTCGCAGAAAGCGGCGCTCTCCTTCCAGGCGCCGCTCGCGGCAAAACCGGGCATCCGCCGCCTCATCGGCTTCCTCAGCCGTTTCGGATAGACTGGCTGTTGATGTCAGTAAGACGGTTCGATCCCAACACCCTGTCGATCAGCGTAGCGCGCGGGCCGACGCAGCTCGGCCTCTCGGCCAAGCTGCTCGTGCTCACCATCCTGTTCGTGATGTTGGCCGAGGTGCTGATCTACCTGCCTTCGGTCGCGAACTTCCGGCGCAACTGGCTGAACGATCGGCTCGCAGCGGCGCAGATCGCCGTGCTGGTGCTCGAAAACGCCCCCGCGGAGGGCCTGCCCGAGGGCAGCGAAGAGCGGCTGCTGGCCGGCGTCGGCGCCTCCGCCATCGCGGCACGCGTCGGCGGGGCGCGCCGGCTGCTCAGCCTCGATTCGATGCCGCACGAAGTCGCCAGGACCGTCGACCTGCGCGACCAGAGCTGGATGCAGTCGATCGTCGAATCGGTGGCGACGCTGGTCAGCCCCTCGCATGAGATGCCGATCCGGGTGGTGGGACAGGCGGTCGGCGCCGCCGACTTCGTCGAGATCGTCATCGACGAGCGGCCGCTGCACCGGGCCATGCTGAAATTCTCGGTCAACCTGACGCTGGTCACGCTGATCATCTCGATCCTGACCGCCGGGCTGGTCTATCTCTCGCTGAACTGGCTGATCGTGCAGCCGATCCGGCATCTCGCCGCAAATGTGATGGAGTTCGAGCACGACCCGGAGAATCCGCGCCGTATCATCGAACCGACTGAACGCGCCGACGAGATCGGCGAGGCGCAGCGGGCGCTGGCACGCATGCAGGCGACGCTCGCCGACGACCTCAGAGCCAAGAAGCATCTCGCCGAGCTCGGCTTGGCCGTCAGCAAGATCAACCACGACCTGCGCAACATGCTGGCCGCGGCGCAATTGATGTCGGACCGGCTGACCGAGACGCGCGACCCGAAGATCCGGCGCTTCGCACCACGGCTGATCGCGACGCTCGGGCGCGCCATCGATTTCTGCCAGGCGACGCTCGCCTATGGCCGGGCCACCGAGGCGACGCCGGCACTGCGCGATGTGGCGCTGCGACAGCTCGTCGCCGAACAGGCCGAGTTGCTCGGCCTCGGCGAGAACGGCGCGATCGGCTTCGTCAACGAGGTTCCGGCCGAGGTGGTCGCCCCCTGTGATCCCGACCAGATGGCACGGGTGCTCTCCAACCTGATGCGCAATGCGATCCAGGCGCTCGACAGCATCATGGAAGCCGGCGAGCGCAGCCCGATGCTCCGGATCAGCGCCGGCCGGCGTCATGAAGAGATCGTCCTGCGCATCGCCGACAACGGGCCCGGCGTGCCGCCGCGGGCGCGCGAGAACCTGTTCCAGGCCTTCCGTGGCTCGGTCAATCCTGGCGGCACCGGGCTCGGCCTCGCCATCGCCGCCGAGCTGGTGCGGCTGCATGGCGGCATGATCGCGCTGGAGCCGTCCGAGGTCGGCGCGGTGTTCACGGTGTCACTGCCGGCGCAGCGCATAGCTGCCTGATTTTCAACCCTCTCCGATCATCCCGGACGAGCGGCGAAGCGCCGATCCAGGATCCATTCCGGAGCCTATCCGAAAGAGGTTCCGGAATAGGTCCCTGAGTCTTCGCTTCGCTACGCCCGGGACGACCCGCGCCTTTTCGGTGAGGAAGCGCCCTCGGCTGCGCCTACTGGCTCGCCCAGATCACCCGCGCCATGAAGGCGATCTCGGCGAGCGCGAGCACGCGATCTGCATGCTCGGGATTGAGCGAGGCGAGCTCGACCGTCTTGGCGGTCTGGCGCCTGAGCTGCTTGGCCAGCACCTCGCCTTCGACGGTCTTGACCACGACCCGGTCGCCGCGGCGGATCGCAGCGCCGGGCGAGACGATGATGGTGTCGCCGTCGCGATAGAGCGGCAGCATCGAATCGCCGGCGATCTCGAGCGCATAGGCCTTCTCGTCCTGCAGGCCGGGAAAGGCGACCTCGTCCCAACCGGAGCCGACCGGAAAGCCGCCATCGTCGAAGAAGCCGCCGGAGCCGGCCTGGGCGAAGCCGATCAGCGGAATCGTATGGGCCGGCGGCATGCCGCGGCGCAGCACATTCATGAACTCATCGAACGAGGCGCCGGTGGCGGAGAGAATCTTGGCGATCGATTCGGTCGAAGGCCAGCGCTCGCGCCCGTCAGCACTAAGCCGCTTCGAGCGGTTGAAGGTGGTGGCGTCGAGCCCGGCCTTGCGAGCGAGGCCCGACGGCGTCAGGCCATAACGCTGGGCGAGCGTGTCGATCGCACTCCAGATCTGGTCATGGGACAGCATCGCGGGGAGGCCTCGTTCCTGATGGTGCCGGCGGCGCAAAGCGGGGATTGAAATAGGAAATATCCCCTATCCTATAAGAATTCAATCTGATTTATCGCTCTGATTGGCTCGGCATGCCGCTTTTTCAATTTCAGACAGCGCGCCGACGGGCGCGGGCCGGCACCCGGCAAAGAAAACGGCGAACCGGTCCGGCGCGACACGCTTTCCCCTTTTGCCGACGGCCGTCAGGCGATATGTCCGCAACATGCCGCTCATCTACAAGATCTGTCCCGAGGCGCTCTGGCGCGAAGCCGAGGCCGTAGGCCTTTTCCAAGGAGCGCCGGTCGACCTCGCCGACGGCTTCATCCATTTCTCGACCGGCGCGCAGGCCCGCGAAACCGCTGCCAGGCATTTCGCCGGCCAGGACGGGCTGCTGCTGATCGCCATCGACGATGCCGTGCTCGGCGCGGCCCTGCGCTACGAGCCATCGCGAGGCGGGGCGCTGTTCCCGCATCTCTACGCCACGCTCGCCCCCAAGCAGGCGCGCTGGATCGCGCCGCTGCCGTTGGGCGAAGCCGGCCATGTGTTTCCGGAGGATGTCGCGTGATCGGAGCGCTGTTCGGCCTGGCGCGGCCGCTGATCCACAAGCTCGACGCGGAGCAGGCTCACCGGCTGACGATCGCGGCACTGTCGGCCGCGCCTCCGCTGCGGCCGGCGGCCGATCCGCCGTCGCTGGCGGTCGAGGCCTTCGGACTACGCTTTGCCAATCCGGTCGGTCTCGCTGCCGGCTTCGACAAGCATGCCGAAGCTGTCGACGGCGCGCTGGGCCTCGGCTTCGGCTTCGTCGAGGTCGGCGGGGTGACGCCGCTGCCGCAGCCGGGCAATCCACGCCCGCGCGTCTTCCGCTTGCCGGAGGACGAGGCCGTGATCAACCGCTACGGCCTCAACAGCGACGGCATGGAGGCGGTCGCGGCAAGGCTTCAAGCCCGCCGCAAGAAGAGCGGCATCGTCGCCGTCAACCTCGGTGCCAACAAGGACTCGGTTGATCGCAGCGCCGACTACGCGGTGCTGGCCGGCCGGCTCGCCCCGCTCGCCGATTTCCTCACCGTCAACGTCTCTTCGCCGAACACGCCTGGGCTGCGCGACCTCCAGGCCGAGGACGCGCTCGACGACCTGATCGCGCGCACCCTCGCCGCCCGCGACGAGGCCGCCGCCGGGGGCAAGCCGACGCCCGTGCTGATCAAGATCGCGCCCGACCTCTCCCTGCCCGAGCTCGACGGCATGGTCGCGGTCGCCCGCCGCCGCAAGGTCGACGGCATGATCGTCTCGAACACGACGATCGCGCGGCCGGACAGCCTGCGCAGCGGCAACAAGGCCGAGACCGGCGGCCTCTCGGGCAAGCCGCTCTTTGTAGCCTCGACGCGCATCCTCGCCGAGACCTTCCTGCGCGTGGAGCGGCAATTCCCGCTGATCGGCGTCGGCGGCATCGACTCCGCGCAGACGGCCTTCGCCAAGATCCGGGCCGGGGCGAGCCTAGTGCAGTTCTATTCGGCGATGGTGTTCAAGGGCCCGGGCCTGGTCGGCGAGGTCAAGCGCGGGCTCGACATGCAAGTGCGCAAGGCCGGGCTGCCGCGCCTAGACGCGCTGATCGGGCGCGACGCGGAAGCGATCGCGCGGGGCGATGGGCTGTAGGGGCTAGCGCTTCGAGGCGAACAGTCGGCTGATCAGCCAGAGCGGCACGACGACGAGCGCACCGGCGAGCGCCCAGCCGCCGACCTCGCGGACCGCGTCGAAGCCCATATCGGTGAGCGAGCGGACGAAGCGCAGCGCCGAGTCGAACAGGCCGCGCGGTGACAGGCCGAGGAAGGCCATCGCCGCGCCGACCAGTAGCGAGATGAAGAACAGGCGCACGAGGACGCTGAGGACGGAACCGCCCAGGAAACGCTCGGTGCCACCGCCATTGGCCATGGGAATCCCCTTCGGATCGACCGCGAGAGACAAATCAGACCCCGCTTGAACCGGGCCTGAACGCCGCCGTCAACCGCGGCGTCTCAGCTCGTCGCCGAAGCACCCTGCGCCGCCCAGCCGGCGCCGGCGATCTTGGCGGCGGCGATCACGGCCTGGGTGCGGCTGTCGACGTTGAGCTTGGTCAGGATCGCCGAGACATGCGCCTTGACCGTCGCCTCGGAGACGCCGAGCTCATAGGCGATCTGCTTGTTGAGCAGCCCTTCCGACAGCATCATCAGCACGCGCACCTGCTGCGGCGTCAGCGTCGCGAGGCGACGGACCATGTCGGCGGTCTCATGGTCGACAGGGGCGGAGAGATCGACGCCGGGCGGGGTCCAGACGCCGCCGTCGAGCACGGCCTGGATCGCCTCCCCCATCTGCGCGACCTCGGCGGTCTTGGGCAGGAAGCCGAGCGCGCCGAACTCGATGCAGCGGCGGATCACGGCGGGATCGTCATTGGCCGAGACGACGATGACCGGGATCTCGGGATAGGAGGCGCGCAGGAAGAGCAGGCCGGAAAAGCCCTGCACGCCCGGCATGGAGAGATCGAGCAGGATGAGGTCGATGTCCGAGGCTTCGGCGAGCGCCTGGCCGAGCGCCTCCAGCGAGCCGACCTCGCTGACCTCGGAGCCGGCCAGCGCATGCGAGACCGCCTGCCGCAGGGCGCCGCGGAAGAGCGGATGATCGTCCGCGATCACGATCCGTGTCATCATGCCCTCCGCGCGCCGAAGCCCGGCAAGATGCCGCGCGATTCCCCCTTGCACGTTCAAGCGCCCCCCATCTTACCCTGTCAATGCTCCAATCGCAGGGAGACACAGCGGATCGCTAATTGGCGGGGAGCAGCGCCTCCAATGTCTCGATCCGGTCGGCCTCGCCCGGCGGCTTGTCCCAGCGGATTCGGTTGATGCGGGGAAAGCGCATGGCGACGCCGGATTTGTGCCGCGTCGAGCGCTGCAGCCCCTCGAACGCCACCTCGAAGACGAGACCGCTTGCGAGCGTATGCGTGACCTCGCGCACCGGGCCGAAGCGGTTCAGAGTGTTCTTGCGGACATAGCGGTCGATCTCGATCAGTTCCTCGTCGGTGAATCCGAAATAGGCTTTTCCCACCGGAACGAGTTCATCCGCTCCCGCCTCCCCAACCCGCCAGACGCCAAAGGTGTAGTCGGAATAGAAGGAGGAGCGTTTGCCGTGGCCACGCTGGGCATACATCAGCACGCAATCGACCAGCCGGGCATCGCGTTTCCATTTGTACCAGTAGCCCTTGGGGCGGCCCGGCAAATAAGGCGAATCGAGCCGCTTCAGCATGCAGCCCTCGACCGCCTCGGCATCTGCGCCCGCCCCGGCGGAAGCCGGATCGGCACGCGCCTCGGTCAGTTCCTCCCAGCTTGCGAAGGTAATGCGCGGCGAGAGGTCGAAGCGGGCGTTGTCGAGCCTGCCGAGAAAGGCCTCGAGCCGGGTCCGCCGCTCCGTGTAGGGAAGGGCACGCAGATCATCGTCGGCTTCGGCCAGGAGATCGTAGGCGCGGATATGGGCCGGGAATTCGGCCAGCATCTTCGGCGTCACCTGCTTGCGGTTGAGCCGTTGCTGCAAGGTGTTGAAGCTCTGGACGACGCCGTCGCGCATCACCAGCAATTCGCCGTCGATCGCGCCGTCCTCGGTCAGCGCCTCGGTGAGATCCGGAAAGGCGCCGCCGATCTCCTCGCCGGTGCGGGAATAGAGGCGCACGACGCGGCTGCCATCGGGGCGCGTGCCGGCGACGGCCTGGACACGGATGCCGTCCCATTTCCATTCGGCGGCGAATTCGTCGGCGTTCAGCTTGCCGAAATCGCCGTCCTCGATCGCATGCGAGAGCATGACCGGGCGGAACGGCGCCGGATCGGTCGCCTCCGGCCGTGCGCCCGCGCCCTCCAGCCAGGCGAAGAGCGCGGTGTAAGGCGGCTCCAGCCCATGCCAGACCTGCTCGACCTCGTCGGCTGGTATGCCGCCGAGGCTCGCGGCGGCGGTCTTGGCGAGACGGGCGGAGACGCCGATGCGGAGCGATCCGGTGATCAGCTTGAGCAGGGCCCAGCGGCCGGTCTCGTCAAGCGCGTCGAGCCAGGAGGCGATCAGGCGCGGCAGCTCGGTCTTGCCGGAGCTGCGCAGGCCGGCGACGACGTCGGGCAAATGCGGCACGTCGTTCGCACCATGCCGGGCCGGCCACATCAATGCGACCGTTTCGGAGAGGTCGCCGACATAGTCATAGGACAGGGCGAACAGGACAGGGTCGACGCGCTCGGCGATCAAGGCGCGGATCAGGCCGGGCTTGGCGTTCTGGAAGACCAGCCCGCCAGTCATCGCCGCCAGGGCATAGCCGCGATCGGGGTCGGGCGTGGTGCGCAGGTAATCGGCGATCAACGCGAGCTTGCCGTTGCGGCGCGGCTCATAGGCGAGGCGGTCGAGCAGCCAGGCGAAGCGGTTCATGCGGACGCCTCCGCAGGCTTGGCCTCGGGTTCGGCCTCGCCCTCGTCGCCATATCCGACGAGATGGAGCGGCATGCCCTTGAGGCCGACCGTGCCGCACCAATGCGCCAGCGCCTCGGCCTCGCCATGGGTGATCCAGATCTCGTTCGCCTGGACCTCGCGGATCGTCGCCTGAAGGTCGTCCCAATCGGCATGGTCGGAGATGATCAGCGGCAGCTCGACGCCCTTCTGGCGCGCTCGTGCCCTGACCCGCATCCAGCCCGAGGCGAAGGCAGTGACCGGATCGGGGAAGCGGCGCGACCAGAGGTCCTGGATCGCGCTCGGCGGGCAGATGACGATCTCGCCGGCGAACGCCTTGCGTCCCTCGGCCTTGCGCCCGCTCGGCTCGACCTTGCGGATTTCGCCGAGCGGGATGCCCTGCGCCTGGTAGAACTCGGTGATCTTCTCGACCGCGCCATGGATGAAGATCGGCCGCTCATAGCCGGCCTCGCGGATCAGCGCCATCAGGCGCTGCGCCTTGCCCAGCGAATAGGCGCCGACGATGTGGGTGCGATCGGGGAAGAGCCGGACGGAATCGAGCAGCTTAGCCGCCTCGGCATCGGCTGGCGGGTGGCGAAACACCGGCAGGCCGAAGGTCGCCTCGGTGATGAAGACGTCGCAGGGCACGGGCTCGAAGGGCGCGCAGGTCGGGTCGCGCTCTCGCTTGTAGTCGCCGGAGACGACGATGCGCAGACCCTTGTGCTCGACCACGATCTGGGCGGAGCCGAGGACATGGCCGGCCGGGACGAAGCGGAAATCGACCGCGCCGATGCGGGTTGTCTCGCCGGGAGCGGCCACCTGCTGCGAGCCGGTGAAAGCCTCGCCATAGCGCAGCGCCATGATCGCCAGCGTCTCTGATGTCGCCAGGACCGCGCCATGGCCGGCGCGGGCATGATCGGAATGGCCATGGGTGATCAGCGCCCGCGCCAACGGGCGGACCGGATCGATGTAGATATCGGCCGCCGGGCAATAGAGGCCGGCCGGCGTCGGCGTCAGCAGATCGGAAGGCTTCATCGTCTGGCCAGTGTCATCTGCCTTCGGTAAACCCGCAGCATGATCGAAAAGGGCAGCAGCGTGTACTCCGCCAGTTCCGGGGATGAACGTCTCGACCGTCGCTATGCCTGGGCCGAGGCGGCGTTAAAGGATGGCGACCCGCAGGCGGCGATCGACATCCTCGATCAAACGCTCGCCGAGAACTACGGTTTCACCGCCGCCTGGCATCTTTACGGGCTGGCCCAGGAGGCGCTCGGGCACAATGAGGAGGCCGCGACCGCCTGGCGGCAATGCCTCGACCTCGATCCGAACGACCATGTCGGCGCCAAGCTCGACCTCGCCCGCATCGGCGCGCTGCCGGCCGAGCAGGCGACCTCCGAGAACTTCTCCGGCGCACTGTTCGATGCTTACGCCGAGCGCTTCGACAGCCATCTGGTCGGGACGCTGCAGTATCAGGCGCCGGCGCTGCTGAAGGACGCGCTGGCGCGGTATTGCGAGCAGGCTGGCCGGCCCTTCAAGTTCGGGACGGCCCTCGATCTCGGCTGTGGCACCGGGTTGATGGGCGAAGCGATCCGCGCCGAGACCGAATTCCTCGCGGGCTGCGATCTGTCGCCTCGGATGATCGCCAAGGCGCAGGCCAAGACGCGCGAGGATGGCGGGCCGCTCTACGACAAGCTCGCGACCGCCGGCCTCACGGCCTTTCTGGCGAGCCGGCCCGACGCCTGCGCCGATCTCGTCATCGCCGCCGACGTCTTCGTCTATCTCGGCGATCTCGCCCCGTGCTTCCATCAGAGCGCGCGGGTGCTCAAGACAGGCGGGCTCCTCGCCTTCACCGTGCAGAGCCATGACGGCGAGGGCATCACCGTCGGGCAGGACCGGCGCTTCGCCCATGCCGAGAGCTGGATCAGGGAGGCGCTCGCCGAAGCCGGGCTGAGGCCCGTATTGGTCGAGCCACGTAGCACGAGGATCGATCGCGGCCAGCCGGTGCCGGGGCTGCTGGTCATCGCCGAGCGCCGCTGAGGGCACGAGGCCGGCGCCAGTCTAGGCCGCCTCCGACCGCATATCCCCGGCATCGACGCCCTCGACGGCGCGCAGGGCCGGGATGGCGAAATCAGTGAAGGCGCGCACGACCGGGCGCATGAAGCGCACCGAAGGAAAGGTCCAGAAGGCCTCGGTCGGCTTGACCTCGTAATCCGGCAGGATTCTGACGAGGCTTCCTGCCGCGAGTTCTTCCGTGACGAGCAGATGCTGGACGGGGCCGGCAGCCCGGCCGGACAGCAGGGTCGCGGTGACAGCGTCGGCGTGGTTGACACGCATGATCGGCCGCACCGGTACGTTGATGCTCTCTCCTCCTCGCTGCAGCGGGAGGCTATCGCGGGGCGATAGCAGCGTTGCAGAAGTCACGACATCGATCTCAGACAGCTGCGCCGGCGTCCCAATCGGCCCCGATCGGGCCAGGAACTGCGGGGAAGCGACAAGGATGCGGCGCACCAGGCCAAGCCGCCTGACGATCAGTTCCTGGCCATCCGGCCGGCCGTAGCGCAGCGCGAGATCGAACCCCTCATAAACCAGATCGACCGCGCGATTCTCCAGAACCAGATCGATGGTTACGCTGGGATGGCGCTCCTGAAAGGCCAGCGCGATCGGATGGAGATGCTTGGCGCCGATGCAGGACGGCGCATGCACGCGCAACAGCCCTTCGATCGCGCCCATCTCGTGGCGAACGCCTTCCAACGCCGCATCGATTGTCGCGAGGGCGCTCCTACTGGCCTCATAGAGCGTTATGCCCTGCGCGGTCGGCCGGACCATGCGGGCTGAGCGCTCCAATAGGCGCGCTCCGACATGCCGCTCGAGATTGCGCAGCTGCTTGGTGACGGCCGGTTGCGACACCGACAGATCGCGCGCTGCGGCGGTGACCGAGCCACGCTCCACGACGTGCACGAAAGCTCTCAGGGCGGCGGCGATATCCATGCATAGCCATTGGTTATGATATCCATGACCTCATAACGGATCGACGCTGCCGCGGCAAATTGCTCTATCGTCGCACCGATCCCGTCACGCGAGCCGATAGCTGAAATGCCCATCGACCGACGCCGCTTGCTGCTCGGCAGCCCATTCCTTTTGTCCGGCTGCGTGACGAGACCCGCGCCCGAACTTTCCAGCCAATCGCCCGCCGGACGCCTCGACACGTTCGATGCCGACTATGCCTCGATCTATGCAGCCGTCGACGGCGAGCCTTTTCCGGTGCCGGCCATCGACCTCAGCGAAATCGAGCCCGAATTCCTGCGGCGGGAGGTCGGCTATCGCACGGCCGAGCGGCCTGGAACTGTGGTCGTCGATCCTGGCGAACGCTACGCCTACCTCGTCGGCGAAGGCGGACGCGCGATCCGCTACGGCATCGGCGTCGGCAAGGAAGAGGGCTTCAACTTCCGCGGCGCCGCGACGATAGCGCGCAAGGCGCAATGGCCGCGCTGGACGCCGACGCAGGATATGATCCGCCGCGAACCGCAGCGCTATGGCCGCTATGCGGGCGGCCTGGCAGGCGGCGCCGGCAACCCGCTCGGCCCGCGCGCGCTCTACCTCTATCGCGACGGTCGCGACACGCTCTACCGGCTGCACGGCACCGTCGAGCCGTGGACGATCGGGGGGATGGTTTCGTCCGGCTGCATCCGGCTGCTGAACCAGGACATCATGGATCTTTATCGGCGCGTGCCGGTCGGCAGCAGGGTCGTCGTATTGGGATCAAGCGGCAACCCGGCCGTCTGAAAGGCGAGAGACCACCGTTCCCTTTTCGTTCGGCAGAGCCTATCTCTGTCGCTCGATGGATGCGCCCTCGCCTCTCCCGCCCGCCTTCTCCGCCTGGTTCGCCAGCCGCGGCTGGAGCGTCAGGGCGCATCAGCTCGCTCTGCTGGAGGAAGCGCGGGCGGGGCGCTCGACCCTGCTGGTGGCACCGACCGGCGCCGGCAAGACGCTCGCCGGTTTCCTGCCCTCGCTGGTCGAACTGACCCAGCGCGGCGGCGAACGCGACGGCCTGCATACGCTTTATGTCTCGCCGCTGAAGGCGCTCGCGGTCGACATCGCGCGCAATCTGGAGACGCCGATCAGGGAAATGGGCCTCTCGGTGAAGGTCGAGACGCGTACCGGCGACACCTCGCCGGCCAAGCGCGCGCGCCAGATCGAGCGCCCGCCCGACATCCTCCTGACGACGCCGGAACAGCTCGCGCTCCTGGTCTCTCACCGCGACGCCAAGCCGTTCTTCGCGAACCTACGCCGCGTCGTGCTCGACGAGCTGCATGCGCTGGTCACCTCCAAGCGCGGCGACCTGCTCTCGCTCGACCTCGCCCGCCTGCGCATGCTGGCGCCGCAGATGAGCGCCGTGGGCCTGTCGGCGACGGTGCGCGAGCCGGCGGACCTGCAAGCCTATCTGGGCGGCGCCGGCACTCCGTCCGGCCTCGTCACCGTCAAGGGCGGCGCACAAGCGCAGATCGGCATCATGCATACGAGCCGGCGGCTGCCGCTGGCGGGCCATGTCACCGCCCATGCAGTCGGCGACATCTATGCGGCGATCCAAGCGCATAAGCTGACGCTGGTCTTCGTCAACACGCGCATGCAGGCCGAGTTCATGTTCCAGGCGCTGTGGAGCGTGAACGAGGAGACGCTGCCGATCGCATTGCATCACGGCTCGCTCGATGTCGGCCAGCGCCGCAAGGTCGAAGCGGCGATGGCGGCGGGCAAGCTGAAAGCCGTCGTCTGCACCGCGACGCTCGATCTCGGCATCGACTGGGGCGATGTCGACCTCGTCGTCAATGTCGGCGCGCCGAAGGGCGCCAGCCGCCTGATGCAGCGCATCGGCCGCTCCAACCACCGCATGGACGAGCCTTCGCAGGCGCTTCTCGTGCCCTCGAACCGCTTCGAACTGCTCGAATGCCGGGCTGCGCTCGATGCCGTGGCGGAGGCGGCGCAGGATACGCCGCCGCCGCGGTTAGGGGCGCTCGACGTGCTCGCCCAGCATGTGCTGGGGGTGGCCTGCTCCGACGGTTTCGAGCCCGACGCGCTCTATCGGGAGATCTTGACAGCTTCGCCCTATGCCGGTCTCGACCGCGCTGATTTCGACGCCGTGGTCGATTTCGTCGCGACCGGCGGCTATGCGCTGAAGAGCTATGAACGCTTCGCCAAGCTGCGGCGGAGCAAGGACGGGCTCTATCGCGCCAGCAACGCCCGCGTGATCCAGCAATACCGCATGAACATCGGCACCATCGTCGAGTCGACCATGCTCAAGGTCCGGCTCGGCCGCTCCAGGCCGGCTCGTCCCGGCGGCCAGAAGATGCTCAGCCGCGGCGGGCGCGTGCTCGGCGAGCTCGAAGAGTATTTCGCCGAGACGATGACGCCAGGCGACACCTTCGTCTTCGCCGGCGAGGTGCTGCGCTTCGAGGGCATCGTCGAGAACGAGGTGGTCTGCTCGCGCACCAGCGCCGGAACCGACCCGAAGATCCCGTCCTATGCCGGCGGCAAGTTCCCGCTCTCGACCTTCCTTGCGGCGCGGGTCCGCGCCATCCTGGCGACGCCGAAGGAATGGGCGAAGCTCCCCGACGAGGTCTCTTCCTGGCTGCATGCGCAAAGGCTGAAATCGCGCCTGCCCAAGCCCGGCGAGCTTCTTGTCGAGACCTTCCCGCGCGCCGGGCGCTTCTTCCTCGTCGCCTACCCGTTCGAGGGCCGCCTCGCCCACCAGACGCTCGGCATGCTGCTGACGCGACGGCTGGAGCGGGCCCGGCTGAAGCCGCTGGGCTTTGTCTGCAACGACTATGGCATCGCCGTCTGGACGCTCGGCGACATGGGCGCGGCGATCGCGCGCGGGGCGCTTTCGCTCGACGATCTCTTCGCGCAGGACATGCTCGGCGACGATCTCGAGGAGTGGCTGGCCGAATCGGCGCTGATGAAGCGCACCTTCCGCTCCTGTGCCGTGATCGGCGGCCTGATCGAGCGTCGTTTCCCCGGCCAGGAGAAGAGCGGGCGGCAGGTGACGATCTCGACCGACCTAGTCTACGACGTGCTGCGGCGGCACCAGCCCGACCATGTGCTCCTGCGCGCCGCGCGCGCCGACGCGGCGACGGGCTTGCTCGACATCGGCCGCCTGGGTCAGATGCTGACACGGATCAGCGGGCGAATCGTGCATCAGCCGCTCGATCACGTCTCGCCGCTCTCGGTCTCGGTCATGCTCGAGATCGGGCGCGAGGCGGTCCATGGCGAAGCGGCCGACGAGATCCTGGCGGAGGCGGAAGCGCAGATGCTCGAAGAGGCGATGGCGTGAACCTGGCGGCGAAGGAAACCGGAGAGGTGGCAGCCGAGGCGTTCATGCTCGGCCGGTTGGCTGTCGTGCCCGACCTGTCCGGCGCGCTCTATCTGCCGGACGAGCGCACGCTCGTCGTCACCGACCTGCATCTGGAGAAGGGCTCGGCCTATGCGGCGCGCGGCGTGCTGCTGCCGCCCTATGATTCCGCCGCGACATTGCGGCTGCTCGGCGCCGCGATCCTGCGCTACCAGCCGGCACGCGTGATCGCCCTCGGCGATTCCTTCCATGACCGCGGCGCCGAGGCGCGGATCGACGAAAGCTGCCTTGCGAGCTTGCGCGCCTGCCAGGCCGGCCGCGACTGGCTCTGGATCAGCGGCAACCACGACCCGATGATCTCGGCGGCGATGGGCGGCACGGTAGCCGGTGAGCTCGAGCTTCGCGGCGTCATGCTGCGGCACGAGCCAAGCCCCGCCGGTGCGCTGCCGGAGATCGCCGGGCATCTGCACCCCGCCGCCAAGGTCCGCATGCGCGGCCGGGCGCTGCGCCGGCGCTGCTTTGCGATCTCGCCGAGCCGCTGCGTCATGCCGGCGATGGGCGCCTATGCCGGCGGTCTCAATGTCCGGGACATCGCCTTCCGGCCGCTGTTCAGCCTGGGCTTTTGCGCCCATCTTCTCGGCGACGGCAGGCTCTTCCGCATCGACCCGCGCCTGCTGCTGCCGGACTGAAGGCGCACGGAGATCGGACCTGTGACCCCTCCCGTGTGAAGGGAGTGCTCAACAGCCCTTCATTTTCATGTGCAGGGATATGTGCGGAACAGGTTGCGTCGGGGCGGGGCTTGTGGCATCAGGACGCCGCTTCGGAACGGCGCGGCGCTTTCCAGGTCCTCGATCGACCCGAAACGCCTGCATAAGCACGGTCCTGCTGCGGTAGCTCAGTGGTAGAGCACTCCATTGGTAATGGAGAGGTCGAGAGTTCAATCCTCTCTCGCAGCACCAGCCTTTTTAGCAAGAAAATCAATGCGTTATGTCGTTTTGGCTGTAATGGCCAAGGCTGCATTTCTGCGCATTTATGCGCGGAACAAACCATGAATATTGACACATATCCGTGCAAAAGCCGTGCAGGGGCGTTTTTGCTTTGTTCACGGATGTTCGTCTGTGGGAAAAATGTTACGCCGTCAGCCAACCGCCTAACCCGCGGCCAGGCTCCGGAGCGGCAGGGTCGAAATGCCGTAGCCGGAGCCGCCTTGCGTGCGGCGGCTATGAGGATGCGAGCTCGCGCGCCAAGTCCGCGCCGTAGCGCTCAATGTAGGCAAGCAGGCGCGCTACGCTTTCGGGCGCGCCGTCAGCTGCGTAGCGCTGGCTTGTGCGGCCCGTGACCCCGAGCAGGGGCGCGGCGCCTACGATCGACAGACCGAGCCGCTGGAGGGCGGCCCGGTAAGCTTCGGGCGTCATACCAAGAAGCCCTCGATGCGAGCCAGATAGTTGAGGCGCTGGCGGGCGCTCATCTGCGCGAAGAACCTCGCCGCGCTCTCAGCGCCGACCGCGTTCCAGCGATCGGGTGTGCGGATGGCGCGGAAATTGGTGGCAGCGTCTTCGTCAAGGCCGATCTCTTCGCGCGCCCAGCGGCTCATGTCGCGCACCTCATCAGTCGCCTGCGACCAGCATGTGGCGTTGGCTGGAAACTTGGCGAGGATTGCAGCCTTGAGATCATCAGCCGTCATGTTGATGCTCAGTGCGGTCATGTCCGTCTCCCTTGCAGATGAATCGTTCATACGACAGTTCGTCGTATACGTCAATATGTCGTAGCAAAGAAAAAGGCGCCCGAAGGCGCCTAACCAATGCTTATTTTTTCACACCCCTCCGGCACGTGGGAGAGGGCGGAGCCGTAGTAGCGCGCGCGAGCCGGGTTGCGCGCCCAATCAGCGTAGTGAGCCCATTCAAGGGCTCCGCACCCCATGCGGCGAAACACTCGGCGGTCTAGGCCGTGACGCTTCGGCTCTACAAAGAAAACGGCGCTCATCAGAGCGCCGCCTTATCGGAGGCAGCAACCTTGCGCGCGCAGTCGGCGAGGTACTCGCCAAGAGCGCAGTCGAAGGTGGCGCGGCTGAGAAGCGCGCTTGCCGACATTCCGACCTTCTGTGCGGTTCGCTCAAATAGGGCCGGCAGGACATAAGCGTCCTCAACGGCGACGTTATAGCGGGAGGCGAAAACGACAAAGGCGGAAGCCATGGAAGGAGCCCTCCTTGGGGCCGTGGCGCTTGCGGGATTGCCGCGCCGCTGTGTCTCTTCGTTCGTGAAATGAACATAGACGACAGTTTGTCGTACGTCAATATGTCATACGAAAAAACGTCTCATAAAAAAACCCCGCACAAGGCGGGGTTGGTGGCGCGTCGCCGATTCAGCTCGTCGTCACATAAGAGGGATATCGATATTGCCATCCCTCGCTGTGCGGAACCGGCGCCATGATGGCGTCTTCCGGCACCGTGTCGGCTGGCCACCACGACAGGTAAAGTCCCTGCCCGTTGAGCGCAGCAATGAAGCGGCGGTTCCAACCGTCGTCCGTTTCGCCGGCATTGATCGACGCGGCTTCCATCCTGGCAATAATGTCGTTGTGCTGCATGGCGTCCTCAATTCAACTTCAACTTGGGCGGACGCCTAAACCGGTAGCGCGTCGCGCCCTCAATAGCGGCTTTCTGCTCGTCCGTGGCGAACACCGACACGTAGACGGCTGATCGGCTGTAGCGGTGATTGAACGGCCATATCTCTCCGACGTAAGCGCCAACCGACAGGACGGCCGCGAAGAACTCGCCAAGGCTGGCTTTTGTGAGGTTTGGGCTGGCGTAGTCGTCGGTATGCCACCAGCGAGCGCCCGCATGCTTTAGCGAAATCGGCTCGCTGCCGCTGAGCACCGGACGCATATCCATCACGGCGTGATAGAAATCCGCCTTTGGTAGTTCCCTGTTCTCTTGCTCATTTACCCAAGCCAAGACACGGTTGAATGCGTCCCACTGAGCGCTGCGACGGATCGCTTGCGCCTGCGCTTCCTCCATCACCTTCACCCCTTCGGCTGCGCCATAGGCGGCAGCACATAAAACACGAGATCGCCCTCGTTCTGGTCTGCGCCCGTGCCGGCTCGCCCCCTGACCGGCAAACCCTTCTCAAGCGCGGCCTGCGCGGATCCGGCTTGTTTGCGGGCCTGCTCGGTCGCGGGAATGGTGTGGAGGCGCGCGCCGTCTGGCGTGGCAATCAGCAGCAGCACCATGCCCCTGGCTTCATCCACACTGGCGTGCACTACGTCGAACTCGCCCTTGGGGGCAGTCGCTACCGCGTAGCCAAGCAGGCTCGAGCCGTAAGCGTAGAATGCCAGCGGCAAGGCGACCAGCGCGGGGATGGCGAAGGCCAACCACCTCCGCCGCGATGTTTCCACCAACAGCCACGCCAGCGGCGCCAGAACGGCCAGCGTGGCGGCTACGGTTAGGGTTAGCATGGGCGGGGCTCCTGACCAGCGTGCCAGGCCCGCACCCGTTTTGCCTCGTTCAAGCAGTAGTGCGCTTGCGTATTGGCCAGGATGCCACCTGCGGCAGACGTGAACCACGGCGTAATCATCACGCCTCCATCCCGCCCCGCCGCGATTTCCTCACACACTCCGGTTGCTGACTCCATGGCGTACGCCAGAACACGTCGCATGTAGCCCGGCGCCGCAAGAAAGGCCGCGGTCAGAGCTACCTTGGAAAGCGCAATACGCACCTTTTCCATCACTTCCCCACCATCCTAGTTTGCGCCTCATAGGGCTCAGCGGATCCATCGGCCCGCACATTCATCGCCGCCAGCGTCCGCTCCTGGCCCGGCATGTCGAAGGTGATGGCGCGCTCGCTGACCACCGAATACGGATTGAGCTTGAGCACGCGCATTTTCACAGATGCCGGGCCCGCCAGCCGATAGGCATGGGCATTGAACTCGTAGCGCCCTGGCTCGATCGCCCGAACCGTCACGATCTCTCTGCGGTCGACCACAGAGCCGTTGCCGTTGCCTGTGTTGTCCTGGTCAAGGAACATCGTTTCGGTCCGCCTCGAGCCGAAGAACACGATCTTCCCGTCGGGGCCCTTGGCGTACAGGTCGACGTCGCTGGCGCTGCCGTCATCCCATGTGAGCTCAATCAAGAACTCGGCCTTCGGCGTCAGGACTCCGGCTTGCGGCGGGCGCGGCGTGTCGAATGTCGCCAGGACGAACAGCGCCACAAACACCATCAGCACCGACATGGCGAAATCAAAAAATGGAGCCGGAAGGTCGGGGGATGTGCGGGTGGTCATGTCGCGAGAGCCCAGACAAGCCACGCTAGAAGCGAGGCAATCGCAGCCAAGGGTAAGTACAGAAGCGCCAAGAACATTCCCGCAACTGCGCCGCCAAGGTCACTACCGGCGGGGGCGCAGTTTAGGCGCCAAAGCGCAAGGGCGAAGGCAATGGCAGTGAACAGCGCTGGTGCCAACCACCAGCCAATTGTGATTGACAGCGTCACAGCTTTTCCTCCAAGGCGGCGTCGAAGCTGGAAACCCACTCGGCAAGAGCCTTGAACTTCGCCCAAGTCTCGTCATCGGTGCCGGCGCTTTCGCACTCACGGGCAAGGCGCTCGACTAGGGGATATTCGCCGAAATCCGGCAGCCCCTCACGCATCGCGGCGATAGCGGCGCGGGCTGCTGCTTCCCGAACCTGCGCCAGGTTCTCAGTGGTGATCGGTTCGGGCCACCCGTCCCACGCCCGCTTGTTAGCGGCGGCGACGCGCTCAATCATCGTGGTCATGTGCGCATTCCCCAAGTCGGCAGCGTTCGATACATGCCAGCCATGCAGGCAACCGCTGCGATGCCCCAGGCAACCGCGCCGGCGACGAGCCGCCATACGGACATCGACTGCGGCGCGGCCTCAATCCAGTGCGGAAATAACAGGTGGCCAACGTCGCGCGCCATCACGACCGCACCTCGCGAGCCGCAAGCATGGCGTCGGCGTACTGGTAAGCTGTGAGTGCTGCTCCGTGACGAGGCTCAACAAACCCGGGGCGTTTGCCGGTTGCATCCTTAACGAAGTCCCAGAAATGCGGCGTTGCCATCATTCCCGTCAGCGCCTGCCCGGCAAACCAATCGCGTAAAGACATGCCTTTCGCCCAGTCAGACGCGATTGCCTGCGGAAACGCCGGCCCACCATCCATAGCCATCACCTAGCCTCCAAAATCTGAACCTGCTTTTCCAGGCAGAGAAACCCGACCAACCCCACAATGCTGGTCAAAAACTTTGTCGCCACGGCGCGTATAAATTCGGCCTTGAACGTCGGCGGGATTGAGCCGTCAGCCGGCAGGTTCGCCATGACCTGAAACGCCAGGTACAGGCCAATGAACGTGCCGAGGATCCCGATGTAAGACATGTCTTTTGCCAGATGCCGGACGAAGCCATAGTCGGTATCACCGCTCCAGACCTTCCACCCGAGCCACGCCGTGCTGGCGGCGTAGAGCGCCAGGACAACGAACCCGAGGCCAGTGGCGTCCTGCTTGGCCAGCACTGCGAAGAAGCCCAGCAGCCAGGCCACAGCCGCGCCAACGAACGTAAGGCAGGACCAGAGCCACCAGCGGAGATGGGCGCGGTTCATGACGCGTCTCCGATTTCGCGGAACTCTACCGGCAGACCGGCATAGCGCGCGGCTTCAATGCCGTACTCCATGCCCTTGCTGATGCCGCGATCCAGGTAGACAACACTAGCGTCGGCAACGCGCCGCCAGGCTAGGCCCGCGTCGATACCGTGCTTCCGCTCCTCCGGTATCTCGTCGTCAAGCACCCCCGGCTGCGTATAAAGGAGGTGGGAAGCAATCGGCGCCTCGCCTCGCAACAAGCTGTCTCTAACGCAGCGGCGCGCGTATTCGACGTTGGTCTCAACGTCGCCGGCATAGGGGCTTTCGACGATAACGAGCCGCATTGGCGCGCCCTCCTATTTCAGGATAGAATTTTCAGCCAATTGCTCCGCGACCTCGCGCAGCAGGTAGACAAGCCTCGCGGGCGGCAGGTGGAAGTCGTGAACCTTGCCGTCGGCGGTAACGCTAAGCACGGCTTGCTGGCCGCGCTTCCAGAGCGTGACGAACTCAGCCGCGGCTGGCGCCGGGTAGCGAGCCAATGGTGCGGCGAAGGTGTCTTCGGCTGGGTGCGGCATCCAGTCGACAGCCATCACGCCACCGCCCCATACCGAAGCTCGAGCAGCAGTTGCGCCTCGTGGATGATCTTTTCGATATCCTCTCGGCCCTTGCCGGTCGGCTTGTCGTGCCGTGCGACGCGCTTGATGATGCATCCTTCAAGGAAGCCGAGCTTATTGGCCTCGATGAACTGGACGGGCTGAATTGCCGAGTCGCGGTAATGCGTGCCGCCGGGCTGGCGGGTCAGGGCGGACTCGGGGACCCGAAAGTCCGCCGCAAACGCGTCCTGTTCCGCAAGTCGATAGGCGATAATCTCCCAAGAGCGACCGCCGGCATGATTCCAAACGAACGACTCGGCGGGGTACTCTTCGTGCTGCGGGGTAACGTACCCGTCACGCAGCTTGACCTGAACCCTATCTTTGCGCCCCACCGGGCACTCGCCGCCGTTCCATTCAATCCAGTCGGTCATTCCCCACCTGTAGAAGTGTCAAACCAGAAAACTGCGAAGCCGAGCGCGAGCATTGACAACGCGCCTGCGGCAAAAGCGGCGACGGGGGTCATGCCCCGCGCTCCAATTCGTCGAGCTTCGCGCGGGCTTCAGCGATCGTCAGGCGGGGAACCTTGCCGCTAGACCTCATGAACAGCGTCGTGAAGCCGACGAAGGCGCCGGCCCACTGCAGCGCAGTGCTGTCCAGAAGCCAGCCGGTTCCGACTAGAGCCAAGAACAGGGCCGCAGTGCTGGCGTCCTTTGCCCAAGACTGCGCGACAGTCTCGCTCACCAGCATGATTTCGGTCTTTTTATCGCTCACGCCACAGCCCTTCCCTGCTCGTTGTTGTCGTTGGCGGCATCCAAAATCGCGACGCGCACCCGCGAAATCTCGCCGTAACTGGCGTGATACGTGATCGTCTGGACGGAGCGGCCCGACAGGAACCCGGCGCCGAAATGCCAGGCATCCTGCGGGATAGGGGCTTGGTGCGATTCCATGATCACGCCGCCGCCTTCCGTCTGGAATTTGCTGGCGTGGTGGATATGGAAGCCGTGCACGTACCTGAACTTAGTCGCTCCCCAGTCTTCGGCCCGCCGATGCGCCATGATCGACGCCATGTCCTTCAGCTTGACCGTATGGCCGTGCGTGGCGCCAAGCAGCACCGAGCCGTGGCGGAACCACCAGAACAGCGACGCGTCGACGTCCACGGTCACCCGCGGCTCGTCGCGGTACCAGGCGAGCAGGAAATAACCGATCGCTACCGAAGTGTGCTCGTCGTGATTGCCCTTGAGCACGCGCACCACGACTCGCCTGTTCTTGCGTAGCGCGGCGTCAATGGTTCGCACCATGAGCCGGCCTGCCGTCTCGAGCCCCTTCTGGTGGCGGCCGTCCGTGTCGAGCACGTTATTGGAGCGCTTGGTTCGGCTCTCGTTGTCGTCCGCATGCAGCAAGTCACCACCGGCCAGGACCACCGCAGTTCCGGCTGCCGGAGAGCGTGCAATGGCGTCGTCAATGCCCTGTCCGATGACTCGCTCGGAAATCGCGAGATCCCAATTCTGGCCGGTCTCGCGTTCCCACGTCAGCAAGTTCACGTGCCAGTCGTTGCACGGCACAAGCGTCAACAGGTCCAAGTCGGACGCTGCCGGCGCGGGAATTGGCTCGGTCGCGCGGTAGTCTAGGAAAGCGGTCTTGAGGATGTCGGCGATATCGGCCGGCGCGTACTCGTTGCGGGTCTTCACCCACTTGATAATCTCGCGGCCGTCTTCGTCCAGAAGCGCAGATATGCCCTTGACGGAATGACCGGCTGGAACTTCAAAGGCGTCACCGCGCTCCGGCTTCTGCTGGACGAAATCGCCGTGCGGCGTCGTCGTGACCTGGCTGATCCGGTACCCCGGCAATACGGGCTCCGTACCGAGCATCCCGCGCTCTGCCGCGCGCTTGAGTTGGTTCTGCACTGTGCTGCGCGCGAGCCCAAGTGTGAGCGCCGTCGCGCGCTGACTGCAGTCGTTCGCCTTGTAGGCCGCGACTGTACGGGCCAGGGTCTCGTTGTCGATTTGGGTCAAGCCTGTGATCCTATAATTTTTAGGAGAACGTGGGCGGCGCCTGGAATTAAGTAGCGAGATGCGCCTTGGGCGTCCGCCGATTGCACCACATCTGATGCAACCTCCAAGCAACGCTGGCGCTCAGCCATGATGGCTTGGGCAGCAAGCTGCAGCATGGGCATATGGTCGATATCGCCAGCCCGCGTCCGCTCGGTTGTCGCCCGGTCGAGCGTTGGAGTTGCGAATGCAATAAACGCCTCGCGCGCCGCCCGCATGATGTCGTCGGGGAAGGTCATCGGTCGATCGCAAGATGACCGAGAACACCGCCACCGATTCCGCCTACTACGAACGAGAGGCCGCTGAACGACGGCCCAAGGACGTAAGGAATGTGCTGCGCTGCGATTACCGCAATCAATGCCGAGAGAAACGCTAGGAACCGCATCACGCCGCCCCCACTTCCGCCTCGTACAGGGCGTTCGCCCACTCGAGAACCTGGACAGCGTCCGGCCTGACACCGTTCGCGATCTGCGCGGAAATGTTGATTGCGAGCTCTTCCTGAAGCTGCGATGCGGCGTCGAACTGGGCGCGTGGCGTCAGATTGTCGTTGGCGGGCTTCTGGCCTGCCCACGACTCGACGCGATAAGCGATAATGTCCCCAGCGGACCCGTCGTGCTCCCATCGATAGTTCGAAGCGGCAGTCGAGCCGTCGCTTTCGCCAAAGCCGAATTCGTGCTTCATTGGCCGATAGCGAACACTGACTTGTGAAGCCCCATCAACCGGGCGCGCCCCGCCTCCCCATTCAATCCAATCGCTCACAGTCGGACCTCCCCAACAAAATCTAGGCCAGCGGACATCAAGTGACGAACAAGACTGCTCCTGTAATCAGGGCTGTCATAATCGCGATATTCTCCGAGAATGTGCCACCGAGATTCAGAAATTGCGCGCCTAATAGCCTCTTCGACGAGCGAAAGGCGGTGCCTATCTTTAATCACGGCCTCCGCTCGCACGGCGGCATCTTCTGTGGCGTGAAGCGCTCCGCTTGAATCTTCCCAGACCTGCGTCCTCAACTTTGGAAACGCCATCAATCCCTCCAAACAAAAATAGCCCGGCAGCCTTTCGGCCACCGGGCAAAATCAGACGGCGCGACCACGCACTGCCGCATCAAGCAACGCAGCAGCCTTGAGCGGAATCGTCAGCGTGCGGCAAATCTTGTCGCCATCAACAAACAGCAACATCGCGGCACGGTCGCCGACGACAAGAATAACCGCGTCAACTTTTGGTTCGGGATACGCACTCCCGCTGTCAGCCATAAATGCCAACACTTTCGCGGCATCTTCGCGGCCGTAGGTGATAACCTCACCAAGAGCCTTGACCGGCTCCAAATGTTCAAGAACGCGCTCAACGCTGACGCACTGCTGCGCCATCACAGGCGACGCAGAACAAGAGGCCACCACCGCGCAAAGCGCGGCTGACAAAAGCAGCTTTCGCATTGGAATCGCCTGATTGGTGCGTCACCGTTAACGCACTATCTTTATAGCGAATCCTAATTTGAATTGTCAAGAGCGACGTGCCGGAACCGCCCTACCCTCGATCACACGGTCCAGCCTGTCCGCGAGCCGGTCGATCGCGCTGATTACGCGCTCTTCAAGCTTGGCCATCGTTTCGACAGTGACAAAGCGCTGCGCGGCCTCGAGCCGGAAGTCGGACAACTCGTCGGCCTGGCGCTCAACTTTTTCCTCCAGGCCTTGCAGGCGCTTTTCGTGCTGTGCGGCTTGGTACTTGACCACGCCCCAGCTTGCCGCGAGCGTCAGACCCGCTGTCCCCAGAGACAGCGCCAGCGCGGCCGGAATGGTAATTTCCATTATTTGGCCCCGCCGACGATAGCACCTACCGTTGCACCATGCCGTGCGGCGCACGAAACGAGCTCGCGCCGGTCCCTGCCCCACAGACTCGTCACGTCCTGCTCGGTCAACTTCCTGCGCGGAATTGCGACGGGCCGGCCGCACGCCTTACGCATGTCTTCAGTCAGCAGGGGCGTCGCGATTTCGGTTCTGACCACCGGCTTATCGGATACTGTCGAGCAAGCCGCCGCGCTCAGCGCTAAGGCCACACTCAGGATTAACGGGCATAGCCGCATTCTTTTTCTCCAACTCATCATATGCGGCTTTTGCGTCGGCCTCGGCGCGCGCCTGCTTTGCGGCGGCGTCCGCGACAAGTATCGCCTGCGCGGCGCGCGCGTTCGCGACCTCAGCGTTGCTCTTGGCGATCTCGCTTCGCCAGTGCGCGTCGCGGCCTTCAACGGCTATAGCAACGGCGGCGGCCTGCGCTGATTCAATCGCCGCCATGCCACGCCAGAAGCCAAGGCCGGCCAGCGCAAGCAGAGCAGCAACGGCTAGGACGGCCAGCGCCGGCTTGCTCAAGCTCAGCCAGGGCATCACAAGCCCTCCAGGCAAAGCTTGCGCTCGGCATCGCGCCTGCGCGTAAGACCAGGCCATGTTACGCCGCCGGCCTTGTTCCACATCATGAAGGCTTCGCAGGATCCGCGCGTGTCACCGGCATTGAGCTTGCGGACCACGGTCGACTTACAATAGGCGCCGACTCCGATGTTGTAGGCCAGTGACACGTGCGCAACGAGGCGCTTATCCGGCATCTCAACGCGAGCGCACTTCAGGACACCTGCCTCAAACTCGGCGAGCCCCTTCAGCAGCATATCGTCGCATTCAGCCTTGGTGTGCTTATCGCCCATCTTCACGCCGCGGGTCTCGCCGTAGCAGACCGTAGGCACCCCAACGACGTCCTTGTAAGCGTTCAGTCGCAAGCCCTCGAAGCCGCCGACCAAGCCGACGGCGAGCGCAGCCACGGCCGCGCCCTTCTTAAGGCGTGATTTCAATATTTACTCTCCAGAAATTGGTTGCTGCGCGACGACACGCGCAATGGCGGCAGCTAGGCTCACAAGTGCCGCCAGCGCCGCGAAGACGCCGCGCTCAATCGGCGGATCGTCCATGAAGATTGGCAGCACGAACTCGACCGCGCCCAGCATTGACGCCAGCACAGTCAGGCGAAGGCTCCAGGCGTGCCGAAGCACCGCCCGCCAGTTGGATGCGAGTTTCATAGTGTTTTGAATTATCCGGCGATGGGCACCGATCTAGGGTTGAGTGCCGCATCGGTACGAGCTAATCTATAAATGTTCTGCCCGAAAATGGGGCGGGATGGGGCGTGGAAACCCCTTCCGAGGCGGCAAGGTGCGGCCGCAACTTGCACTTCCCGATGCTGAGTCGGGGAGGCCGTCGCGTATGTTCAGGGCCTCCAGCCTAAAGGCGACGGCGCCCGACCTCGGAAGGGTTTCCAACTCCCCGGCACCAGCACGCGGGGATTCTCATGGACCTGATCTTCATCGGCTTGATCGTGTTGACGCCGCTGCTCGCGCTGGCGACTGTGCTGGTTGGATCACTGCTGGCGCCGTGAGCGCTCAAGACGGCCAGCTCATCGCCGGCAGCTCGGCGAGGATCGTCTCTATCGTCGGACGCTCTCGCTCACCGGCCCCGACCTTGGCGAGCTCGCCATATGCATAGTCCCAAACTTTATCGCGCCAGGCGACGAAGGCTTGAGCCTCCGCAGCCCATGCCGAGACGGTCGAACCGACATAGGACGCGCAGGTGATTCCGCTGTCGTATTGGCGCGCCTGCGCCGTCGCGTCGACATGGGCCTGAATAGCGCGGCGGTAGTCATTCAGCGGCACAGCCTCTGCGTCGTGGGCCGCCACGACGGCATCGAGCGCGAGGCGGTCGTTTTCCGGGAGAGCTTCGACACCGCTTATCTGGCCGTCAGGCCCCCAGGTGATCGGCAACGTCAGCAGTCCAGCCTCAGTGAGTTCACTGGCGAAGGTCTGGCCGAGCGGCTTGAGCGCGGGCATGGTTGATCGTCCCTTACTGGATTGTCAGGTGCATCGCCGTGAATTCGGGCGATGTCGCGGAATAGGTGCCGGTGCCCCCTGAAACCCGGCCCAGCAGCCGTGCGTCATGATAGCCTGCGGACAACCCGCTCTTGGGCCGGGAATACCCGATCGAGCCGCCAGCCGAACCGAATGTCGCGCTGGCATCCTCGTTGGAACTGGAGGAATCGTAGCCCACCGAGGCGAATGTCGTGGACGAGCCGCTGTTGAAGCTGTAGCCGGTGATATCGGCCCTCACGATCTCGCCGGGTTGCAGCAGGAATTCGCAGCGCGCTTCGCTGTTGACCTCGACCCAGCTACTTGACCCCGTCGTGCGCTGGGCCGTCAGCGCCCCCCGCAGAACTGTCGGCGTCCGGCCAAACCAGCTGCGGACGAAGCGCTGCTGGGCTGTATCCTGAAACGCCGGGCCAGTGATCGGGCGAACAGTGCCGACATAGGTTCGGGCGTCGTTGGTGCCCTCGATCAGGTGGCCATAGGTTGCGCTACGTGCTGGCGCCGTGGTTGTTAGCTCAATGTCGACCGAGCCGCCGCTGTTGATGGCATAGACGTAGTACTGCGTGCTGACGGTCAGCCCCGTTGCAGCTTTGGCGACCCCGGCATCGGGAACGGTCAGGTAGTCGCCATTGACGAATATCCTGTTGCCCCCCTTCGGCAGCAGGCGAATATTCGAGCCGTCCTTGATGAGCTCGCACTGGCCGAAAATGCCAAGCCGTACCAGCGCGATCACATCGGCACGGGACAGTTCCTCGATCGAGCCAGTGCCGCCCGTCTTGCGCCCGAGCATGATGCCGGTTGCAACGTCTTGGAGCTTGCTGAAGGTCCCCGCCTTCGCATCGATCGTCCAGGTCGTGCCCGAGCCGCTGACGACTATATCGCCCTTATCGCCGTCCGTGACTGACCCTGACGGTCCCTGCGCACCGCGGACATCTACAGCGCTAGCAGCGTCCGGTACCAGGCCTGTCGGCCCGATATAGGAGCCTGTGGCGGGCTTTGTTCCTTCGCCGCCCGTCCAGTCGCTGATTTGAAGAACGCGGCGCTGGCTGTCCGTCACAACGGCTAGGACGGGGGACCATCCGTCATCGCCCGTCAGGCCGGTATTGCCGCGGGGAAGAGTGAACTGAAGAACCGCTGCTTCAGGCGTGCCAGTGTTCGCGACCGACGCATTGGAGCCAGGCGCCCCGGTGATCGTCGTCGGGTTGACCGTGACGGTGCCTGAAGGGCCCGTAGCGCCGGTGTTGCCCTTGGGCAGCCCGAGATTGAGCGCCTGATTGGGCGCGCTGCCCGTAATCTCCGCTGTTGCCGGCTCACCGGTCTCGAGCGTATCGACGTCGCCGATGGTCAGGACGTTTACCGGCCCCGGCGGGCCTACGCCGCCGATCGCGGTAACGACAGCTTGATTGCCGCCCCAGTTTACAGTCGCTTGATTGCCCTTTACGCCATGAACAAGCCGGCCGGGGTTGTCGTAGACGAACCGCACAGCCATAAGGCGAGTAAAATTACCCCCCGTCTCGTCAATGACATCAGCCTCGTACTCGCCCTTAGCCCAGCTAGCCATGCTGGATTTAGCGTAGAAAGCTGTCAGATTGCCAGTACCGACCAACGTCAGATTTGCCGGCGCAGCTAGCGATACCTTCAGCGTGTTCGACACACGCTCTCTGACATTAACCTTCAAAGTACGACCGCTAAGATTCAACCCGTTGAAATCAAGTTGAAAGCGCAAATCTTCTTCAGTCGAGATCTGAAAGATCGCGATTGTGTTGGTCATTTATTTTTCCGGCTGATTTACTTAGGAATATTCGGTGACATCAATCGGAATATAGAGTCCTTCATTAGCGAACTCACCGATCGTAGACGAACTTAGGTCTTGATTTGAGCTGACAATATTCGAGCCTGAAACCTGTAGAGAACGCGTTGCGTGCCTGTAGCTAGAGCCCGTAAACACCGCCCTTACGGGATTCACTACGATCAACGGCGCGTATATTCGACCAGGCACGCCTGTGAAACTGGTATTACAGGCCTGCACGGAAGCGCCAGGCGGGATTTTCATCACGTCCATATCTGAGTGAAAGACACGCTCACCCGTAGAATTAAAGACCTCCAATCCTACTGTAGAAAACGACCCACTATAAGGTACGTCGAAGACGTAGAAATTCACCGTTTCCGTGTAAGAGCCCGAAACAAAAGGAGGATAAAATTGCCAATTGTAGGTCCAGACTCCCCCGCTTAGATAACTGTGCATCAATATCGGTTTCAACGTAGCCGCGCGCACAGCAACTAATGCGGCACTCCCGGGGACTGAAAGTTGATACGGCGCAATGTCAGTTGGACCACCAACCATTGGACCTGCCGTTAGCGTAACCGGGATAATCTGACGAAAGCCAAAATTCTTCCAATTCTCGTCGATCTGAACGGTTCCGGAATCGTTGAATATCTGCAAGCCAGCTGGCATCAATAAACCCAAAGCATTAGGCGATGATCGGCGTTAGTGACGCCCCAAGCGACAGTCCCCCCGGAGACGCTGATCGCCGGGGGGTAAAGATTGTTACCAGGCCAAGAAGAGCCGGCGCCACTGACCATAGTAGCAAATACAACTGGGGTGCCAGTTAATAGACCCTCGTTGTATACGCTACCGGATGTCCCGGCAGAAACGAAAATGACGTCCACAAGCCTCAATAGGCGGCTGGAAAGATCTACCTTTAAGACACCATACTGATTAAATACTTGCAGACCCTGAGCCATAAACTACCAGATACCCATTCTTACGCGCAGTACGTTACTGCTGTCATAAACAGAAACGAGACTATTGGTAATTACAAGTCGCGCACCGCTTGTGGCATTGTTAATCGTAACAGTGCCATTAGCCGCAACTTGAAATCGATTGTTGATACTAATACTACCGGCAAGAATATCGCCCAAATCAGCGCTAACAGCAGACAGATAATCAACATCGATTGCGCTTGCTTTCACCGCACCGGCTTGGATCGCAGCCGCGGTGATTGTGTTAGCAACGTAGTCTTCTGCTGCGAGCTTGTTCCACGCAGTTCCGTCGTCCGACAACCTATATAGCGTCGGCTTATCAGCCCCAGGCTCGCGAATTGTCACGAATTTGGGGCCGTCGTAACCAAACAGGTCCGGAAGCTCGCTGACGATAGCGACCGGCTCCATGCCGTCTAGAAACGCCTTGTATTGAAGCGTGCCCGCCGAAGCATTACTCAGGTCAAACAGTGCTGGGGCGAGACTGAACGCCGACTCAACCTCAACCCCCAGCAAGCCGGAAGCGCTGATGCCGCGCGCCCTGATGCGAATAGTCCCCTCGAACTCCCGCAGCGGATGCGTGCCGGACGACTCCGGTCCGCGGAAGACATCCTCAGAAGTCGCCCAGTCATCGTAGCTGATACGCACAGCGTACTGAGCCGCGCCGGTACTTCGCCCTAGCGACCAATCCATGAACATGGCGCCGTTGCGCTGCACGGCCTTGCCGCGGACCCAGGCAACGCGAACTGACGCGTCGTTCTCGAGGCCGCTTGACGGTGGAGGGGGCGGGACAATGATGGACTCAGCCAGAGCACTCCAAACCTGCGGAGCATCGTAAACAGCCTCAACACCGACCTGCGTGTCACCGCTGAAGCTGATCGCCCGGATAAGCCAAGCGTCCTGCACCTCAGTCAGCGTTCCGATGACAATAGTCGTCGCGGCCTGTGTCCTCTTATTGATTACGTTGGCTAGAGAAATGCCCGAGAGGCTTTCCGCCTGGGTCACGTCGGCGGCATTGAGAACAATCCGGTTGCCGTCTAATGTTACGCCGACCGGACCCCATTCACGCCCGTCCCGAGCGCGTAGGACCGCGTATGGCGACGGTGGCAAGGTCAACTCTGAATCGACGGTCAGCGTCAGGCCGTCCCGATCGAACAGCCCTGTAACTTCTTTGTCTTTATCGAAGTACCAATTATCGATCAGCGCGGAGTCGTTCGGGATAAGCAACCGGCCCGCCAGCTCCGTCGTCAGGCTACGTCGCTCGCGCCGGTAGTATGCACTTGCTGCGGCCCACGTCGCGATATGGATAGCGTGCGCGCTGTCCGTGACGCCGGTCGCGGCCATGCGCCGCGGGTTGAGCGTCTGCGCTCCAAACGTGATGCGTTTTTCGCGCCTCCGCTTGGGATCACCGTCAACGTTCCACTCAACGATCACGTCGGCAGAGCCGTCGCCTAGATCGAGATTGAACGTCTGCCCGCTGCTGTCCTTGAGGATCTGGCGGCGCGAAATGACATGCTTCCGCACCGACTTGGGCTCATCGCGGACCATTGTCCAAATGCTGCCGAGCCGCAGAGGCGAAGCGCGCATGACGCCGAGAACGTTACTTGCGGCCTCGTGAACAGATACAGGGCCGCGAATGACCGCGCTGAACCGGTCAAACTGGGTGACATTTTCGGCATAGAACTGAAAGCGGTCCAGGTCGATTTCGCTATACGGGATCGACGCGCCGTAGTCGCCATTGTGCAGGACATCGATTGCGGCCCAGACCGCCTTGTCGGTCTCCTCTTCCACCCACCCGGTCGTCGCGCCGTACCAGACGGGTAGGATGCGACTGGTTTCCACTTCGACGTCACCGTAAGAGGTGACTCCAAGCGCCTTACCAGAGCGGATTCTGAGTGCGAGTTCTGTCACGCCAGAACGCGTGATGGTTTCAGCGTGGTGAGACCTAAGCCCTTCCCACACAACGGAGTTGGTTACGTCGGCGTTGAACCCCGACGGATGGGAGAGTTCATCCGCGTCTCCTACGTTGCGGGCCCTGACGGCGTACCGCCCCGCGGGGACGTCAACGTACCTTGTCGCGCGAATTGGCCTCGTCGAAAGGACGTAATGGCTCTCCGTGTAGAGAGTCGACCAACCGCCAATGATTTCGCCGTCAATATCACAAGGGGCGTATTCAAAAAGCACGCCCCAGTTTGCGGCGTACTGCTTACCTTCGAACTTGCCCCCGTCAGGAACTGAGTAACAGCCCGACGGAACTGAATAGTCCAGTTGAATACGGCTTTGCAGTGGAGCGTCTGGGCCAAAATCAAAAGGCCCGGCCCAATTGGGGAAGTCGGGAGCCTTTGGAAGCTGATTGCTCCCGACTGCGGCAACGCTTATGACGGAGCCCGGGACCAGCGAGGACGTGCTGCCTGGCGCAATCGGCTCGATCGCGGCGCCAGAGAACGGCGCAGTTAGTCCGCCATCAGCAGTCCACATCGTTATTCCGCTAACGCGGATTGTTTTGATTGCGTATTTGCCGCAGCCAATTGTCAGCCGCTTATAAAGTATCTGGTCGTCGCCGTCGTAGGTTGTGTAATCGGGTTGGCTGAGATCGGGTGAGTTCCAGCAACGTCCGTAGATTACTGGAATTCGATCACCGGCGCGTGGCAAATTGCCGCCTCCGGCGACGCCATAAGTTGGCCGGTCATCTGTTTTGTCGGCTTTTGCTTGAGTGGCCTTGTTTAGCAGATAGGCGCCGCCTGCGAGAAGCGCCGTTGTACCAGCCGCCCAGATTGTCGATCCAACAGCGCTCGTCGCGCCCAACCCAAGCGCGCCGTTGAGTGCTGCAATTCCCCAAAATTGACCGAGCGCGGCGAGCGCAATGGCGCCAACTACCAGGCCAATTGCAAGTCCTTTACTAGCGCCACCGCCACGGCCTCCCCCGCCTGCGCCGCCGCGCGGCCAGTAGAGGATAGTGACGGTATCGTGTGGGCCTACGGTTGTGGCAGACCACGTCTTCCGCATCCGAACCGATTGACCATCCGGCGCGAGATGCTGCCCGCGGCGGCAGATGGATACGGTGAACGGGCGACTGCGGTCAGCGTGCTGCTTGACAATTGCAGACAGCCGCCGGCGCTTGGGCAGCACAACAGGCGCTCCGGCCTCGCGACCGTCGCACAGACGAAACAGGATATGAGCCATTTATTCCGGAACGTGAAAACTCAGCCCCGCCCAGCCTTGGGCCTTGAGCTCAGAAAGGGACTCGAACACCACCCCATGCGGATTGTCCGTATGCAGGATCCCGCCACCGTCTAAGGCCAGGTAGGTTCCGCAATGAATTGCGGCCCGCTCTGGCCCATGTCCGGCGCGCGCCATGAAGACAACCGCGCCATGGCGCGGGGCGTCGACGCGCCGCCAGCCACTGTGCTTGTCACGTCGCCTCATTAGGCGCGCGATGCCGGCTGGGTGGTCCGGAACGGCCAGGACGCTAGGAAGCTCGCGGCCGAAGACCGCCTGGCAGCGTCTAGTTAATTCCCAGCAGTGAAGACCAGTCTTTTCGTAGGCTCGGCCGATGTAAGAATTAACGAAGGCAACCAGATCACTGACCATGTAGTGCCGGGTACAAATCAAGCGAATACGTCCGCTTCGGAAATCCCTGCAACTCCACCTCTTCGTAATACAAGTCCCCCTCCGCGCTGAACGCGTTCACGGTGACCGACGACATCTTCAACCCAGTAAATTCCTCTGGGTGATTGATATCGTTAGTGGAATAGCAGCGGTATGTCACAGAAAACGGCTGGTCGGCGGAAATCGCATCCCGTAATGCCTGCTGCAGAACACGCGAGACGTTGTCGACGCGGATTCTGGCCTTCGACGTACCGCCTTCATCTTGCCCGGGGCGCTGGAACCCAAAATCAACCACTGTAAAAACGGCGGAAGGGTTTCCGGCGACCGGTAGATTTAGAGTTTCGTACTCACCTGGGATGCGGTGACCCTTCACAAACCGAAGCGGCGCTTCCAAGGTGATGTGGTTAAACTCAAGCGTATCGTAGATATCACCCGAAACATCAACTGCTGCATAGGCCTCAGTAAGAGCCTCGCTAAGGGACATCAGAAATCACCAATTAAATACAACCAACGTGAATGAAATGCGAATACGCGGAGCTTTGCTGAAATCCGACGACCAAACGCCGTCCTTTATCTGGCAAGTACGGTCAACGTAGCAGCCATTCGGTCGGTAAATTGGCATCGTGAAAGGGAGTGTCCCCTGCCGCAGGTCGTACCTTGCGAACTGCTCGAACGCCTCCCACTCAGCTAGGGTCAGCAATGCTGACTGCCAGGGCATCTCAGTTGCGCGCGGGCCCGGGCGAGGCCGCATAATCGGCGGCCCGCCCTCCGTCTCACTAACTACCGGCGCGCTGTAGGTTTGCACTGGAGTGCGGCCGTCGACAGGCGACCGATACGGCACCTGCGACGGCCATGTAATGACGGCCATGTTTACCTCAAGTGCCGGTTGGTTTGACGAGCCGACAAAGCTGCGGACATCGGGCCGCGGCCCCGCAAAATATCGTCCGCCATTTTCGCGCCAATGGCGCTAATCATGATCGAGATATCACCGTTGCTGTCTTGCTTGGCGTCAGCCTGGACGTTGTCGGACTGCGTGTTGTTGATGGTGATTTTCGCGGGGCCCGGACTGGCGGTGCTAATCCCCGACGGAACGCTTGGTGTCGACATCGCCCCAACAAAGCCGCCGGTGGCGAATTTTGGCATGCGATCGTTGTTGATCGCATTCAAAAGCGGCGCGTATTTCTTAGCAGAGCGCGCGTTCGTAACGTGCTCGCCGTCGGATAGCCAAGACAGAATACTGTCGCTTTTACCCGTCCCCGGCCCGCTAATCCACCCGCCGTCTGCCTTTCCGCCGATGCCGCCAAACAGCAGACCGAACAAGCCGCCGACGCCGCCGTTTGTCCCCGATGTTCCGAAGATCCCAGCCAAGGGGCCAGAGCCCATCAACGCGGCCTGTAATGCTGCCTTGGCCAGTGTGGCGACCAACCGCTTCATGACGTCTTCGGCTTTGGCGCCGTTGATGATTAGGTCTTCTAGAGCGTCTGTGGCAGCGTCGCCAAAGAATTTCGACGCGTCGTTGTACGACTTCTGCGCGTCTTCAAGCTCTTTCTTTTTGGTTCGAAGCTGTTCGGAAAGCGTAATCTCTTTATTGAGTTTCGCCAACACCTCTTCGCGTGTTTCGGCGTCCAGGCGATTAAGGTCTACACCGGCCTTAGCCAACTCAACAGCCGCGCGCTTTTGCGCGTTCGACTTGCCGAAATTATCAATTTCGGCCTGAAGAACAAGGTTCTGACGCGCAAGGCTATCAATGTACTTATTGATACGGTCCTCGGCCTTGTCCTCATCAGACTTCGGCCCCTTACCCCCGCCTCCGCCCTTCTGCGCGGCCTCGGCTGCAAGAATCTGCTTCGCCGCAGCCTCAGCCTGCTTGAGCGTTACGCCGCCGCCCTGTCCCAGAGCCGCGTCATAGAGTTCCTTCGTCTTGTCCTGAAGCGCCTTCTTGTCCTTGTCCATTTGGGCAAGGCGGACTTCCCGCTGCAGACGCAGACCGGCCAAAACCGGATCACTCTGCGCGTCAAATGCGGGCCCCACAGGCACAAAGCCGGACTTGACCAAGGCGGCCTGCTCGTCGCGACTTTTCTTGGCGTTGGCCTCGCCCGCCTGCCCAGCCTCAACGTTGGCGAGAGCCGCCCGGGTAGCTACCGCCGCCTGCCGAACCGCGGCGAGCTGCGTAAGCATCGCGGCAATCGAGCCGAACGCGCTGGCAAAACTGATGTTCGTCTCGCCAAGCTTGCGAAGCTCGTCAGCCGCGGCAATCGCCTGTTGGGCGTTGCCCTCCATACCCTGCTTGACGAGATCCAGGCCGCGCTTCTTGTCTTCGGCTTTCAGACCGGCGGACCCGTATTGCTCAAGCCCCTGCGTCGCACTTCGAATGGTCGTCTCGAGGTCGCGCGCCGCTGCTGCGTCTTCCTTGAGCTTTCGATTATAGCCGTCAGTGACGGCACGGTCCATCCGGTCGGACGTTTCGGCAACTTGGTCGCCTACACCCTTAATAGCCGACTTCGCGTCATCGGCTGGCGGGCGGAGCGCCTTGAGCGCTTCCGCATAACGATCGGTGGATTCCTTGCCCTTTCCCGCTTCCGTGGCCAGATAAGCGACAACGGCAGCGGTTCCGAGAATGGCCGCCCCGACGGGGCCGCCCACAAGCGCCAAAGCGCCGCGCAGAGCCGCAACGCTCGTGGCAGCCAACTGAGCCCGCACGCCAAGGGCTGTAAGTCCGGCGCTCGCCGCCGCCGAGGCGGTAACGGTCGCGCCAATCTGCGCCACCATGGGCGCGAGACCCTGCGCGACCAGTCGGCTGGCGATAACCGCCCCAACCGCCGCGGCTGCTGTCGCAACGCCGTCGATATTTTTGGCTAGGAACTGGATTGAAGACGAAGCCGCAGCCGCGGCAATGCCCATCTGCTGGCTGTTGCCGACAAACTTCAACGCTGCGTTTTGCAGGATGGTGAAACTGTCGGCGATCGAGGCGTTGGTCTTAGCGAACGCAGCGCTAACTTCCGGCGCCGCGTTGACGATCGCACGAAACACGCGATCTGAAACCAGCTTGCCTTCGGCGCCAAGATCCTTGAGCTGCCCGACGGCAACGCCAAATTCCTTTGCGATGGCCTGGGCCACCACCGGCGCGTTCTCAAGCAGGGAGCGAAGTTCGTCTCCCTGCAGTCGGCCAGAACCCAATGCCTGGCCCAACTGGACAAGCGTGGCTTGCGTCTCCGAAGCAGACGCACCGGAAACCTTCAGGGCCTTCGAAACCGTCTCGGTCGCAAGGGCGATCTCGCCCTGCGTCGCCCCGAAGTCCTTGCCCGTGCGTGTAAGCCGCGCGTAAAGGTCGGCAACTTCTGCGAACCCCGTCCGGCTTCGAGACGCAATATCAGCGATCTCATTTGAGACCGCACCGGCCATCGCCTCGCCAACGCCCGCAGACTTGATCTTATTGGTTGCTTCCTGCCAGGTGTCTGCGAGCTTCTTCAGCTCGTTCAATACCGCGGCGCCGCCAACAATCCTAGCTAATTTGTCGAAAGATCCCGAAACATTGGACTCCATTTCGCTCGCGCGATCTTCAAGGGACTTGAAAATTCTGTAAGCTTGTGCATTTTGTCGCTTTAGCTGATTTTCGAACTTCTGCCCCTGCACCTCCAGCAAAAGAGACAGAGTTTCGATGTCAGTTGCCATGGAATATCCAAATGCTCAAAATAATTGCGGCTGCTGCAGCGCTCTGCGCCACTACTCAGGCAGGAGCCAGATGCCTTCTGACTAAAGAAAAAGTAGACGCGCTGTATAACGGCGCCGACATGGCCAGCGTCGAATTCCACACTGGCTGCGAGCCATCGCTTGTATCAAAGCACGGCTTTGGTCCGTCGGCAGTTATGCTATTTCAAGTCGTTGACCCACGCGGATCAATTCTTGTCATAACCGCCAACGGCAATGAGCGCATGACGGGATATTCCGTCACAATGGCGCGTTAAGAAGCGCACCTAGTTCGTCTTCCTCGGCCGCGGAGATGCCCGCGTCCTTGTCGTTGGTCTTGGACCTAACGAACCCTTCGACCGTCTCCGAGAACTGCCACCACGTCATGGATCGCATTTCAGAGATGGCTATGCCGGCAGCGCCGGCTGCTCCGTAGAGATCGCCGAAGACAAGGCGTCCGTCAGGAAGTTCGAACCCTCCGTCTCGGCCTCCGGCGCGTCGCCTTTTCCCGGCTCTTCCTCCGGGGCACCAACCAGCGCGGCGCTAACGATCGCCTGGGCTAGCATGGCATTGTTCATCCAGTCTGACCGCTGCTCTACATAGCGGCGAACGAGATTAAGCGCGTCCGTTGATTTTACGCCAGCCCCGATCAGGCCCAGCCGGATCGTCTGAATGACGTCTTCAATGCGCCACTCATTGACCAACAGCCGCTTAAGCAGCACATACGGGCCCACACCCGTTTTTTCCTGCAGCTCCTCGAGCTCGCCGATAGCAAGACGGAACCCGTAGGTTCCGTCCGCAAAGTCGAGCTCGATCCGGCCGTTGCGGTTTTCGAAGGCCATGGATTACGCCGCGGTGTAGGCGACCACGCCGTCGGACTGCATAGAGACGGTCACCTGAACGCGCTCGCCCTTGGTGCCGCTGGTCTCAAAGCTTTCAAGCGCGAAAGCGCCCTGCCAGTGCCCAACCTTCACACCTTCACGCCACAGCTCGACGCGGGCGTTGAAGCTAACGGTGGTGTTGAGCAGCCCGAGCCAGATCGGCAGCGCGGTCGCCTCGAGGACGCCTGTGCCGTTGATCGTGGCGGACATGCTCGTAACGTCACGCTCCAGCCAGGACGGCGCGTCTTCGTCTGCGCAATCAGGGGTATTGGTCTCAGAGAGCTCTCGGTTGAAAGAGATTGAGCGCTCGGTGAAGCCGCACGGGGCGGCGAAAACCTCGGGATCCGCACCGTCGCCGAGAAGTACGCGGTATCCAGAAAAACGAAAAGTGGCGGCTAGGGCCATTTAAAATTAATCCTATGCGTCGCTGTCAGTCAGCGATTGAAAGTTGACAACGGCGCGCGTCGTGGTGCCGTCCGTTTCCGTGAAGTATTGAGTGCTGCGGTAGAGAATTTCTGTTTCTGACCAGCCCGCAGTTGCTGGTGCGAGACGGTGCAGCGCGGCCTTAACTGCGGCCGCTATTCTTGCGGCTTCCGGCCTGCCTACGCTGGTAGAAAAACACTGAACGTCGAAGAACACCTCGCTTGCGTCCATGCAGTCGGTGCCGTCTTCGATTTCCTGCCAACCCGACAGGCAAAGGTAGGGCGCCGCCGTCCCGGCGGGCACGCGGTCAAAAACCTTCGTGCCAACGATCGCGGCCAGTGGCGCGTGCGCCTTAAGCGCCGCGATGACCGCAGCTTGTAAAGGCAGTGTTGCTTCTGACATCAGAGTTGCTTGATCGCCTTAGTGATGGCGCGGCTAACCCGACTACGGGCGCGCTTTCGCATGCGACGGTATGTCGGATAAAAGAATGGCTGCGCGCGCGTGCCCGGGTGCTCTGTTCCAGCGAACAGACCGCCGTTAATGTGCGGCGCCGTGCCGAATTCGACTAGGTGCGCGTAACGAACCTTGCTATTACCAGCACTGATCCGAACCGAAAGGTCTGGATCCCCAGCCTCTCCGACGTTGCCAGCCAGGCTCGAATACCGTACCTTGCCGCCACCCCACGTCTGAGCAACCGACTTCTTTAGCTCGCCCGTCGCGCCGCGAGGCGCCGCTGTGCGGATCGCCTCAGTCAGTTCGTCAGCGCTTTGCGCGAGCGCCTGTTTTGCGGCGCTTCGAACTGCTGACGGTATCGCCGCCAGTTTCCGGAGCGCTTTCTCGCGGTTCTTTAGCTGTGCCAATAGCTTTTCCTGCGGCAATGGCCGCCGCGGCGCACGGCGTTGTGACTAGGCCGGACCAACCGGCCCGGTAGGCTAGCAGCCAACGCCCGTTGAATTCAGGCGGCGCCCAATCGAACGGCTGCGTGAAAGTTACGCGGGGCATGCGCTGCGGTATGCCATGTAAATCGTCGCGCAAGCGCGCGCCTCTTTACGTGTGCTCCAGCCAAGCCTGCCAGGAACACCGACAGGGTTGCCGTTGACTACGGCGTAGAACGGCCCGCCTAGCGCCTTGGCCACGTCTGGCGGCAATCTCTTTATTTCAACCATCAGTTGGCCACGCCTTCCTGAACCAACATTTCCAGCCAGCCATTCCGCTCGTCTGCGTTGGCAACCGTGCGGATATTGTACTCGGCACCGCTACGCGCATTCACGGCCCGCCAGGCAGGCGTGACGGCTCTCGTGCGCACCGAACTGCGGACGACCAGCAAAAACGGCTGTACGCCCGCCAGGCGCGCGGCAAGCACAGGTTCGCTGCCAAGCTTTGGCTGCAGGCGGGCCGGCTCTGTAAACTGCGTGGTCCAGTCACCGGCTACAGGATTGCCGTAGCCGTCGTCTTGTTCGTCACGCTTTTGAAAATGGACGCGCTCGGTGAGCGCTCCGGCTCCCGAGCGCTTGACCATTAAAGCGCCACGCCCGGGTACTGCGGAGCGAACGCCAGAACCGACGTGCTCTTGGCAAGGCCCAAAAGATTGACGTACTCGCCAGAACCGACATCGGCGATCGGACAAATGCCGCCCGCGGTGTCACTGAGATAGTAGGCAGTTCCCGCCGTCAGCGTTGCGCCGATCGTGACGTCACCGCCCTTCAGCACTGCGATGGGCTGGTTGAGGGACGCGCCGTTCAAGGCAATGCCCGTGCACTTCCGCGCCTCGGCGGTTGCGCTGTTGGAATCGGCAAGCATCCACTTTTTCGTGGTGCTGGAAAAATACACCGCCTTGCCGGCGGTAATTGTCTCGCCAGCGGTGCCGCTTTCCCGCGCGGCATCGGCGCCCGCGATAACACTCGCGGCGGTAATCGTCAGGTCGGCCAACTAATGGCTCCTAATAAAATCGATAGTTGCTCAAAAGGCTATCGAACGAAGACCATTTACCGTCTTCTTCGGAGCCGCGATGTTCGTATAGATCTTCGACGCGCAGCAAAATTGCGTGCTTCACAGCAGGTGGCGCGTCTTCTGTGCCCGCGTTGATGGTCACTGTAATCCGCGATGAATTCTGCTTGGCAGGCCAGGTTTTCCCCGGCTTCAGCGCGACAGACCTGGCGTCTGCGCGAAACTCATAAACAGACGGATCAACCGTCGCGGGCGCGCCTTCGGCATCGATATACGCAATCGACGTCAGCGCGGTGACCGGCGTAAACGGCAGAAACGCTAGGTCGCGCCAATCGTCACAATTTGCAGTCAAATCGACTTCAGACCAGCGCGCACCGCAATATTTTTCGACATGGTCGCGCGCCGTTGAGATCACAGACTTAATGTATTCGTTGTCGTCGTCGTGAAAGACGCGCAGATGCCGCTTGGCATCGTCAACGCTCACCGGCTCACTCGCCGGTGCTGTCTCCGTCGGCGGATACCACATTGTCTTGCTTCCTTGGGCGTCCGCGGCGCTTCTCAGTGCCGGAGGTATCCACCGTGGCCGTCTCAATCGTCGGCGCTACCGCCACAGTGACCGCAAATCCGGCTTCGACGAGGCGCGATGCCTCGTCGTCCGGAAAGTGGAACTCATCGCCAGGGTCCAGTGTGTAGAACGGCCCGGAGATGCCCACCAGCATCTTAACCAGCATCAGCCAGCGCTCAGCGTCAAAACACCACTGTTGCTGTAAAGGGCGCCAGCAACGTTCGGGTTAGCGGTCGGAAGACCGGTCACAATAACCTGGCCAGCGGCATTCACCGTGAAAACAGCATTGCCGATCTTGAGCGAGCCGCCGGCAGCGATCGTCTCACGGTCGCCTCCCTGCTCTTTGTAGACTTTAGGTTGGTAGCTCATAGCCACTCCTTAAGCAGGGGCGGCCCGAAGGCCGCCCCTGAAGGTTACGCCTGGATGAGGTGCTTGACCGCGGCGGTATCGCCAAGTTCGCCGTCCAGATAGATCAGACCGGCGATGCCCAGATCCGGCCAGTACGACTCGCGTTTGACGCCAATCATCGGCGAGCCGACCTTGCGGACAAAATATTTGCCGAAGTCGCCGAACAGCATGGTCTTGTTACCGGTGGCGAGGTTCGCCATGGCCTGATTGATGCTGTAGCGATAGCCAAGGATATTGCCAGGAACGCCGCTCTGGACATCGCCCATGGTCCAGATGTAGCGACCATCACCGTCCTTGAGCTTACGAAGCGCGGCCAGCGTCAGGTCATTGAACATGAACCGAACCTTCGGGGACTGGCGGTAAGCCGGGTCGACCGAGTGGATAAGGTCAATGATCTCGTCATAGGTGACGGCAGCGACGGCAGCCGCAGTCTTTCCGAGCGAGGAGGCCGTAACGACGCCGTTCGGGTCGCCTGTGCCGTCGCCAGTGGTGAGCTGCAAGTTGGCAATACGGCCAAGGCGCTCACCGAGCAGCGAGCCGAGCAGCGACTCCATGTTGAAGATCGAGTCGCGGGCAAGCTCAAGCGAGAATTTCACCCACTGAGTATCGTAGCCATACGATTCCAGAGACTTCTGACCGAACGCAACGTCCTTGCTGTTGTCATCAGTCATCGCGGTCCCTTCCGCGTGCTGGCCAGCGGTCACCGCAGTGTCGTTGACGGTCGGAATCTTGATCGTGACGCCGTTGGCAGTCGAAATGGTCGTGCAGATGTCCTCGTCATACATCGGCCCCCAGGCCTTCATCGACTTGACAATCTGGTTCGACAGTTCGACCGGAACAGTGTAGCCGCCGGCCGTGGTGGACGTGCCCTGCGTCGAGACCTGAACGCGCTTTTCCGCGTCCGGAACAATACCCGCCTTCAGGATGCCACGCTCTTCGCCAGACAGTTCGTCGAGCGACGCGCCGGAGGCCAGGTACTTGTAGAAGACAGTGCGATATTCAAGCTTCGCGCCCTCGTCCACGCCGCGGGCCTCACCATCGCTGCCGTTCGGGCGCTGCTTCTTGCGCTCTTCCTCGGCACGCTCGGCCAGGCGCCGTTCCGCATCCGCAACCTTCTGCTCGCGGACGATCGTGGCTTCGACCTTGTCGAATTCAGCCATGATGGCGTCGTGACGGGCTTCGAGCTCAGCGGCGCGAGCCTCATCGGTGTTCTTCTTGATCTCGTCGAGAGCCGAGCGAGCATCGACAACAAGCTTCTGACGCTTGTCGTTCAGTTCCTTAAGGGTCATCTATATTCCTGAAATGAAAATGGCCCGCGAAAGCGAGCCTGTTGGTGAAATACTGGCAGGACTCGTCGTCCATGCCCTCCGGCTATGCCGGGTGACTACGAAGCGTCCTGCCGGATGCCCCGAATTCTCTGATTGGTAACCGCTTCGCGCTCCGCGATTCGCCGCGCAGCAGCGATGGCGTTTTGTTTGCGGCGCTCCTCGTCGGACTTCGCCTTACCAGCTTCCGCCCTGGCCGCCTCTAGGTCACGCTTGCCGATCGACGTGTCGTCGTAGGCCGGGAAGGCTACGGCCGACACCTCAAAGAGCTCGACCGCCTCAATCGTGCGGATCGGCGTATCTCCTGTCTCGTCCCAAGACTGCTTGGTGACGCGAAAACCGAAGCTCATTCCAGAAATATCGCCGCGCTCGACAAGTTCCCACAGGTCGTTACCGTCGGTAGTGTTCGGAATGTCGACTTCGATCTTCAGACCACGCTCGTCTTCAACCAGACGGAGCGTTCCAGACTTCGTACGGCCGATAACGCGACCCCAGTCATGGTCAACCAGCGCCCGAATATCGCCCTTGATCGTATTGGCGAATGCACCAGGCGCTACACGCTCAACGAAATAGTCGCCGATTGCCGTATCGCTGTTGAACACCGCCGCATAGCCGCTCAGCGTGCGCTTGTCATCGGCGGCGCGCTTCTCAACGCCAAGGTTTCCGCCGCGCTTTTCAAATTCAGTCATGCGGCTTCCGCCCCGTCGTCATTTTGTGTGTTGTCGTTGTCGGGCGATGGCGGTTCACTACCGCCATCCGCCACCTGCGTCCCCAGCGTGACTGTAGCTCCCTGCACAAGCAGGTTGTCAGCGTCCGGGTTTTCATGCTTCGGCCGGTTCTCGAGCGCGCGGGCCTCGTTCGGCGTCATCTGCGCCGTCTGAATCGCGCGGGCCAAGCCTTCCATGCGTGTCTTGAAATCACCGCGAAGCAGGCCGTCTAGATTGTGTTCGACATACCGCCCGGTGTTGCCGCGACCGAAGAGCTTTAAGTTCATTTCGCCCTCAAGCGCCTCGGCCCACTGACCAATAAGGTGCTTGACAAGGTGCAGATCCTGCTGCTCGGCGTTCGAAAACGTCGCTCGGCTCAAGTCCTGCAGAAACACAGGCGGCAACTGCCACGCTCTGGCGATTTCTTCAACTTGAAACCGCCGCGCCTCGATCATCTGGCTTTTGTTTGGCTCAATCCCGACCGGGTTGAGCTTGTAACCTGGAGGCACAGGGAAAATGGCCTCGCCACCACCCTTAGCCGCATCAATCGACCGTTTAATGTCGGCCTGCGCTCGCTTCATTGCATCGGCGCCAGCCGGGAGTGGCCCTTCAAGGACAAGCGGCGGCACCCCGCCTCCGGCAAAGAAACTCGACCCATAGTCGTTCATGGCGAGAGCAAGCTGAATCGCCTTACTCGCGAGCATAATCGGGCCCCAGTGGCCAAGCCCGTCGGGCTTGAGCATGAAGGGAACATCAATCACATCCGCGGCGGGGTATTCTTTTCCGTCAAACGTATATGAAGTTCGCCCATTGACCCGCTTGATAGTTGTTTTGGTCGGGTCCATCGGCCAAATGGCCTCAGGACTCTGCGCGGAACGCTCAATCCATGCCAGACCGCGACCGCCGGTGAACACCTGCTGCCAAAAGTACTGTGCGAACTTGAACCTATCCTGACCGTCGTTCGGAGCATCGTGAACGATGGTCTGAACCTTACCCGTAAGGCGCTTTGCCCCATCCGCGGTATTGCGGTAGGCGTGCAGCGGCAACGCCGCCATGGTCCGCGAGAGAAACGCCACAGCCGCTGCAACAGCAGGAACCGTTAACGCCGAATCGGTGGTGACGCTTGGCAGATTTGCCGTAGTTAGCCCGAAAAAACCTAGAAAATCGCCGTATCCAGCGGAAACGGCGATGTTTTCGTTAGCTTTTTGCTCGTTTTTGGGCGGCCTTGTGACCTCAAACCCGAATAGTTTCATGCTGCCGCCAAGGTGAATTCCGGGTCATCCCACGGCGATGCCGGGGGCTTGTGCACGACAACCCCATCAACCGCCGCGCCTACGGCCATCGCAGCCGCAACCGCCGGGTCAATGCGAACCGTGCTCTTTTTCTTTGAGAACCACTGATTACCCATCAGCGGGTCCGTCTCGATCGCGACGCCCATCAAAGCGCCAAGCAGAACGGGGCTCGACCTGAGCCGAATCCGCTCTTCCAAAATCAGCGCCTCAAGCGCCGATACGCTGCCAGGCATCCACAGGCCAAGCGGCGGCTCCAAACCCGCTGCCCTTGCCTCCTCGACCTTGGCTTCGTCCGGCTTGGCGCGCTTCTTACCGCCCTGCGGGTGCGCTACTGTTTTGATTTCGGCGCCGTATTCGTTGAGTTCGTCTTCGAACTTGTCGAAGGCATACCGATCAAACGCCAAAACCTCGATGCCGTACTCAGTATTGAGTCGCGCAAACAAAGCCGCCACATGATCGTAACGTATGCGAGCACCTTCAGGAGCGTTAACATATCCCTGGTCGAACCATAACCGATACGGGACGTGATCGGTCTTCGACCTTTCGTCCATTGTATCGCGCGGCGTGAATGCCTCGATCCATAGATCGTAGGTCGGGAGCTCTACTTCTTCCCCGTCCTCGCGCTTGACGGACTTGGTTCCCGTTTCCACGACAAACGCGGCTGCGGTGAGATCCTTTGCGCCAGACAGGTCCAGACCAGCCGCCTTGATACGCTTGCCCCTGTGTTCCTCATAGGGGTCGAAGTCGACCATAACCTTCTCGAGGATGGGGCGCGGTATCCAGGCGGTATCCGCCTCGGTCCAAACGCAAAAGTGCAGGCGCAGAATGCCGTTACGCTTTGACGGGATATCCTTGGCCTGAGCGACAACGCCGGCCAGATAGTCGTGCTTCAGCGTCACGCCGAAAAGCGGGTTGGCCTTCTGCCAGCACGTCGGGTCTGTGAACGGGTCGTCGTCCTTGTCGAGCGCGCAAACGTAGCTGAACGTGCTGTCGTCAATAACCTCGCCGACATAGGTGAAGTCATCGTCCGGCGTCTGCGTGCCCGCGGCCACCTTGACCGCGTGCTGATGCTCGTCCCAGCAAATGCTGTTCCGGTCGCTCCCGCTGTTCGTGATCATAAACAGCAGCGGCTGGCGCCGAAATTTAAACCCGCGCTCGAGCATTTCGATGACCTTGCCATCGGGGTGCTCGTGAATTTCGTCGCAGAGAGCGATGTAAGGACGCGGGCCCGAGTGCGCGCCCTCGCGCGAAATGGGACGGAAGAACGACCGCTTCTTGAGGTACGACAGGTTCCAAATCGGGTTGCCGCCAGACGGCGTCAGTTTCGATTTGAGGGCCGGCGACTGCTCGTACATCGCAACCGCGTCGCGGAAAAGGACGAACGCCTGATCTTTGTTCGCGGCAGCGGCGTAAATCTCAGCCGCCGCTTCGCCGTCCGCAGTCAGACAATAGTGCCCGATGCCGGCCGCTAGTGGAGATTTGCCGTTACCCTTCCCCTCTTCGATATAGGCGCGCCGGAACCGGCGCAGAATTGCACCGTCGGACTCGACACGCTTCCATCCAAAAAGGGAGCCGATCTTGAATGCCTGGCTCGGCGCCGGATGGAACGGACGCCCCTCGAACTGGCCGCCGTTCAGACGCAGAACAGCCGGGAAGAACCGTAGAACGCGGCCAGCCGCTTCCGGATCCCAGTGTATGCCGCGCCCGGGGCCATTCTTGCGGTCGTCGCGATGACGGCGGCAAGCATTCCGCACATGCGGACCGGCCACGATCTCGCCGGCAAGGACAGCCTCAGCGTAAGCGTCAACAGGCCCCGTGGGGTATGGTGGGTTGAAGTGCTTAGGTGTGCCGACTTCAGTCGAAGAACTCGTCGGCTGGGTCTTTGCTTTCGCCATCAGGTTTTGCGCCAGCCTTGCTTGCGTCGGCCGGCGTCGCGCCCATTTGCCCGTAACACTGTCGAAGAAGGTTCAGCGCCTGGACGCCGACGTCGATATCCTTGGGGTCCATCATGCGGCCACGAATGCGCGCAGCAATGGCTAGAAATCCGCGGTGGCTTGAGTTGAGCCAAGGAACCTCAGCCTTGATGTCCCGCCATGCCTCCTTGGCAAAGTCGTTCAGCCAAGGAAAAGGCTCGCCAACATCATCAGTAACGTCCGGCTCGTTGCGGCCCTCGAACTTGGTTCTCTGCTTGTCTGCGTGGCCGGTGAGCTTAGCTTTGGCCTTCGGCGTTCTCGGCCTGGCCATCTTTTGACCTCAACATTTCAATCGAAAAAATGTGCGCGTTGGTTCCCCGCCGTTCCGGCGAAATGGCGTTGCATAAAGGCAACACCACCCCCTACCCCCGTTGTGCGGCGCACAAACGTTGCATTTTTGCAACACTCAGACGGGCCAGCCATCGGCGCCGTATCGAACGACCGTCTTGCCGGCCTCTTCGTTCTGCTTGTGCTTCGAATGGCACTGGCTGCACAGGCTCTGCAGTTCGCCGTGCCAGAACAGCTCGGGGTCGCCGCGGTGCGGCTTGACGTGGTCTGCTGTGTTGGCCTCTGTCACGATCTCTTGCTCGAGACACATGCGGCACAGAGGCTCCGCTGCAAGCTGATAGGCGCGCCTGTCTAGCCAGCGCTTCAACTTATACCAACCGAGCCACGGTCGGGGTGTGCTGTACCTACCCACGACGTTCCCGCTTGAAGGGCACGACACTGTCACGCTCCTCCAGCGTCAGCGCCTTGACTGGGATATGCACAACCGCAACGAGCTCATCGCCATTGCTGGCGATGTTGATGACACGAGCCTGGTCGACGTATTGGCCAGACACGGCAAGCTCTAGCCCGCCGGTGTGTGTGCGAATGATTGAAGCGCGTGCCATTAGGCAGACTCCGCCATAAGCTGCTCAAGCATGGCAACGCACCGATCACCGTATGAAGGTTCCTTGCCTTCCGCTTGCTCGGCAAGGAACCGGCCAACCGTCTGGAATTCAGCGTCGAAGGCGGCGGGATCCTCGGTATAGCGCCGCATCCACTCGTTGAAGGCGGCGGCTACCTTGTTCGTGTCCATGTTCTATCCCTTCAAAGTCACTCCGCTTTCCGCCACCAGCACTAGGCAAGGTGATTGCACGGCCTGCTCACCACGCGGATCTGAGCAGAATGGTTCTTGGAGCCGGCGGCAGGAGTTGAACCCGCACGCGAAACGCTTACAGGGCGCCTGCACTACCGTTGTGCTACGCCGGCAATAGAAGAAGCCAGCAGCGTGCCGCCTTATCACTGCGGCGCTGCTGGCTTGGCGCCCGTCCGCCATCCGGCGGCAATCTGCGCACATGGCCCGAATCACGGGCCGAATATCGAAGGCGGGTTAGGCGGCTCTCGAAACCGCTGCCAACGCGCTATTGGTCGACCCCGACAAAAACCACTGAGAGACAGTATTTCCCGCCGAATTCATGAGGTAGACCGTGCCGGAGTGGAAATGGCGCTGAGCACCGTTCGGCTCGGTTACAGAAACCTCGACCGCGTGCCTCTCAAGCGAATTCGCCTTCCGAGCAGTTACATCCACGCACTCGACGACAATTGTCTCCATCTCGTCGATATGCTTCGCCGTCATCATACTTCGTACTCCGTGAATTACGGGCTCGCGCCCTGATGATTGTAGCCGCTGACCATCCTGCGGCGCTGCTCTTCCGCGGCAGCGGACCCCAAACGAACGGGCAAGCGCAAGCGCGCCGAAGCACAACCGGGAGCGCCCTTGCCATGCGCTTGGATCCCGGTGGGTGATATCGAAGACGGGTAGGGAATGCGCTGGCAAGCCAGCATGCAGCAGCCCTTCACCACGCCGCTACTCGGCGATCAACCCGAGTGCCCGGTTTGTACCCGGTGACACAGAAGGCAATGGAACGGTCCTGCAGAACCTTTTCAGCGTCCGGGTTGCCAAGGTTGCGGCGCATATCGCGCCTCCCGACCTCGCCGTGGGTGCGACCGCACAGCCGTATATCGACACTGCCAAAGCCAACTACTGAGCCAGGGCGGGCGCGCACCGTCCTTGCAGCGGGGCTTACGATCGCCATTTCCGCCTGACCATCTCGTTGCCCATTCGGGCGAATAAGCGCGGAGTGGAATTTGCCACTCCGCTATCGATCGAGGCCGTGCATACACGGACGCTTCGATCGAAATAGCTTCCCACCTCACACTACGACGTTGCGCCTCGTCGCCGAACCCAGCGGCCTGGGTGGGATAGGTATGCTGACGCTTCTGGCGTCGTCAGCTTTAAAACCGCGCCAGCGGTGTTCAAGGCCGCGGGGAGCCGGCCAATCGGCCTGCGCTGCACCAGCAGCGTGCTCAACCCGCGGCATCACGGAATGACGAGAGAAAGGAGGAAATCTCGTCACCCGGAATATGGGGCCGAAGCCCCATCTGCACCGCCAAAGGCGGGGTGCCCATTCCCGCATCTCTTGATCCCGGCATAAAGGCCGCCGGGACTTACTTTGCCCTTACGGGCGCGTGAGGAGGCCGTTCTCACCTCTTTGGCAATTCCTATTCGTACCAATCGCCGTACAGGCGCTCGATCTGCTCTCGGCTAAGAGTTTTGCACTCTTCCTCCAGCCTTTCGACGTCGTGGCCCTGCGCAGTAAGCCTTTTGGCCAAGTACGGCGGCAGCGTTTCGCCCCTGACGAAAATCAGGCACGCCATTTCAAAACTGGACATTCAAATTCTTTGCTGTAACTACTCCTTACCTTACTCCGCACAACTCGGCGGAATCCCTACCCTACGCCGAATGTTTTTTGAGTGACGCTGCAAGATTATCGTTTGCTGCGATCAGACGCCTACGCCCGCCGCCCTTTTTGTCCGCATACGCGCTGGTCTGCCCCGCCGCGATACCTACCTCAGCGTAGCTATCCGCCCTAACAGCCTTGTCCAGCACAGCAAGGTCCGCGCCCTTCATCTCAGACAGGGCAGCGTCCCAAATCTCGCGCTGGACGATCGCGCCACTAACATCCTGCCAGGCTGCTCCACCCGCCTGCCCCGTGGCAGCTACCTTCATTCCGATGAAGTGGTCGGACACAAGATCCCGTGTCGCGGGCAGGCCAGCCGGATAGCGCTTGACCTCCGGCAGTACGGGTGTGTTGGCAAACGCCTCGTCGCGCATGGCGCGCAACTCATCCTTGCTGAACCCCGGGCCGTTCTTGCGCGGCTTGCCTTTGGCCTTCGACGGAACGTCCACGCCGAACGTGTCAGCGAAATACTGGTTGCTGCGCCGCTTGTAGTCGCCGTCGTAGCCTTTTCCACCGCTAGCCCGATCCGCCTGCTCGCGGCATCCGAGCATGGCGCCAACTGGCATCACGAAATTGACTTCCTTCACGGAGCGCCCGCCTGTGCGCTTGAAAGCCTTTTCGGTCTGCGTGCCGTCGCTGAAGCGCAGATTGCCGATGCGGACCGTTTGGCCCTTGGCGTTTTTCTCAACATCGCCAGTCTCGACCTGGCGCATGATCTCTTCAACTGACGGCGTCACGCGTAAGTCGCGCTCGTGGCTGAATGACTTCACCGCAATGTCGTCATTGGCGGGAACCACGGTCCAGTTGCTTTGCATCGGCTCAATGGGGCCTTCCGGACGGTTGCGGTAGGCCAGCAACGCGGTGAGCTGTTCTGCCAAGGAGCCGTGACGAGCCATAGCGATATCCTGATGGGGAGCGTCGGGCGGCGCTGCAGCGTTACCTCTCGGCCGGGAATGCCCAACCCCTCGGAACCGCCCGACTCTTGCTTTATAGCGAATCCTAATTTGGATTGTCAAGACCAGGCGCGCGCCAGTCCGGCACGGCGAGCCCCAGCCGTAGTGACACGGCCGCCAGTATTTGCTCGGCGGCGCTTTCCGGCGTGTCCGCCTCGATGACGATCAGGTCGTGACCGAGCTCGGCAAACTCCGCATGCGCCTCTTTCTGCTCCTTGGACAAGCGCCCTGACTTGCCGTCCACGACACGCTTGTTCTCGACCATGAGAAGCCTGCCAGCCGGGAGGAAGACGCGAACGTCAGCCGCGCCAGCGTTGAGACCGGTCGCCGACGCAATGCCGGTTTCGCGCAAGGTTCGCCTGCCGGCGTTCATGTCGCCTTCAACGCGGATTGGCCAGCCGGCCTGTCGGGCGCGGCGGAGCGCCTTCACCTGCGCCGCCTGAAGATGCCATTCCTTGAGCGGCGCTGCGGAGGTGGATTTGGAATTTGTACGCGCTAAAGAAACCCTACCCATTTAGACACTCCATTTCATTTTTTACAAATTACAAATATATACATTATATAGAGATATTTATAGGAATAAGTATCTGATTTTATTTAGCTTTTGGCGCTTGAAAAAAGGCCTGTTTTCGCATCTCAAAAACAGGCCGCTCTTACAAATCGGAACGCGAGCGTTCTTGCTGTTGTAAATGGGAATTCAAATCCTATCGCTGCGCCTCCATGTGCCTTCTAAGGCTCTCGGCCAATCCGCCTGGCTTAGGTCTCGTCAGGATTTCAGACACTTTGGCGGGGCTTAGTTTACGCCTTACCGCGGGTATGATGTTATCATTGGCCGCCGCCGTCTTTGTCTTAATCGACGCCTCAACCATGCGGTAAATGGCCTCCGGCGTGCCATTGAACCACTCGCCTCGTCGCCATTTTGAGGCGGCATCCGCCTGTGCCGCCGCTTCGATAGCCTGCGCCCCGGCCCGAGACGAACACCTGATCTGCTTATAGACGAAGCATTCGTAAGGATTTCCCGATTGTATCTGGGCAAGTCTCTTGCTGACCTCGTCAGACATCCCGATTTTGCAAAAGGGAAGAACTGGACCTTTTTCTCTCATCCCTACGAAATAGACATAAGACGTCTTTGACATTTGTTTTCCTTATTCTGTTATGGTGTCTATCGGCCAGCTCCGTTGACTCCCGCCGCCAGTACGCTCATGTTCCCGTTCCGTTCACGGAGGCACCTATGGGCAACAAGATCGGCAGCGACTGGGAAGTCATCAGCATCACGCCGGAGGGCAAGCGGGACTGGATAGCCAGTTCCTGCAACGTTTCGGTGGCCAAGGCCGCCTATGAAGAGGCGTTGAAGCACCGCCCCGGGCGCGAGGTATGGTTTGTCCACGGGGCTCTGATTCTGCGGAAAGAGGTGGGGCCGGAGAAGGGGCGCTGAACTAGCGTTCAGCCAGCATAGCCTCGACCAATGCCTTGATCTTTTCCGCCGCGATGGCACCGACAGCCTGTTCTAGGTCGTCAAGCGCGCGGCATGAAGGCGGCATGTATCGCCAACGCTCGTCCTCGGCCGCTTGCGCAGCTTGGGCCGCGTCGAATTCTCGACTGGCCTCCTCGTAACCGCGCTGCCATTCTTCGCGGTTGTAGGTGATAGTATAAGGGTTAGTGGCATAGCCACGCTCGAATGATCGCCTGCCCTCTCTGCGCGGGTTGTTCGACATCAAGCCGCTCTCCCGCAAACCACGTCTCGTCGCGTGTCGGCCCGCCTGGCCAAGGATGCTAGCCGTTCGCGCTCGCGTTCGAACATCTGGCGAGCTCGCTCCCGGGTTATTCCCCTGCGGGCCGCGGGTTCCGCCAAAAGGGCCCCGGCCGCCATGTCCAGCATGTCTTCGCGAAGATCCGGCGCGATTTGGTCGGCGACCAATGCCAAGTCCGCGGCGTGTTCCTGATTGGGCTCGGTGATGGTCACGGAAACCCCAGGCAGCCTGAGCTTGAAGTCTGCGGCCTTCTGCCGGCGCTCGAGGTCGTCACGGCTCTGACTGCGCATGATGAACCGGAGCCACGTGTACGGACTCTTGTCGGTGCGGTAGCTGCGCCAGGTTTCGAACGCCTTGCACAGCGTGGCCTGCACAAGGTCTTCGCGGTCCTGTCGGCTCGCAGTCGGGCGCAGCTTTTTGGCTAGGTTGGCGAGGCTGGGGAGATAGGCCAGCATCGCCTGGTCAAAACTGGCGGGGCGATTGTCGTTGGCGGGTTGGGCGGAGACGAAGATAGCCATCAGGCAGCCCTCTTCAGTTCGCGCTCAACCAGCCAATCGACAAGCGTGACGAGGTTGCGGGAGTTGATTGATCGATGGCGCCCGTATGCGTCCGGTACCCGAACAGAGGGGTCGTCGAAATGGACAAAAACCGGCACGTCGTAGAACCCGTCATCCCCGACGCGGGCCTTATCGGGCACCCCGATGTATTCGACCGTCCCGGTCTCCTCGTCCAACGGGTGCGGGAGGTCTGCATTAACTCCGGCCCGGTAGATGACCCGATCGCCCGCTTTAATATGCCGGACAGGCCGATACTTGGGGTCATAGGACGGGATGGTGACGGCGATTTCCATGGTCTTGGGGGCGAGCCCCAGCGCCTGCTTGATTGCTTTGAGCATGGTGATGTCCTTGGTGACTAAGGCGGCGCTGGCGCAGCCGCCTTAAGTGGTTATGACTAGAAGGTCGGTGAACGACTGATTGCCACCGCCCGTCCATTGACGACGAGCGTGTCGACCATCGGATAGCGAAGCACCCATCCATCTTTTTGAATGACTTCCTCCATCGACCGATGAAGGCGGATGGCATCGCGCCCTCGTGTCGATCGCGCCGAGGACACCATCTTTCGAAACTCGGCGCGATCGACATATGGCGTGTCGTCGGGGACAAAGTGCCCGTCACCCACCGCTGCGACGGACGCCGCAGCAACCGGAGCAAGAACTGTGGCCGGGACGAGGGCGAAGAACGATCGACGGTTCATAGGGCGGCCCCCATGTTCGGCACGAGATACCCGCCGTCGAGAAGAACGGGGTTGGCCTTGACGTATTCCGCACGACGCGCCAGGCGAACGCGGTCCTGTTCCTGCATGTACGTCTCTCGGTGCGCGATAATCGGCTCGAACAAATCGAGCATGCGAACGAGGTTGCTTCTCAATTCCTCCGCGCTCGTGCCCGACGCGTCAAACGAGAACGTCGGAAGCTCAGAAGACATGTAGACCGTGGAGTACGGCTTTACGGATGCGCGCCACCTGTGCTTTCGCGTGAAGTGCTCCCTAGCGGAAACCGTAATCTCAACGTACCTAGACGCGGCCTTTTCAATCAGTTCTGTGAGCATGTCGTCCTCCAGGTTATGCGGCCTCTGCCGCGGGTGGTGGGGTTACGCTGCTGCGCTATCGCCAGCAGCGTCGTTGTCGTTCGCCGAAGGCCAGGCCTCTGGCGGTATCTCGATCGAGGTATTGTCGCGGACCCATTCGAGACCCTTCTGGATGTGGACCCAGCCGTTGGAGGCGCGAGGAAGATGCTCTTGCATCTGCTTTGCGCGCTTATAAGCAATCCCTATGCGTCTATGGAACGACGAAAAGCTCTCATATGCGCCTACGTCTTCAACGTTACGAGGTCTACTTCGATTGCCAGCAATATTTTCGGAAACCCAAACTAGCCCCGTTGGTACATGTACCCACCCGTTTCTAGCAGTGACGAGCCCCATCTTCTCCCAGTACGGGACTATTCCTGCGCTGTATCCGCATCTGACACCAAAACTCGACCGACTTTCGTAGTTCTCTGGGTCGTCCACCCCTAATGGTGGAATTCTGTCGGAGTTAAGTTCGGCCATCCAAGCCAGCCCCTCTTGGACTGGAACCCACCCGTTGTGGGCCGCAGGCAGCCCCCTTCGCTGTAGCGCTATAACCCACGCCGACCCGCTCCCGCCGACCATCTTGGCGAATGCGCGCTTTGAGACGAATTCGCTTGTTTTATCCGGCGAGCGCCTAAGTGATGGGTGAGTATCCACCCAGTTATCCGCCTCAACTTTAGGGACGTAACGACCGACCATAGGCATCCCCATCTTAGGCCAATGTTTGACAGTTCCGTATTTTTCGTTCCTGCTGTTGGCAAATTCTACAAGAGTTACACACCCCTCCGGCACGATACCCCGCATCTCGCGCAGATCGCCGTCGTACTCACCGATCTCTCTCCCGGTAGGAAACTCGTATCCGCAGTCGCACACAGGTGCCCGCTCAGCGCGAACTTCCTTGCATTCAGGGCAACGGCGCGGGCCGTGCGCACGTCCAGCCAGCCGCCGGCTACGAGCGCCGCCGTCCAGCGACCAGGTGGTGGGCAGGTCAAACCAGTCGTGGTCCAACCACAACCCTGCGTGATCGAAAATCAGCGCCTCCGACTTACCATCCGCGCGACGCAGAACCCGCCCGATCATCTGGAGGAACAGCGCCAGGCTCTTCGTCGGGCGCAGCAAAATGACGGCGTCGATCGCCGGGAGGTCAAAGCCTTCCGTGAAAACATCCACGTTGGACAAAACCTTGATTTCGCCAGACGCCAGTTGCGCTACGGCCTCGTCTCGTTCGGTGGCCGGCGTCGTCCCGTCGACATGGAGAGCCGGGATACCTTCCGCATTGAACCGCTCAACGAGCGCCTTGCTGGCTTCAACGCCAGCGCAAAACACAAGCGCCCTCTTCCCGTCCGCCTTGGCGCGGTATTCGGCTATAGCGTCCCCGATGAGAACGGGCGCGTTCATGGCCTTAGCCACGTCTTCCTTGCGGTAATCCCCGGCCCGTAGTTTGGCGCCGGTCAGGTCCGGCTCGCTTGGAGCGAAATAGCGGAAGTCGGACAGGTAGCCCGCGTCGATAAGCTCACGCGTTGACGGCCCGACCACAAGCTCGGCGAACCATTCAGCCAAACCCTTGCCGTCCAACCTTTCAGGGGTCGCCGTCAGTCCGAGGTGCTTGGCGCTGGCAAGCTGCTCGCGAATTGCGGACCAAGACTTGGCTGCGACGTGGTGACACTCATCCCAGATGACCAGCGCGGGCGGCGGAAGGTCCGCGAGCCGACGGGCAAGCGTGGCAACAGAGACGACCTGCACGCGCTTACTATATTCAGGTGCACCCCGCGGCGAGATAATGCCGTGGCCGATACCAGCCGCCGCGAACGCAGCCGAGGCTTGTCGCTCGATTTCCTGGCGGTGGCAGATGAACCAAACTGTGCCGGGTTCATTGCGAACAATCTCAGTAGCCGCCCGCGTCTTGCCCGCGCCCGTCGGCATCTGCAGGACCGCGCTACCGCTGTTTGATAGCGCCGCAAGGGCGCTATCAATAGCCGTGACCTGATACGGACGAAGCGCGCTCACGCCATCCTCTCCTTCTGCCGAATCCAGCACATGACACGCAGAACCATTTTGCGTGCGGCCGGGCTCAAACGGTTGGCGTGACCAAGCGCAATGCGCAGGGCCTCGAGAGCGCGCGCTGGCGCGTCAGCCATGAGCCACACCTGCGCGGCGCGGATGGCTGAGTTGAAGCTGCGCTGCGTTGGGTTGACGATGCGGGGCGCGGTCATGACCGCACCGTGAAACGCGACTCGGGAAGATAACTACTCCACCGGCCGCCACCCAAACTAACCGTCAGGCACGGTACGCCGCCCATGACCAGACGCGCAAATTCAGCGCCAGAACGGTAAGAGGAAATGGCGCGCTCCGCACAGACCCGAGAAACTAATCGCAGCAACGGGTTCATGCCGCGCATGCCAGCGTCAAACCAGCGTGTGTACATTGCAGAGAGTCTGGCGTGCGCCTCCTCCCACGAATAGCCGATTTCAACGGCGCGCTGGATAGCGGCCTCAAGGCCGGTGCGAGACCACCAGTTGCGGATATACTGCGGCGCCTGCCGCATAGACGTTTTGTTTTTGACCATGACCGCTCCCCTTTCGCGGCCCATGAAAAACGGCCGCATCGGTTTCGATGCGGCCGTTATAGCGATTCCTAATTCGTCTTGCAATAGCGATTTATAATTTATTTTTGGAAGCGCTAGCGCTTGGCTTGTTCTCGGCGCGCGCGCTGTCGGTTGGGCTTGGTTTCCAATTCGGCAGTTTGACGTCGTCAGGGTCGATGAAGCTGTTTACGTCGAAGGTATCGGCTCCGGCGAGCAAAACCTCGATCTGCCCCTCGGTCTTCAGCGGGTTCGGCTCCCCCGCCCGCTCGAGGGCAGCAAGTGCGCTAAGAGCCATGGCGCGCGGCATCGACTTAATGGCGGTCGCGCGCGGGATCCTCAGAGCGTCGACGATCTTCCACCAGTTTCGCGGTAGGCCGCCCTGGTTGGTTTCGACCTGGTAAATCCGTCCCTGGCTTAACCCGACTGCAGCTGCCAACTCAGTGGATTCCATTCCGCGCACCTCGCGCACGTAGCGAATGAGCTCGCCGAAGTTCATTGACATGGATCAACTCCTAACTCTGTGTGCGGCGCAATAACGCATCAACTAGCGAATTGCAATTAGGTTTCGCTTGACAATCCAAATTAGGATTCGCTATAACGATTCCACGGTTAACGTGAGGTGCTTTGATATGGCGAGAGCGATGGCGACCACGGAACATGACCGCGCCGAGATTACCAGACGCGCGGCCGGCGGCGAAAGCGCCGCTGTCATCGCCCGTGCTCTTGGCTTGAATGACGACACGGTTCGCAACACGGCAAGGCGCCTTATTCCGAGCGCTTTCCGTAAAGGGGCGGTGCGTGGCGCGGTCAATGACAACATCGAGGTAATTCAAAAGCGCATGCCTCATCAGGTGAGCTGGAGCACGGATCCGACGCAATCGCATCTTGTGACTCTGCCGCGTTTGGCATGCCTCTCCTGACTCCTTCTGACTTAGGATTGTGATCCTATACGTAGGAAGGTTAGTCTGGTTGAGGGGTGACGCGTATGCCGGGGCCGTCCTTGTTTGGTGGCAAAAATGTGACGCCGCACGCTGAAAGTGCGCGCTCGATAGCTACAAGCGACGTGGTTTTGGCCGTGCCGCCATTCTCAATAAGGCTGATGGTATTCGCTGCTAGCCCGCATTTTTCCGCGAGTTCACGGACGCCGAGCTTAAGGGCGGCCCGCGCCATGCGGATCTGAACTGGGTGGATCAAGGCCGGTACACCGTACAAGTGCATATTGACAGCGTACCAGCCGGAAGGCACAGACGCGTACAAGGGTAGCAACACGGCTGAATAAAACAACCTTTCGGTGCGCGACGAGCGCACAGCAGCCTACGCCTACCCAGTTTCCAACAGTGTGTTTTTTAACCGTGGCCTTGGCCGCGAAGCGAAGCTTTTGCCTGGAGGAAAAAATGCAGGAATTCATGATTGGCGATCAGGTGGCGACCTTCGTGGAGGGCGCCATTGTCGGTGACCGGATCGACGAGCGCGGCCAGATGTTCAAGGTCGCTTACGAACTGCCAGGCGGCGAGATCCGCACGCGCTGGTTCTACCCGGAAGAACTTTATCACGACGACGATTGCGACGGAGGCTGTTGCTGCGAGGCTGAGCACTTGGCTGCGGCCAATGCGGCTTTGAACTGAGGGAGGGAATGATGAGCAAGTTTAAGGTTGGGGATCGGGTGCGCACGAACGGTGATTTCACCTTCGATCCGAACGAGGGCGTCATCACGTCGATCGAAGACACACGTCACGCGGTGCGTGTCGACGGGGAGGGTTCGTACTCCTGGACCTATTATGAGCGGGAGCTTGAGTTAATCGCCAACGCCCCCGCTCTCACCATCCAGGCGGGCAAGTTCTACAAGACGCGAGATGGCCGTAAGGTCGGGCCGATGGTCCGCGGCAGCGGCGGCGGCAGCCGTGAATACGCGTGGACTGCGCCACAGAAGGTGGGCGACTTCGTTACATCGTGGACCACAGAAGGCTTGTATCACGTTGGAGATAGGCGACCGGAAATTGCAGCGTGCGACCTGATCGCCGAATGGGTGGACGAGCCCGTTGCCTCGGCAACCGTAACGTTCAAGGTGGGTGATCGGGTTCGTTGCGTGCGGGACTACCCAGGCCAGTTCACCAAGGGCAAGGAGTACGTCGTTCGGTATTACGATTCCGAAGATAGCCGCCTAGGCGTTGTCTCTGATGACGAGGGGGACGAGAACGGGTTAGGAGCGAGCTATTTCGAGCCAATCACCATCAAGGTCGGCGACTGGGTCCGAACAGACAACGGTGAAATCGGGATCGTGCTGCACGACGACCAGACGGAAATTCATCCCTACTTGGTCGGCTATGTTGGCGCTACCGACATTGATGAAGCGTCTGAGTGGTGCGGAGCCTACGAACTCACAGTCGTCCCGCCTGGCACAGCGAAAGCCAGCAACGACAACGCGCCCATTCTGGCTGAGATCGACGAGCTCGAGCAGCGCCTGAGTGACCTTCGCGCGAAGCTTGCCGCTTGATCAACCCCGACCACCACCACCCGGCGGTTAGCGCCGCCGGGGTTTAAAAAGGAGCACTAATTGGCAATCGCGCTCAACACACTGCGAAAGCAGTCAGGCCGTGGCCACCCTCCCGTGCTGTCGATGTACGGGACCGGCGGCGTCGGCAAGACCAGTCTTGCGCTTGAGTTCCCAAGTCCGCTGTATCTCTACACCGACGGTGAGGCGCCGCCTGACGGCGTGGACTTCACACCTGCGCCTATCGAGTCGTTCGCCGACCTGATGGACCCGGACGAGGGCTACTTTTCTCAGCTGCTGTCTGGCGAGCACGACTTCAAGACCGTTGTAGTGGATAGCGTCGACGCATTCGAGCCCATGCTGTGGGCGGCGACCTGCAAGCGCCAGGGGTGGGACTCCATCGACAGCAACGACAAGGGATCCCCGACCGCATTCGGCAAGGGATATCTGGCTGCCGATGACGAGTGGCGCGACGTCATGGCGGCGGCGGGCGCTGTGGCGCGCTCCGGCCTATACGTCATCTTCATCCTGCACAGCGAGGCCAAGACGTTCAACGATCCGCTCGTGGATTCGTATGACCGCTACAAGCCGAAACTGCAGAAGCGGGCAGTCGATATCGTTACCGAGAAGAGTGACGCTTTGCTGTTCCTCAACCGTCGCCACACGCTCAAGACGGTCGACGGCAAGGGCTTTGGCGCGAAGAAGGAGACCAGGCCGGAGGGTAAATCTGGCGAGGAACGTTTGATCTACACGGACGAACGGGCCGGGTTTCTAGCCAAGAACCGAATGAGCATGCCCGGCGTGATTACCTACAAGGCGGGGCAAGGGTTCGCCGAACTGTCGAAGCATATCAAGTTCGACAACGACAACAATACGGCCCGCGCCGCAGCTTAACCAGATTCCGTTACGTAATGTTTGAACGTCCATTCATTACGGAAATTGACTGGAACGAACGTTTGTAAGCGAATTGTATGCAAGTTGCACAAAAGACACTTGCTCGCGTATAACGTTTTTGTAACGATTAAAAAATGTGCGGCAACGACCGCGCCAACAAAAAAAGCGGCGGCCCGGGGGCCCAACTGAATTACAAATCAGCGATAAACAATACCGCTACGGCGGTAAACGAAGGAGCGTTGCCCAAAATGGCGAGTATTGCAGGTTCTTATAATCCGGATGCCGAACCGAGTTTTGGCTATACGCCGCTCCCGGCCGGTGAATACCAGATGGAGATTGTCGAAAGCGATTACGTTGCTACAGCAAGCGGTTCCGGCATGATCCTGAAGTGCAAGGCGCAGATCGTCGGCGGTGACTACGACGGTCGACCGTTCTACATCAATTACAACCTCGAGAATAAGAACGAGACAGCGCAGGAAATCGGTCAGCGCGACTTCGCCGGCCTGCGCCGAGCGACTGGCGTGCTTGAGCTTTCCGACAGCGAAGAGCTCCATTTCAAGACGTTCAGCGTGAAGGTCGGCGTCAAGGCACGCAAAGACACTGGCGAAATGGAAAACGTCATTCGCGAGTATCTGTTCGACCGCGGCGAGACGGCATCAGCCCCCAAGCCTGCCAACAACGACAACCGCCAGGCGGCTACCGCCGCGCCTGCCAAGGCGAAGCCCTGGTCCAAGAAGTAAAGTCGACGGGCGGCGACTTCAGTCCTGCAAGATAGCAGTCGCCGCCCGTTCCCCCTTACCGTAGCAAAGGAGTGCGCTATATGGCGCAGGTCGACAACGCGCACAACCCCCGTGCGGTTCCGGGGAATAACGAACCGCCGAATACGAAGGACCACGCTTGGTCAACTTACCGCGACGTCTCTGGTTTCCTTGCGGAAACGCCGGTCATTCAGAGTGAAGACACGGCGCGAGAGGCCAAACTGTTCTGGGATCGCGCCAAGATTTCCTTGGACGAAATGGAAGAGGACCGCGATAGCCAGGTCCGCCCCCTGAACGAACAGGTCAAGAGCATCAACGCCGGCTTCAAGGAAGTTAGCGGGCCGCTTGGCAAGTTGAAGGACGAGCTGCAGTCCCGCATGGCGGCGTTCGCGCTTGCGGAGGAAAAGCGCAAGGCCGCGGAAGCCGAAGCGCTCCGGGTTGCAGCGCGTGAAGCCGAGCGCGTGGCGCGGGAGGCGGAGGCCCGGGAACAGGAAGCCATCGCCAACGCGTCGGAAGGCGAATTCACCGACGTCGGCGACGCGATCGGCGAGGCCAATGACGCCTTCGCAGACTACAAGGTGACGAGCCTGGCAGCTGCTCGAGCCGAACGCGACGTCAAGGCGCGCATCGGTGGCGGATTGGGCCGCGCGTTCACTCTTCGCACCAGCGAGGTCTTGGAGGTGATCGACGCGCCGTTGGTGCTGGCGGAGTTAATAGCGCTGGGAGGGGCGGTGCCGGCCAAGGTTGCGGACGCCCTGCTTAGCGCGGCGCGCGACTATCGCAAGCTCAAGGGCAACCTGCCCCGCGGCGTCAAAGTTACGAATGAGCGGGGGTGAGGTATGAGTTGGCCTGAAGCACTTGTTGCATCGGTCGGCATTGTTACTGGCGGTCTGTTTATGGGCTGGTTCGCCTACCTGGCCGCCAACCGCTAATTCCAACTACTGCGCCGCGCACCGCGCGCAGTAGCCCCCTCACATCACAGGAACACCAAATGCGCGCGTCTTTCGAGCGCAGCGAACTGCTGCGCCTATTGGGTCCGGTCACTAAGGTGGTCGAAGCCCGGAATACCATTCCAGTCCTCGGCAACGTTCTGCTTGCCGTGACGCCGTCAGCGGACGGCATCACCGACGGCTCCGTCAGCGTTACTGGCACGGATCTTGATATCAGGATTACTAACCGCGGGGCGGCTAAAGTAGCTGAGGGCGGAGCCGTTACGGTGTCTGCTAGCAAGCTCGGCGACATCGTTCGCAAACTTCCGACCGGCGCTGATGTTTCCATCAGCATCGAGCCTAACAATCTGATTGTGAAATCGGGCCGTAGCCGGTTCAAGCTCCCGACGCTACCCGCAGAGGACTTCCCCGACATCACGGTTGGCGAGTTCACGACAACCTTCACAACCGACCTGGCGGCGCTGTTCAAGCCGGTTTCGTTCGCCATCTCGACGGAAGAGACCCGCTTCTATCTGAACGGTATCTACCTGCACGCCGTGGATGGTAAGCTGCGGGCCGTGGCGACGGATGGGCATCGCCTCGCGCAACATGACGGTGCCGCCGCTGAAAGCTTCCCCGGCGTCATCGTCCCGCGCAAGGTTGTCGGCCTAGTGCCCCCCGGCGAGATCGACGTCAGCATTTCCAGCACGAAGGTTCGCTTTGTGTCGGACGCGCTTGAGGTGGTGTCTAAGGTTATTGACGCAACATATCCCGACTATCAGCGCGTTATTCCCCGCGATAACGCCAAGGTCGCGTCTGTTGATCGTGCCGCCTTGTTCGCCGCTGCCGATCGCGTGTCGACGATCTCGAGCGAGCGCGGCAGGTCTGTGAAGCTATCGTTTGCGGACGGCTCCTTGGCCCTGTCTGTCAAGAGCGACGAGGGCTCAGCCGAAGACGAGCTTGCAGTTGGTTATGATGCCGAGCCGCTGGAGATCGGATTCAACGCCTCGTATCTACGCGACGTGCTCGGCACCTTCGGTGACGAAAGCGTTCTGCTGCGCTTGAACGACGCCAGTAGCCCTGCCGTGATTGATGCGGGCGGCCCCATGCTCTGCGCCCTGATGCCGATGCGCGTGTCGTGATGGCCTACAGCACAGTTTATGTCCGGGCCGAAGTCGATATCCGCGACGTTTTCAGAGAGTGCGATGACGACGACTTTGAAGACGAGTTGAAGCGGCGCGGCATAATGCCAGACGAAGACCTGCACGAGGCGCTGCGTAGCGCGCCAATGCAGGATTATCCGACGATCGTTGAGCGCATGACGCGACCAAAATGGTCGAGCTCTGTTGCTTGCCTGCGTCAGTACAACAAGGAGATGGCCCGATGACCTTTGAATTCGCGCACAACTTCCTCCGCAAGCTGATGAACGTTGAATGGGAGCAGTTGCCGTTTCTGACTGAAGCGCAACGCGATAATTTCTTCGCTAACCCGCACACGTTTTTCATCCGCGCTGACGACGAAACGGCGCGCAAGATTTGGGAGGTGCTTTATCCCAAGCCCCCGCAGGCGCGGGACGGGGTGGCGGGCTGGGATTTTTGGCGCCGCGAGACGGGCGACGTGAAGGTCATTCCGTTTGAGCGGAAATGGTCGCCCGAAGTGCGCGTGGGCGGCATTCCGCCAGCGCAGGGCACGACGGCGGATGTGGACCCGCACAAGACGTACACGGTCAACTGATGACGGCGCGTCGCCACGAGGAAATGACCAGTGAGGGCGTGTGTCCTCGCTGCGGTGACACCTGCGGACGTGATGAGGTTGACGTCGGGGTCGGCGTCATTTTCGGGCCGTATGGCTGTCACTGCGGCTGGTCTGAGTACGAAGAGTACGACGCCGAGTTTGGCGGGGGCTACCAGCCAGGTGGCGGCTATCTCGATCCGAATGGCGGTTTCTGGCCCGAGCAAAATCCCGTCATCCGGATTATGCGCGCTAGCGAGGCCCTTGCGTCCTAATGGCTCCCCTCCCCCAAACCACCACGATCAGCCCGACCGTCCTGGCGATCTATCGGGCGTATGAGCTTGCAGCTACGGACTGGGATTCGTGGGGCATCTCGGTCGGGGACATCGGCCTGGAATGCGACCGCGCCCTTTGGCTGGCCATGCGGTGGGTCAGCGAGCGCGAGTTTATCGACGGACGCAAGCGTTCGATCTTTGAGACGGGCAACCTCTGGGAGGAGCGCATCGTTGCCAACCTTGAGGCGGCCGGCTGCACCGTGTGGGGACAGCAGGACAAGATGCGGTTTGCCCACGGCCACCTTCGGGGAAAGCGCGACGGCGGGGTGTCCGGCCTCATCGAAGCGCCCGTTACCGAACACCTGCTCGAGGTGAAGTCGCACAAGGAAGACAAGTTCAACGAGGTCAAAAAGAAAGGCGTCAAGGTTGCCCAGCCCACCCACTATGGGCAGTGCCAGCTCGGTTGCCACGCCTTCGGCCACAGCCGCTGGGCCTATGTCATCGTCAACAAGAACACCGACGAGCGGCACATCGAGCGTGGCGACTACGACGCTGACTACTGCCTTCGTCAGATCGCCCGGGCCGAGCGAATTGCGTTGAGCCCGGAGCCGCCTGCTCGGCTTTGCACCAAGGAAGACGACTTCCGCGGCGTGTTCTGCCGGCAGAAGGACGTTTGCTGGGGCAATGCAATGCCGCGGGTGCATTGCCGGTCGTGCATTCACGCGTCAGCCGAGCCGCATGGAGACGCCGCCTGGTCGTGCGGGCGCTGGCAAAAGCCGCTCGGCATCGACGAACAGCGCGAGGGCTGCCCCAACCATTTGCATATTCCGGCTCTTGTCCCGGCTGAGCAGATCGACGTGGACGAAGAAAACGAAACGATCACCTACCGCCTGCCTTCGGGCGAACTCTGGATTGATGGGGCGAGCGCCTAATGCCTATCCGCTACTATCAGCGCGAAGCCGTCGACAGCATCTTTGACTACTGGAAAGAAGCCGACGGCAACCCGCTGGTCGACATGGCCACGGGTGTCGGTAAGTCAATCACGCTCGGAACGTTGTTTGAGGAACTTATTCGGGACTACCCCGACTTGCGCCTGCTCAACGTCGTGCATGTGATTGAGCTTGTGCTGGGCAACTACGCTGAGTTCCTTGGCCTTTGTCCGTTCGCGCCCGCCGGTGTTGCCGCCGCTGGCGCGAACCGCCGCGACTACAAGGCACAAGTTCTCTTCGGCCAGATCCAGTCGATCTATAATAAGGCTGCAGAGATCGGCCACGTCGACGTGCTGGCGATCGACGAAGTGCACTTGGTCCCGAACAAGGAAAACGCGATCTACCGGCAGTTCATCGACGCGCTGCGGACCATCAACCCAGACCTGAAAATAGTTGGCCTGTCCGCAACGGTCTATCGCCTTGACTCCGGCCGGCTGGACGAAGGTGACGACAAGCTTTTTGACCGAGTCGTCTACACCTATTCCATCCGCCAGGGCGTGGATGACGGCTATCTTACCCCGCTCTCGAGCAAGCCGCTGTCCACGAACTATGACGTCGCTGGCGTCAGCAAGTCGATGGGCGACTACAAGTTCAGCGACTACCGTGAGGCGGTCGACACCGACGACCTGAACAAGCGCGTTGTGCAGGAGGTGCTGGACGTCGAGGGTACGCGCCGCAAGTCGCTGATCTTCACCCGCGGCGTTGAGCACGCCAAGCGGATGCGGGACGCCTTTCAATTGGCGGGCCGCGCCGTCGAAGTCGTTCACGGAGGCACGCCAGCGGGCGAGCGCAGGAAGCTCATCGAGGCGCTGAAGTCCGGCGAGCTGTGGGGGCTGGTCAATGACAACGTCCTAAGCACGGGCACGAATATCGTAGGCGTCGACCTCATTGTTGACTGCTACCGCACGATGTCGGCGGCCAGGTATGTCCAGCGCGCCGGCAGGGGCACGCGCGTCGTATACCCGCCGGGGTTCGACCCGGAGTCTGTGGACGCCGAAGCCAGACGCGCCGCTATCGCGGGCCATATCAAGCCGAACTGCCGGTACATGGATTTCGCCGGTAATATCAAAGAGCACGGGCCGGTGGACATGATCCAGCCGCGCAAGCCCGGGAAGGGACAAGGCGAGGCGCCGATCAAGGTCTGCCCTAGCTGCTTTGAGATCAACCACGCCAGCGTGCGGCGGTGCTCCTGCTGCGGCCACGAGTTCGACATCGAGGAGAAGCCGCGGTTTGAGGCCCGGTCGGACACCGCGCCGATCCTTAGTGTGACGTCGGCGGAGTGGCTCCCCGTCCGGTCCCGTAAGTTCCGCTATCACGAAAAGCTCGGCGGGCTGCCTAGCGTGCGTGTCGAGTTCGCTAGTGGGTTGACCACGTACAAGACCTGGCTTTGCCCGCAGCACACCGGCTTCGCCAAAAGCAAGGCGGATCGATGGTGGCGGCAGCACGGCGGGCAGACGCCGTTTCCTAGCAGTGTGGATGAGTGGTTGAGCCGCGAGTCGGAACTGGTCGCCACCGCAGAATTCGCGATCAAGCCGAAGCCGAGAAGCAAGTATTTCGACGTCACTGACTTTAGGCCCGCAAACGACAACGTGCCCTCGGCGAGTAACGATAACCGCCCTGCCGCAGAAATCTTGGAAGACTCGATTCCGTTTTGAGTGCTGCGCGTATGCGCAGCACAGCAAACAAGGTGAGACCTATGACACAGACCACGCCACAGGAAGCTATTGTCCGAATGCTTGTCAATAATCCGCAGCCGATGGGCTTCGATACTTTGGCATCTGCCGTGTTGGCGGTTCTAGCGCACGAGGGCTGGGCCGTTGTTCGCCGGGAGACTGCGAATGCGCAGTGAGCAGATTGGCGGCTGCGTATTGTATAATGGCGACTGCCTAGAGGTGATGGCGGGGCTGGAGGCCGTTGGCCACATCATCAGCGACCCGCCATACGAAGAAAGCCTGCATGCGTCGAAGAACAGTCTGCGCGGACCCGTCCGCGCAGACTCAGGCCCAGACTTGAAGGGTCTGGACTTCGCCTCGATTAACAGCATCCGCGCCGATGTTGTGGCTGCAGCCGAGCGAGTGACAACGGGCTGGTTTATCGCCTTCTGCACCATCGAGGGCGTTGCATATTGGGCCGAGGCCATCAACGCATCAGCGATGAAATACAAGCGCGGCTGCTTGTGGGTAAAACCGGATGCGACACCGCAGTTGAACGGACAGGGGCCGGGTCAGGGCGCGGAGTGCTTCGTCACGGCATGGAACGGCTCAGGCCATGCCCGCTGGAACGCGGGCGGAAAGCGCGGTGTCTACACTCACCTGACCAATCAGAGGGACCGAGACGGGCGCCACCCGACGGAGAAGCCCATCCCGCTCATGATGGAGCTTCTGAAAGACTTCACCAACCCGGGCGAGACGATTTTGGACCCGTTCATGGGCTCCGGCACGACTGGCGTAGCCTGCGCTCGGATGGGCCGCAAGTTCATCGGCGTTGAGTTGGATCCGAAGTACTTCGATGTCGCCTGTGAGCGCATTCGCAAGGCTTACGACCAAGGCGACATGTTCGTGCCGACGGTGGCCAAGCCCAGCAAGCCCGCCAGCCTCTTCGCCAACGACAACACCAAGGACACCCAAATTGCCGCGTGAACGCCTTTCCAACCGCCGTGAGTCTGAAAACATCACATTCTGGCACGCCGGGCGGCCCTACACGGCGCGCGTGTCGTTTTACCCCGACGGGCGCCTAGCCGAAGTCTTTCTGGACAACGGCAAGGTAGGCAGCGACGCGCAAGTCAACTGCCGCGATGCTGCTGTTAGCGTGAGCTTGTTGCTGCAGTACGGCTGCCCCGCCGCGGACCTTGCCAAGTCACTGTCCCGCACAGACCGCGGCGAAGCCGAGTCCGCAATCGGCGCCCTGTTGGACCTGCTGGCGGCGGAGCCCGCCAATACCAACCAACCCAGATCAGCCACAGGCTAATGCATCGTATACGCTCCATTAGCGGCCATATGAAGCGTATACGATGCAAAACCTCTGTCCTTGGTCGCATCATTTCTAGGTTTCATCACATGCAACCACACATCAACGACCCCGCCGACTGCTTCCTGTGCAAGCGGCACGCAACCGGCATAGGCGCGGGGGATGGACGCCGCCCTAGATGGGTTTGTGATGATTGCATCCCGCAAATTAAGGAAATCCGACAGGTGAGAAACTTCGACCCGTACGAAGCGCGCGCCCGCGCGGATGCCAAGGAGAAGGTCGGCGAGCTGCTGGAAAGGTTCGGCAAGACCGACCTCGGCGAATTCTCCGAAGAAGAGGCCGAAGAGCTGCTGACAGTTGTTATCCATGAATTCGGCGAGAGTTTACGGGCGCAGGTTGCAGAGTTGAGGGCACCGTTCTGATGCGCGGAACAGTCAACATCATCGCCGGCGATTGCCGCGCTACGCTAGCGGCAATGGAGCCGGGTAGCGTGAACTGCTGCGTGACGAGCCCGCCGTATTTCGGATTGCGCGACTATGGGCACGACGACCAGATTGGCCTTGAGCCGACGCCTGACGAATTCGTGGCGGCCATGGTCACAGTCTTCCGTGAGGTGCGGCGGGTGCTTCGCGATGACGGGACGTTGTGGCTGAACTTGGGGGATAGCTATGCGAGTGGCGGCGGCAAGTCACAGCCACACAGGGATAGCAGCGGCGGTATTGGCAATAAGGGAACGCGAGGTGAGCAGGGATACCATGCTTCGGGTGGTGGCTTCGAGCGCCCCAATACGGTCGCGTCTGGCCTGAAGCCGAAAGACCTAATCGGCATCCCGTGGCGCGTGGCTTTCGCGCTCCAATCGGATGGCTGGTATCTGCGGCAGGATATCATCTGGCACAAGCCAAACCCTATGCCAGAAAGCGTCAAAGACCGCTGCACAAAGGCGCATGAGTACGTCTTCATGCTGAGCAAGGCGCCCCGCTACTATTATGACGGCGACTCCGTGAAGGAACCTGCTGTTGACCCGACTATCGGAAAATTCACGGACAAATGGGCGAACAAGCAGCGCGGCCATGGCAGGCGGCATGACGGCTTCAACGGGCGATACGCGGCCAAGCTTGAGGCGGAAGGCGTGCCGACGCACCGCAACCGCCGTTCAGTCTGGACAGTCGCAACCAAGCCTTTCTCAGGCGCTCACTTCGCTACCTTCCCGCCCGACCTAATCGAGCCGTGCATCCTAGCCGGCTGCCCCGAAGGCGGCACGGTCCTTGACCCATTCGGTGGCGCGGGCACGACCGGACTAGTTGCGGCTCGACACGGGCGCAACGCGGTCCTGTGTGAGTTGAACCCCGAATACGCTGCCATGGCTCGCGACCGCATCGACGCTGACACCGCCAGCCCGCTTGAGCGTGCGCGCCGCAAGGCAAAGCCCGCGAACGATAACGACCTGTTTGGAGTCGCCGTATGACCGCCTTCGCCACCAAGCCCGCAGCCGACGCCCCGTATGCGCTCCACGGCGAGCGCATCGCTGATCTCGGCTATTCCGTGATACCCTGCCGCCCCGGCTCCAAGCGGCCCGGCGACTACAAGGGCGGGTCGTGGTACGGACGCTTCGACTGGTCCCAATATTGCGACCGCGCGCCGACTGAATATGAACTAAGGACGTGGACCCGCTGGCCGGATGCGGGTCTGTGTGTTGCGCTCGGCTTCAACGACGTCATCGCGGTGGACGTTGACACTGACGACGACGCCATGCGCTCGGCGCTGTCCGCCGTCCTGCCTTTATCAACCGTCCAGAAGCGCGGCGAAAAGGGCTTCACTGCCTTCTATCGCGGCAGCCGTGCCATCCAATCACGCCACTTCGACATCCACAAGAGCCGGGTGGTCGACCTGCTGGCGTACGGCACGCAGACCGTTATTCCGCCGACCGTGCACCCAGACACGCAGCGCCCCTATGTCTGGCTGACCGACGACACGCTAGAGAACACGCACCCGCACGACCTGCCCCAGCTGCCAGACGACATCGCCGACCAGATTGCGGACGCGCTAGAGCCGTTCGGGTACTTCGCGCCGGCGCACGTCACCCGTGTCTCAGACGGGCTCGGCGGCGGCATCTGGCGCGACCTGAACACGCAGGCGCTGACTAAGCTCGACCTATGGGTGCCGGAACTGGACCTGCCCAAGCTGTCTCGGAACAGGCGGGGTGGCTATGTGGCCGTGCCGTTCTGGCGCCCGTCGCACCGCGGCAGGCCGCTTCATGACCGCAACCCGAACCTGAAGATTTCCGAGCAGGGAATCCGCGATTTTCACGACGGAGAGAAGGGATATACCCCTGTTGATCTCGTGATGTCAGCCATGGGCTGCACGTTCGACTTCGCGGCAAACTGGCTCAAGCAAAAGATCGGCGTCGAAGAGCCTGGCTTACTGGGGCTGGAGCCGTGGTTCCCGAAGCGACCGGAGCCCGTTGCGGACAACGACGACATTGCGCCCGCACCCGCGCAGCCCGTAGACGTTGCCGCGCCGCGCTCTTCGGTCAACCCGTTTCCGCCGAAGTCCGCCGGCGGGCTGATCGAGGCAATCTCGCGCTGGACACTGGAATGCGGACGCCGGCCCGTGCCGGAATTTGCCATGATGACGGCTATCGCGTTCGCGGCCGGGCTCTACGGCAGAAGGTTCGTCGGCCCAACCGGCGTCGGGCTGAACGTGTATCTTGTCGGGCTCGGTGCGTCAGCGCTGGGCAAGGGGCATCCGCTCAAGGCGCTCCGAACGATCGCGAATGACTGCAACATGTTGCACATGGTCGCCGCGGGCGTGCCGACGTCCGACTCTGCGATTGAGCGAATGTTGCGAAAGCTGCCTAGCCAGGTGCTTCCTCTCGACGAGTTCGGTCTGCTTATGCAGTCGGTGAACGGGCGCAATAGCTCGAGCTGGTCACAGACAGTGCGGCGTGCCCTGCTTGAGGTCTATTCGCTGTCCACTGACATGTGGATGGGTAAGCAGTTCTCCGACCCCAAGCGCCCCGACCCGGAGCCGCTTCACTGCCCTACTCTGACGCTCATGTCGGTTACGACGCCGACAACGTTCTATGACGGGCTTAGCGAAGCCAACCTGTCCGACGGCTTTCTCAACCGCATGACGGTAATCCATGCGACAGAGATGCCTGACCGCCAGGAAGCCGAGCCGATCATGACCGCGCCGCCATCGTTGGTTGCGGCCGTCAAGCGGGCCGAAGAGGGCGCCCGTCCATCGGGCTTTGCTGGCGCCGCTTACCGTGACCCTAATCAGCGCCCCAAAATGGCGGCGGTTCCTTGGGCGTCGGAGGAAGCCAAACAACGCTGGCTCTGGATTGAAGACTGGCAGATTGCCCAGATCGAAGAGCGCAGCGGTCACGAGGGTATCGTCGGCCGTGCCGCGGAGCAGACGCAGAAGTTTGCGACGCTGCGCGCACTTAGCCGGGATGGCAAAGCAGCACGTGTGACGTTGGATGACGTCGAATGGGGCTACGCGATCGTGCAGCGCTCCATTGACTGCCTTGATCGCGGCATAGCCGAGTTCATGTCGGGGTCTGAATTCGAAGCCCTGACCAAGGCCATCCTGTCGGCATTGAAGAAATCCAAGGACGGCACCGCGGCTCGCTCTACACTCCTTCGCGCCAAGGGCATTTCCAAGGCAGACGGGCGTCAGGTTACAGCCGCGCTGGACCGGTTGGTAGAAACCGGCCAAGTGATGAGAAGCGGGCAGACGATCCGCTTGCTTGCTAGTTGACAATCCTAATTAGGATTCGCTATAACTCATGCCACGAAACGGAGACTCGTGGCATGGGCAAGGTTTCTGAAAAATACGACGTCGGCGCATATGTGTCGCTGAAGAAGAGCGTTGCCGAGGCCATGCTGGGCTCCGGCGGAATGTCGGCCCGTGTCGGAACGGATGTTTCCGACTTGCTGGTCAAGCGTGCACACGAGCGCCATTTGATCGCAATCAACCACTGGGCAGCCTGTGCTCTGCGCCTGCTGGACATCGACGGGGCGTTGTTGGCGGCACGCTGGCGGCGGCGGTTCTTGAACTATCCGTTGGCCGGTCTCTCTGCGCTGAAGGTGGCCGCGTGATGGTCGCGACGGAACAGGGTGTGATCGTCGTTTTCGCCTTTGGGTTCTTGTCGGGCGGCGCCGCGGTCTGGCTGGCGAAGGCAATCGGGCGGGCTTGGGATCGCTGGCGCGATACGTCGGATCCGCTCGACGATCCGCGCAATTGGCATTGAGGATCGCAGCATGACCACCCCCACCGAGAATGTGGTCGCGGAATGGCGTGCGGCTATGGAAGGCGTGACGCCGGGGCCTTGGGAGCAGAACCGGCGGTTTGAAGTTGGGCGGGCGATTTCGTCGGATGACCAGTCCGACGGCATGACAGATGTGTTCATTGATGTTTTCGGAGATGGGAAGAAAGAGGACGCCGCCTGGATCGCCCGTTGCTCTCCGTCCGGCCTCTCCGACCTGCTCGCCCTCATCGAATCCCAGCGCGCCGAACTGGCAGCCTCCCAAGCCCGCGTCACCGCCCTGGAGGCGGCGATGAAGCCGTTCGCGAGTGTCGCTGAACGTTACGATGCTGCGGAGCATGTCAGGCATCAGCCGTCGATCACCAACTACGCCGGCTCGCTGACCATTGAGGACTTCCGCCGCGCCCGCGCCTCCCTCTCCCGCAGCACGGAGAAGAACGATGGATAATCCTGCCAAGACGCTTGAACAGCGCATCCTCGAACCAGTGCTGACCGCTGGCTACGGCGAGCTGACAGAGTTCGCCGGCACGCTCGCCCATAGGATCAACGACATTGTGTCCTTCGACGAGAAGCCGACCGGCGCCGATATCGCAGCTGTCCTTTTCGCTTGGGCGCAGGCCAACGCGAAGGATTCCGCCAATGGCTGATGTGGTGGAGAGCGCGCGCAAGGAAGCTCGCGAGCTGGCGGAACGCGCCGGTATCGACATGCTGGACGATCACGACCAGTTCGTCACCGACTTGACCGAAACGCTCGTTCGTTTCGCCCGCCTCTCGCAGGCCGGTGCGGGCGGTGCGGTGGTCTCGACTGAGCCGACGTGTTGGACTTCAGAAGTCAGCCTGCGCATGGCCGCAGAGGGCGTTCCGGCTGTCATCCACGCGTATCCACCACCAGTGGAACCGGTTGCGCTCTATCGCACCCCACCCGCGCCCGTCCAGACCGCGAGCGTGGAGGCGGTATGTGAACTGCGCGATCGAGTTCTGGAAGCGCTGACATGGTCGCCGGGGGACACGCCGGGTGACATCGTCATGCGCGCTCGCGAAGCCGCTCAGAGCGTCGCCTCCCTCACGGCCCCGACGCAAGGGGATGGGGACTGGTTGCTGGTGCCGCTGAAGCCCACCGATGAGATGGTGAGGGCCGGAGCGAAAGGCCGGCAGAACAGTGCGCGCGCCAGCTTCGAAGACGGGTGGAAATTGGCTCTGGCTGTCGCCCCCAAGCCCACCCCCTCATCGCCCGTGTCCTCTCCCTCGCCTGCGGGCGGGGTAAGGGAGGCGGGCTTCAAGTCCGGGCTTGAAGCTGCGGCGGAGTATCTGCTGGCGTGCGATGACTATGGCGACAGGTTGAAGGCTGCCGAGATCCGCAAGCTCACGCCACCGGCTTCGGCGCCTGCGGACGCGCGGGAGGCTATGGCAGCCTTCGACAAGCTGATCAGATATGGCGCACGTTCAAATTATGACGGGAACTTGCAGGCGCCGAACGGTACATTGTTCCGGTTCGATGATCGGGAGGCGTTCTTTCTCAGCGATATAGACCGCGATGCAATCCTCGCCGCCCTGTCCTCTCCCGCGACTGGGGAGGTGGTGGATCCGGGCGATCTGCAATTGCTGTTCCGGCTCAAACAGGACAACCGACATGACGGTGCACGCCCCGTCATCGAGAAGGATCAGAAGGCTTGGGAGCAGGCTTTCCGGCTGTCTGATGCTGGGCTGATTGCGATCGAGCAGATTGCCGCCGGCGGCGTGCTTCACATCACCCGGAAGGGTGTCGCCGCTGTTGCTGCCGCCCTCAACCCCGCCCCCGGCCATGGGGAGGGGGGATTATGAGGAGTGGCATCCGCGAGACCTCGACCAAGACCGGCCCCGAGAACTTTGCTCGACTGGTCTTCGAGAAATCCTCTGGTTTCCACGAGAGTGCTGGGCCATGGGAAGGCGGAAGGATCGGCTTTTCGATAGGAGACCGCGTCTTCTGGACCGACAGCTATTCATTCCCAGGAGATAGCACCGCGTCACATGCCGAGAAGGTCGCCTTCGCTCACGAGATCGTCGTGCGGCTCAATTGCGGTGGCCATACTCTGGAGAACGGTCCTACCGGTCTCGCGGATGCCACCTCAAATCCCCACCCCACAGGCGATAAGGAGGGCCGGTCGTGAGCGATCTCGACGAGACGAAATCATGGATGCGCTGGTGGGGCTGGACGAATGAAGGCGGCCCCGGAGCCCTGAAGCTCGATGCGGATGAGCGAGTGATTGCGAAACACGGCGATCCGACATGGCACGCGGATGTCGATAAAGCCTACGAAATCGCGCGCCGCACCCGCCCCCATGGAGGCAAGGATGGCTGAGAGGCTGACGAAAGTTGAACAGCGTTGGCAATATCTCGCCGACCGCATCTGGTACGGCACTTTCACAGGCTGGACCGGGTTGTCTGATCGAGTGACCAAGGCGGACCGCGCGATCGTCGCACGCAAGGTCAAAGCCGGCCACGTCGAAGTATCGGAATGGGGTCAATACCGCCTGACCGAAGCCGGCCGCCAAGCCCTGCGTACCAGCGACGGAGGCAAGGATGCGTGAGAAGTTGAGCAAGGCGATCGACTGCCAGCAGGCCTGCGAGATCCCGCAGGGTGTGACCCTGGTCAGAGTTCCGCCCCCTCGCCATGCTTGGACGGACATCATTCGTTGCCCGGATTGCGGCGACTGCTTCCTGGTCGAGCGGGAGGAAACCGGCCGCGCCGCACTCGACGAGGCCCGCGATGCAGACCAGGAGTCTCGCAATGATCGATGAGAAGGCGAAGAGCACTGTTGCGAAGGCGCTATATGAGGCCATGGAAGGCCCGGTGAGCAACCAGGACTTCGATAGGCAGCAGCGCCAGTGGGAGAGCGCTCAGGCCTTGGCTGTCGTCGCGATCGAGGCCTACGAATCCGCCAAGCCGAAGGAGGCGGCAGCCGAACCAAGCGCTCGTGCGACCGTCTACATGCATGACGGGCGGCGCTGCATATCTCTAAATGAGATCGACAGCCGGCTCAGTCGCTTGCCACCTGGCGAGCACAAGCTCTTTCTGGCACCCGAGCCTCCGAGCGCCATGCTCTCAGCGGCGGGAGACGGGAGATGATTTATGTTCTCATCATTCTAGGGATGGGGTGGGGCTCCGGTTCATCTACCGCTGAGTTCAACGGTAAAGAGGCATGCGAAGTCGCTAGTGCGGCGGTAAAAGCGATTGGGCAGATGCAAACCGCCGTTTGCGTCCCGAAGGGGGCGGCGTTGATTAGCGGGGCCGCTACATGACACCAGCCAACGATAACGGGCCGCTGGGGGCTGTCTACACGCTTAGAGAAGCTGCGGACTACCTCAAGACCACACGACATGCCGTCAGCCGAGTGGCCAGGCGGCACGGTCTGTGTACAGTTTTTGGTCGCGACATTCGCTTTAGCGATAGCGACGTTTTGGCAATCTGGGATGTGATGCGATGCCGCTCAAGCTCGTCCAGCGCAAAGGAAGCGACAACTGGTATCTCCGCGGCACAGTCCGAGGAGAAAGCGTTTTCATCTCTTGTGGCACGAGCGACCGCAAAGCGGCAGAGACTCTTAGAATCAAGGAAGAGGCGCGCCTCCTAGATGAGACGGTCAACGGCCGCAAAAAGACGATCACGTTCGACCAGGCGGCAGACGCGTTCATTGCGGCTGGCGGATCCGACCGCTTCCTGCTCGAGATTGGCGGAAACGGAAAGCCGAAGGGGCTCGCCGTCGAGTTAAAGGGTGTGAAGCTCTTCGGCTACTCGCAGGAGAGCCTGGACAAGCTCGCTAACAGGCTCTACCCGGCCGCGCTACGCGACACGAGGGTTCGCCAGTTCTACGCGCCTTTTCGAGCCGTGTGGAACCACGCTGCCATGGAAGGATGGGCCGACCATAAGAAGTGGCGGTTGCCCAAGAAGCCAAAGGGGACGAACGTTCAGGAGTTGAAGAAGTATCGCTCCGGTAGCGCTCCGACCAATTACGAGCACGCAGCCAGGTTTGTGGGCGCGATGTCACCGGCGCCGGCAATGCTCATGACGGCCTTGTTCTTTACAGGTATGCGACCGATCGAGCTATTTGTGCTCGACGCCGCCATGGTCAACGTGCCAGATCGCTGGATTACGCTCGAGAACTCCAAAATCGGTGAAGGGCGCGGAATTCCGATTCACGAGTTCCTCGTGCCCTTGTTCGAGTCTCTCTGTCAGCGCGGCGGCGCGGTTTTCCGCAAGCCTCGGGGTGAGCCGTACCCGATCACGGAGAATGCGGGCGGTCAGATTAAGACGGCGATCAACGGAGCTCGGAAGCGGACTGGCATTCGCGACGTGTCACCATACACGGCCCGCCACACCGTTTCGACGCAACTCGTGGTCAATGGCGTTCACGCCTACGTCAAAGACCAGATCCTTGGGCACGTCGTAGACGACATGTCGCGCCGCTATACCCACATCCCGCAGAAGCCGCTGATTGACGCGATCAACACGATCGAGGTCCCGCAGTCGTGGCGCGAAATGTGGTGGTGGGATGACCCGTTGGGGCTGAGTGGAAAGCTGGTCCCTGGCACTGGGGCGCGAAATGATTTGAAGGAGAAGCGGGCTTGACGAAGCAAGAAAGCGTGCCCTGCGTCGGAGGTCCGCTAGACGGACAGTGGTGGCCTGATACTAAATGTGCGCCGTCCGTGCCGATGGGCGGTGAGGCGTCCGCAGACGTGAAGGCCGGAGAACCCGTACCAACGACCGCGCCATTCAGTCGGGCCATTTACCGCGCACACATGGTGACGCAGCCCAATGGTCAGCCAATCAAGGTCTATGCTCTTTGGGATATGAGCTTTGATGAAGTCCTAGACCGATTGCGACAAACAGCCCCGCAGGGCTTCTAACCAAAAGGACCGGAGCCTTGCGCCCGGTCCTTTTTCGTTCTAGTAACGTCCAAGCTGAAAAACAGCGGGCATGTGCATAGTCTGCGCAACGCAAAATCGACTCCGCTAAGTCTAGCAATAACATGATAATTAACTTCCAGTAACTCCATTGGTAATGGAGAGGTCGAGAGTTCAATCCTCTCTCGCAGCACCAGCCCCACCCCCTTGTTTTGCGGAATAAGGCTGCACCAGCAAGGGTTTGGCGACCACCGAGTGGTACACATGGTACTTTGCGTGGCCGATCGTTGGAAACATCCGAAGACCGGGGTCTACTACCACCGCAAACGCGTCCCCAAGGACCTTGTGGACGCGGTCATGGGCCGCACAACGTTCAACGGACGTGCGCCTGACTTTCGTCCCTGGGAAAGGTATCGGCCAGTGGGTCGCTCGCGGAGTTCGTGCGCGCCGTCGTCTATCAGCCCATTGACCTCCTGGTGCCGAGGCGACTGACGCTGGCCAAGCATGGCCCTTTCCGGCCTGGGGCCGGGTGCATACAGGCTTGCGTCGTCGCGACAGCCGCGAAGGACCAGGCGCGTGTTACCCACATGACCGCCAGCCATATCGAAGGGAGACGCCCCGATCAGCGGGATGCGGGATTCTACGATACGGACAGACCCCCAATTCCCCTTCGACGAAGGCTGACGAATGGTGCATGGCAAGCCTTCGCGCGCTGGCGGAGGATGGGGAGGCTACCATGCTCGACGCATCCGCGACGTCCGCGACCCTGCAACGCCTGCCAAGCGCGCCGACCGCCGAGCCGACACGGCTGCGGTCGCTGGCGCACCTGCGTCGCTTCGATCGCGAGCAGGACATCTACGGCCAAGAGGAGCGCAGCGACACCTGGTATCGTGTCATGTCCGGCTCGGCGCGCAAATTTCTGATGCGCGCCGACGGGCGCAGGCAACTGGTCGACATCTATCTGCCGGGAGATCTGTTCGGCTTCACCTCGCGCCTGCACCATCGGTTTGCCGTCCAGGCCGTGACTGAAGGGACAGTGATCGCCTGCTACCCGCGCCAGCGTGTCGAGGCGCTGGCCAGGGAAGATTCCGAGACCGCCCTCGAAATCAGAAGGCAGATCCTCGAGGCATTGGAACGGCTGCAGGAGCAGCTCCTGGTGATCGGCACGATGACGGCCCAGGAAAAGGTCCGGGAATTCCTGCTCTACTTTCACCGGAGGCTTTCGGCCGACAAGGACGAGGGCATGGCGCTGCCGATCTCGCGCTACGACATCGCCGACATGCTCGGTATCTCGCCCGAAACGGTCTGCCGCGCCATTACCGATCTGCAGGCGCGCGGCGTCATCTCGCTGGAGGGTCCGCGCCGCATCAGGATCACCCGGAGGCGAGGCGGCCAGAATGGCTGAGGGCGGATGACGCGGCGCCGAACTACCTGCCATCCGTAACGTCGCCTCTCCTGTCTCCTCGAGAAAACCCGGCTCGACGACGAGTCGCAGCGCAAAATCGTCAACAGGCTTGAAACTGACGACCGTCAAGGCCGGCGGCCTGGCCATCGGCAAGGCTTCGGATGCGGGCGCAGTCGCACCGGCCGCATCAGGCGCCCAATTTCGATGGAGATGGAAGATGGCAACGAAGGTGATCGGCATCGATCTGGGCACGACCAACTCCTGCGTCGCGGTGATGGAGGGGGCGCAGGCCAAGATCATCGAAAACGCGGAAGGCGGCCGCACCACCCCCTCCATCGTCGCGTTCACCAAGGATGGCGAGATTCTGGTCGGCCAGCCGGCCAAGCGGCAGGCCGTGACCAACCCGGAGAACACGATCTTCGCCGTGAAGCGCCTGATCGGGCGCCGCTACGACGATCCGGTGGTGGAGAAGGACAAGACGCTGGTTCCCTACAAGATCGTCAAGGGCGACAATGGCGATGCGTGGATCGAGGTGGCGGGAAAGAAACACAGCCCAAGCCAGATCAGCTCCCACATCCTGGTGAAGATGAAGGAGACGGCGGAGGCCTATCTCGGCGCAAAGGTGACCCAGGCCGTCATCACGGTGCCGGCCTATTTCAACGACAGCCAGCGGCAGGCGACGAAGGACGCTGGAAAGATCGCCGGGCTCGACGTGCTGAGGATCATCAACGAACCGACGGCCGCCGCGCTCGCCTACGGGCTCGACAAGAAGAAGACCGGCAAGATCGCGGTCTACGATCTCGGCGGCGGCACCTTCGACATCTCGCTGCTCGACATCGGCGATGGGGTGTTCGAGGTGAAGGCCACCAATGGCGACACCTTCCTCGGCGGCGAAGACTTCGACAAGCGCGTCGTCGACTGGCTGGCGACCGAGTTCCAGAAGGACCAGGGCATCGACTTGCGACAAGACCGGCTGGCGATCCAGCGGCTGCGCGAAGCCGCCGAGAAGGCCAAGATCGAGCTTTCTTCGACCTTGGAGACAACCGTCAGCCTGCCTTTCATCACGGCCGACCAGAACGGCCCCAAGCATCTGGAGATCAAGCTCAGGCGGGCGAAGCTGGAAGATCTGGTCGACGATCTCATCCAGCGCACCGAGAGCCCCTGCCGGGCGGCGATGAAGGACGCCAAGGTTAAGACGTCGGACATCGACGAGGCTGTTCTCGTCGGCGGCATGACGCGCATGCCCAAGGTGCAGGAGGTGGTCTCCGACATTTTCGGCAAGGAGCCGAACAAGAGCGTCAATCCGGATGAGGTGGTGGCGATCGGCGCTGCGATCCAGGCCGGTGTGCTGCAAGGCGACGTCAAGGACGTGCTGCTGCTCGACGTGACCCCGCTCTCGCTCGGCATCGAGACGCTCGGCGGCGTATTCACGCGGCTGATCGACCGGAACACGACCATCCCGGCGACGAAGAGCCAGACCTTCTCGACGGCCGAGGACAACCAGAATGCGGTCACGATCCGCGTCTTCCAGGGCGAGCGCGAGATGGCGGCAGACAACAAGCTGCTCGGCCAGTTCGATCTCGTCGGCATCGCTCCGGCGCCGCGCGGCGTGCCGCAGATCGAGGTCACCTTCGACATCGACGCCAACGGCATCGTCCACGTCACGGCCAAGGACAAGGCCACCGGCCAGGAGCAGCAGATCAAGATCGAGGCCTCCGGCGGCCTCACGCAGTCCGATATCGACCGCATGGTGCGGGAGGCGGAGGCCAATGCGGAGGCCGACAAGCAGAGGCGTGCTCTGGTCGAAGCCCGCAACCAGGCGGATGCGCAGATCGGAACCAGCCAGAAGGCTCTGGACGAGGCGAAGGACAAGGCGCCCTCGGTGGACCGGACGACCGTCGAGAAGGCCATCCAGGAGGTCAAGTCGGCCATCGCCGGGGCCTCGGCCGACGAGATCGAGACCAAGGCCAAGGCCTTGCAGGTCGCCTCGGCGGAGTTCGGCACCAAGGTGCAGGAGTCCGCAGGTGCCCCGGGCTCCGGTTCCGGCGAAGCGTCGGTCGCGGGAGACGATGTCGTCGACGCGGATTTCGAGGAGGTGAACGACAAGAATGGTCAGCGCCATGGCTGAGGCTCCCCACGGACAGAAAACTGCGGAGCCGATGCCCCAGTCACCGGACACGCCCTCCGCGCAATCTGCCGCCCCGGCCTCGCAGGCGGCGCTCGAGTTCGAGCTCGCCGATGTGAAGAACAAGCTGCTGCGTGCTCTGGCCGAGCAGCAGAACATCCGCCAGCAGATGCAGCGCCAGCGCGAGGAGGCAGTGAAGTTCGCGGCCTCGCAACTGGTCGGCGACCTTCTGGACACGCTCGACAATCTGCGTCGCGCGATCGAGAGCGTGCCCCCGGGGGACTCGGCTCACGCGTCGATCGGGCCGCTGCTGAAAGGTGTCGAGACCACCGAAAGCAATCTGCTGGCGACGCTGGCGCGGCATGGCATGCAACGCATCGATCCGCTCGGCGCGGCCTTCGATCCGCATATCCATCACGCCATTTTCCAGCGACCGGACGAGACAGCGGCGGACGGCACCGTCGTCGAGGTCCTGCAGCCAGGCTATACGCTTCACGACCGGGTGCTTCGCCCGGCGATGGTTGGCGTGGCGGTTCGCGAACCGCACGATGGCGGCCGGGCCGCCGGCTAGGAGTCAGCGGACAGCCGGGGGCCGGCGGTAGCTCAGCGTGTAAAGCCGCCTCGGGTCGCTCACGAGGCGAGCCCGAACGCCATCAGGCTGCACCGCCAGCGTATCGATCAGATGGCCGAAGGCGGAACGCAGGCCATAGAGCTGGTCGATCAGATCCAGCACCAGATCGACGCCTTCCTCGTTCAGACCCATCCCATCGGTCAGATCCACGATCAGGGCCGCACGCGCGACATCGACGTCGCGGATCACGCGCTGACCTTCGCGAACGGGCGGCAAGATCCAGCCCCTGTCGATGAAGGTCTGCAGCGTGTCATCGTCGACAGGAAGACGTCTCTTGGGTTCGAAGTGATCGAGCATCTAGACCCCCATTGCCTGCCGCGGATTGAAGTCCTTGCCGGCTGACCAGCCGACGACGAATGCCTTCAGTTCGGCATCCTGCTGTTCCGGAAGGACGATCTTGAGTGTTGCGTAGACGTCGCCCCGGCTCCCGTCCCGCCGGGCGACACCCTGTCCCTTCAGCCGCAGCGTGCGCCCGCTGGATGAATTCATCGGCACGGATACGGCTACCGTGCCTGCCGGCGTCGGCACCTTGACCTTGCCGCCGAGCACGGCCTCGCGGAGCGAGATCGGGAGATCAAGCCGGATGTCGTCGCCCTCGCGCCGATAGAAGGGATGGGCGCGCACATGGAGCTCGATCAGCGCGTCACCGGCTTTCACTCCGACGTCGCCGGCGCTGCCCTTGCCCCGCAGCCGAAGGGTCTGCCCATCGCGCGCACCGGGTGGGATCCTGACGTCCAGCGTCTGGCCTCCGGGCAGCGTCACCTGATGCGTGCCGCCGTTGACCGCCTCAAGGAAATCGATCTCCATGGAATAGCGGATGTCGCCGCCGCGCTTGCCGAACGGTCCACTCCTCTGGCGCGAGAAGAACTCGGCAAAGAGGTCGTCGCCGCCGAAATCCGCGAAGCCTTCGCCATAGGACCCTGCGCCCGCATCCGCGCCGGCAAAGTCGCGATAGTAGCGTCGTTCGGCCTTTTCGGCTCCCGTCGCTTCGATTTCGCCGCGATCGAAGCGCCCGCGCTTGTCCTCGTCGCGCAGAATCTCGTAGGCCGCCGACAGAGCCTTGAAGTCCTGCTCGGCCTGCTTGTTTCCGGGATTGAGGTCATGCTCCGTTGCCGCCCGGATCGACCGGCTTCGCGAGAATTCTGCAAAGCTGACGATCGTCAGCGCGGCCCGCTCGCGCCTGAGGCTCGATAGGCGTGAGGCCGCATACCGGCCTTGATCCGACGAATGCGCCGGCCTCCGACGCAATCGAGGACGCGGCTTCGCCGAACTCCCCGGAAGGAATGAGCGAATGGTCAAGTTTGCGCTTCTCGTCACCATGGACGCCAAGCCCGGGAAGGAGGCGGAGGTCGAGGCATTTCTGCGAAGCGGCCAGCCAGGTCCCGGTCTATCCCGGCTGGGACCATGACCGGATCCAGCGCGCGATCCGGCAAAAGATCGAGCCTGCCTATATGGGCACCTTCGCGAGCGCCAAGCGCCATGTCACCCACAGCTATGCGACGACCCAGAGCGCGATGATGAAGAAGCGCGCCGCACGCTTCATGATCGCCCGGCCTTGCCCGGTCTGCGACGGCAAGAGGCTGCGCCGGGAAGCGCTGTCGATCCGTTTCGAGGGGCTCGATCTCGCCGAGATGAGCCGCTTGCCGATGGCGCGGTTTTCGACGATCTTCGCGCCCTATGCCGAGGCTAACGCCCCCAAGCTCAAAGCCCTGCGCAAGACCCATCCGGAAAAGGCCCTCGTCGTCGCGCGCATCGCAGGCGATCTGTGCCGCCGGCTGTCGGTGTTGCTCGACCTCGGTCTCGGCTATCTGACGCTGGAACGGGGCACGCCGACCCTGTCGCCAGGCGAGTTGCAACGCCTGCGGCTCGCCACCCAGGTCGTCTCCAACCTGTTCGGCGTCGTCTATGTGATGGACGAGCCATCCGCCGGTCTCCATCCCGCCGATACCGAAGCGCTGATCCGGGCGCTCGACGGCCTGAAGACGGTCGGCAATTCGCTGTTCGTGGTCGAGCATGAGATGGACGTCGTCCGCCGTGCCGACTGGATCGTTGATGTCGGGCCCGCCGCCGGCGAGCATGGCGGCGAGATTCTCTATAGCGGCCCGATCGAGGGGCTGCGCGAGATCGCGGCGTCGGAGACGAGGCGCCATCTGTTCGACGAAGGCGGCGGGATGCCGAGCCGAGGCCGCGAGTCCGCCGGGTGGCTGCGACTTGAGGGAGTCTCGCGCAACAATCTCAAGCAGGTCGACTGCGCGATCCCGCTCGGCGTGATGACGACCGTCACTGGAATCTCCGGGTCGGGGAAATCGAGCCTGGTCAGCCAGGCGCTGGTGGAGCTGGTCGCCGGTGCCCTCGGCGCCCCGGTCGCGGCCGAGGAAGAGAGGGACGCCGAAGCCGCGCTCGAGGACCGCCCCGCCGGCGCGACGGAGGGTCGGATCGTCGGTGGGCTCGAAGGGATCAGGCGGCTGATCGAGGTCGACCAGAAGCCGATCGGCCGCACCCCGCGCTCCAACCTCGCGACCTATACCGGCCTGTTCGATCATGTCCGTGCCTTGTTCGCGGCCACGCCCGAAGCCAGGAAACGCCGCTACGACGCCGGCCGCTTCTCCTTCAATGTCGCCAAGGGCCGCTGCCCGCGCTGCGAGGGCGAGGGCTTCGTGATGGTCGAATTGCTGTTCCTGCCGAGCGTCTACGCCCCCTGCCCGACATGTCACGGTACCCGCTACAACCCCAAGACGCTCGAGATCCGCTATCGCGGCAAGACGATCGCCGAGGTGCTCGCGCTCACCGTCGAGGGCGCCTGGGCATTCTTCGACGACGCGCCCCATGTCTGCCGGTCGCTCAAGGTGCTGCGCGAGGTCGGGCTCAACTATCTGCGCCTCGGACAACCCGCGACCGAGTTCTCAGGCGGCGAGGCGCAACGCGTGAAGCTAGCCACGGAATTGCAGCGCGCCCAGCGCGGCGGCGCGCTCTATGTGCTCGACGAGCCGACGACCGGTCTTCACCCGACCGATGTCGAGCGCCTGCTCGGCCAGCTCCATGCCCTGGTCGATGCCGGCAACAGCGTGGTCCTGGTCGATCACGACATGAAGGTCGCGGCGGCGAGCGACTGGGTGATCGACATCGGGCCCGGCGCCGGCGACGAGGGCGGCGGGATCGTCGAAAGCGGCCCGCCGGCTACGGTCGCGAGCTGCCGAGCGAGCCGCACCGCACTCTACCTCGCTCGCGCGCTCGGCAAAGGCGTGGTCGCCACGACCATCTGACGGTCAGCGGCGATACGGCCTGCAAGACCAGCCGCCGCGGCGATCACCAGTCCGCTGCCCATGAAATTATGGATGCTCAGACCAGCCTTGGCCGCATCGACCCCCGTCTAGGAGGCTCCGTGCGCGGTCGAGACATCACCGGCCGAACAAATTTCGTCCGTGAGAAAGACGCGCTCGTCGCATGGCCGCGCCAGGGTCGCCCGAGCTGCGGCGCAGCCCGGAAGCGCGTGTCACCGAATTTCGGTCAGCTGCCGTAGACGCGGACATAATCGACCCGCAGCCGCGCCTCACGGTCCTCCGGCCTGAGCGGTTGCGGAAAAGGCACGTCGGATCGCAGGGCGAGCGTGATGAGCGGCCAGAAGACGTCGTTCTGGGCGTCGAGTTCGCTCGCGCGCCCGATGCGCCAGTCGATCGCGCGGCCGGTCTTCGGATCGTGGATCGGCCGGCGCTCGAAATAGAGCACGCAGCGATCGCCCTCGATCAGCCCGCCATAGCGGAAATAGCCGCTGGTCAGGTCGACATCCGTCGGAACGCCGATGCCTTCGTGGCGCTCGCCCGGCTGCCCCCATTCGTGCAGATACGCGCCGTAGAGCCGGTGCTCCCAGCCCTTGTGCTCGACGATGTCGATCTCGACGCTGGTCCTGGGGAACAGAATGCTGCGGCCGTTCATCAGCCAGAAGGCCGGGAAGCTGAGCGGATGGGCAGGGAACCGCATCCGCGCCTCGAAATAGCCACTGCGCCAGCCCTTCAGGATCGTGCCGTCCCGGCGCGCCGTCTGGAGATTGCCGGAGACCCACTGGAACTCCGGGAGCGCATTGCCGTAATAGGCGGGCACGTTCATCTGCCGGCCGAGATAGCGGGCCGAAATCTCGAGCGCGTGACCGCCCGAGGCCAGCGGGTCGGCGACGATGGCGTAGGGGTCGAACCCCTCTTCGCCGCCGCGGCGGCTGAAGGCCGAGCGCCCATAGAAGCCGGGCTCATGGGTGGTCGCCTTCGGACCGGCCTGCCAGATCGCCGGATCGATGCTTGCGAAGGATTCGTCGAAGACGAGCCTGCGGCCGAGCGTCGGGTCTCCCGGGTCCTGCTGTGCGCCTGCTGGTGTCGGGCGCGCGCTCGCCGCTGTCGCGAGGGCCGCTGCCGCACGCAGCAGCGCCCGGCGGGATGGCATGGTCGGCATGGCTCATCTCCGTCTGGTGGGAAGCGCCGAGGCGGCTCCGGCATGTTCAACCGGTACGCGGCAGAACCGATCCGGCCTTGCGGCCCAGTTGCAGGGCCGCCTCGTCGTAGAGATCGAGCGTTTCGCGAGCGACGCGCGCGATCCTGAGATGGTCGACCCGGTACTGGCTGCGCCCCCGCCAATGGCTGATCGCATCTGGCTCCGCGATCAGCCTGGACAGAGCGGCGGCAAGCGCATCGGGGTCGCGGGGCGGGACCAGCACGCCGGCCTCGCCACCTTCGAGCAGTTCGGGAATGCCGTCGACGCGGGTCGCGACGATGGCGCAGCCCGCTTCCCGCGCCTCCGGCAGGACGAGCGGCGCAGGGTCTGCATGGGAGGGCAGGACGAAGATGTCGGCGCCGCGCATCCAGGGAAAGGGGTCCGCCTTGCTGCCTTCGAAGCGCACGGCCTCATGGCAGGAGAGGCCCGCGACCATCTCGCGATAGGTCTGGGCGAAGGGCCCGTCGCCGACGATATGCAGGCGCGCCTGCGGGTGCTGGCGATGGACCAGATCGAAGGCCGCGAAGAGATCGGCCAGGCCCTTGCGGGGATGCAGGCCGCCGACGAAGAGGATGCTCGGCGAGGCGAGCGTGACGGGCGTGGTCTCGCGGTTCGCCAGGCGGGCCGAGCCGATGGTGCCGTTGAGGATCACGCGGAGCTTGGCGGCCGGGACGCCGCGCCGGCGCATCGAGGCGCCCACGGCGGCGCTGACAGCGATGACGCGCGTGCCGAGGCCCATCAGGATGGCGCTCTTCTCGAACTCGTTGTGAACGGTGGTGATCAGCGGGATGCCGGCAAGCTTGCAGATCGGCCAGGCCAGCACCGCGCTGGTCATCATATGGGCATGGACGATGTCGGCGCCGAAACTGCCCACCGCCTGCCGTAGGGCCCAGGCCGACCCCAACAGCGTCCTTGCCTTTCGCCGATGGTCGATCGTGAAGAGCTTGATGCCGTTGCGGACGAGCAGCGCATCGAAATCGCCCCCACCGCTGGCGACGGCGACGACATGGCCGAGACGGCTCTGCTCGCAGGCGAGATCGACGGCGGCATGGACATGGCCGTTGGACTGCGTCGTGTGATTCAGCAAATGGAGGATACGCATGGCCCATCACGCTGCTCGGACCGCATCTCGCCTGCGCTCGCGCCTCTGCGCCGCTGGGCACTACGAGCCTTGCATTTACCGTGCCGGGATCGCTGCGGCGCTCCGCAATGCCGCCTCGGCCTCGATCGTCGAGACCCGCGCCGTCGGCTGGTAATTGAAGCCGCCCTGCCGCCCGAAGGACTCGATGCCGAAGGTCTTCAGCGCCTTGACCGCCTCGGCGGCGCTCTCGTCGGCGCCGTCGCGATAGATCGGATAGGCATTGTCGAGGAGCTGGCCACCCTCGAGCCTGAGATCGCCGCGGAACAATCCATTCGCCGCGACATGGGCACGGAAATCCGCCTCGGCCTGGGCGATGGACTTGCCGATATGGTTGGCGATCACCTCGACACCGAAATATTCGCGCCCCTGCGCCCGGCCGTAGAAATCGGAATACATGGTCAGGCGCTTCCAGGCGCCGTCATAGGAGAAATTGTAGATGATCTCCTCATCGAAGCCGCGTGCGCCGTCAAAGCTGAAATAGAGCGCCAGCAGCGTGATCGTCTCCAGTTCCTGCGAGACCGGCAGATTGCAGAGCGCCTGCAGGCGCCGGATTGGAATGGTCGAGACGATCCGATCGGCGACGATCGCCCTTCCCTCGCGGAAAAGGACGAAGCGATTGTCGAGTTTCTCGATCCGGTCGATCTTTGCCCCGAGCAGGAAGCTGGCGCCGCGCGCCGTCAACGATGCAGCTGCGGCAGCGTAAAGCGTGGCGAAGCCTTCGCGCGGTCGCGCCATCTGCCGGTTGGCCGGGCCCTGCGGCTTCGCCCGGCGCAGGCGGCCGAGAAGGCCGCGCAGCGAAGCGTGCTCACTGATCCATTGCATGCGCTTGCGGGCCAGTTCGATGCCGATCTGGTCGGAGGCAATGCCGTAGAACCGGGTCATGTAGGCATCGAGGCCCGAGCGGTGCAGCAGCCTCGCTCCGATCCAGTGACGGGCGAATTCGCGGGCATTGCGCATACGCCGCTTGAACAGGCGGGCATAGGCCGCCGACATCAGGATCCGGGCGACCTCGGCCGGCCCGGCGCGCAGGATGTCGTCCTTTACCGAGATCGGATAAGCGGTGATCAATCCTTGCGGGTTCAGCCTGGCCCAACGCGGCTCGATCGGCACGTACAGCGGCAGCACCTCGGGGAAATGCTGCAGCAGGGGCGAATCGTCCTGGAAGATCAGGCTGCCGATGTCGAAGGTGTACTCGCCGGACGACCAGTCGATATGGTTCCCGCCGAGATGCGCGTATTCGTCGACGACGACGATCCGCCTGCAACCTTGCTGGGCGAGGACCGAGGCCGCGACCAGGCCCGAAACGCCCGCGCCGAGGACGATCGCATCGCAGTGCTGGGCAGCCATGCTGTCGGCATCGTCGATTCGCTGGACAGTCTCTTCCATCCCCGAGCCCCATCGATCGGACATGCAACAAGGCTAGTCGCCTGCAAGATCAGCTGAAAGCAAGACTCGTCACCATGGCGATCCTTTTCCTGCTCATTCGCGCAGCGATTGCGATTCGAATGAGCAATTGCCCCCGCGATTGAAAAAGATGCCCGGGCTGGACTGGCACGGTCCCTGCTTTCATCTGCGTAACGCATGCCTTTGTGCATGCAGCCGTCGTTGTCGCGACGGTCTCGACCCTTGCGTCTGGGCACGGAGCGTATGATGCCGGGCTGGCCACATCCTGACGAAGCGGCTCTGCTGGACGGGGTCGAGCTGATCTCGACCGACCTGTTCGACACCCTGCTGCTGCGCACACTCCGCTCGGAGCGCGCACGGATTATCGCCGGCGAACGCCGCTTTGCTCGCAAACTGGTCGAACAAGGCCTGAGGGTGGCGGAAAGCTCGCTGGTCGAAGCGCGCCTCGCAGCGCAGCGCCTTGCCTATCGCGCACTCGACATGGCCGATCAGGACGGCGAGGTCGTGCTGCGCGACATCATCCGGCGTCAGCTCCTCATGCTCGGAGTACCGAAGGCGGGGGTGGAGGAGCTGTGCGAGATCCGTCTCGCGATCGAGCTCGCCATCGAAAAGGACTCGTTGCGGCCAAACCGAGAGCTGGTGGCGCTGCTGCGCCGCTGCCGTGGCGAAGGCCGCCGCGTCGTCGCGATCAGTGACATCGCGCTGCCGACCGCGACGCTCGAGGCGCTCGTTGCGCATGTCCACGGCCCCGACCTGCTCGACAGGATCTATTCCAGCGCCGATCTCGGCCTGACCAAGCGGCGCGGCGACCTCTTCCATGCCGTCCTCGCCACGGAAAGGATCGACGCCCGGCGGACCCTGCATGTCGGCGACGATCGGCTCGCCGACCACGTCGTGCCCTCGGCGCTCGGCTTGCGGACCCTCCATCTCCCGCGCCCCAGGCTGCGCCGCCGCTTGTCGCGCCTGCACGGCGCGGCGAGCGAACTCGGCCGGGTGCTTCGCCGGCCAACGGCCCCTGGACGCATGCCGGCGGGACATGTCAGCGACCCCCACAGCTTCGGACGCGAGGTGCTCGGGCCGATCGTGGCCGAGTTCTGCCTGGCGATCTGGCTCTACGCCGACGAAGCAGGCAAGCGCGGAGATGCCGCGCTGCTGTTCTGTGCCCGCGGCGGTCTTGGCATCCGGGCGGCATTCGAGCGCCTTGCAGAACGCCTGAGCCTGCCGCTCGCGCTGCCGCGCGAGAACCTCATGATTTCTCGACTGGTTGCGGCCCGGGCCGCCATCATGGCCCGTAGCGGCGCTGCGCTGGACGAGCTCGGCCGCGAATTCAGTGGCGCCAGCTTCGCCGATGTCGCCGCCGCGCTGGGCGGCAAACGCTACGAGCTTCTCCAGTCATGGGACGAGCCGTTCGTGCCCGAGCGCTTCTTCGCGATGCTCGAGCGGCCTGCCGGCGAAGACATCCTGGCCGACATCGATCGGCAGAACGCGCTCTTCCGGCGCCATCTCGCCTCGGTCAGCACTGGCGCGAAACGGATCATCCTGTGCGATACGGGCCTCTACGGCAGCACGCAGCGCCTGCTCGCAGCCGGCCTGCCCGATCTGAGCTTCGAGACCATCCAGTTCGCGCGCTGCAACTACAAGGGTCTCAGCGAAGACCATTTTCCGCGGGTGGTCGGGCTCGCGGTGGAACGCAACCGCTACAGTCCTTTCGCAGTCCGCTCCACGGTGCTGCGCTATTGGCAACTGATCGAAAGCCTGTTCGAGCCGGCGATCCCGTCGGTGCGCTCGTTCACGGAAGACGAGAACGGCGAAGTCGTCTGCAATGCCGGCGACATCGCCTTCGGCGCGGTCGATCCCAGCATCGGCAATCCGCTGCTGGCCGGCGCATTCGCCTATATCGACGGCGTTGGCAGCGGCGCAGCAGTCATGGCCGATGCGGCTCGTGCCTGGCCCTGGCTTAGGCGGGCGGTCACTCGCCCGGTCGAGGCCGATCTCGCGGCATTGGCAATCGGCGAGCGGTCCGTCGATTTCGGCCGGGCCGGCGTCGTCGGCGATGGCGAGGCGTTGTCCGGCGGCATGCTGTCCCGCATCGCATCGATCCGCAGCCAGCTCTGGCGGGAGGGCGCCATCGCGCGCGCCTTCCCCCGCACGCGCCTGCCGCTGCTCACGGCACTCGAAGCCTTTCATGCCCTGCGCGGGCTCTCCGCCGGCTTCCATCGCTGATGCGGAATGGGGTGATCGAGGCCAAGTCGATAGCTGCGGTGGTAGCGCGCGCCCGGCATCTGCGCTTGCCCGCTCTGCTCGAGAAGGGATCGCCATGCTGGCTATGAAAGCCCTCCGGGGCGCCGGTTGGCTGGTCGCCTCGCGCTTCCTCGGCCGGTTCATCGATTTCTTCACGCTGCTGATCATGGCGCGGATGCTGACGCCGGCCGATTTCGGCCTGACGGCGCTGGCCATGTCCTGCGTCGCGATCGTCGACATGGTGCTCGAGATCCCGGTGACGCAGGCCCTGGTTCGCCTGCCCCATGTCGACAAGGCCCATCTCGACACCGGCTTCACTCTCGGCGCTCTGCGCGGCCTTGCCATCGCGCTGCTGTTGCTCGCCGTCGCCTGGCCGTTCTCCTGGATCAACGGCGACCCACAACTCGTACCGGTGATCCTCGCGCTCGCCTTCGCGCCGATCGCGCGAGGCCTCGCCAGTCCCGGCCTCATCCTGTTCATCCGCGAGCTCGGCTTCCTGCGGAACTTCCTGCTGGAGACCGGCGGCAAGCTCGCTGCCTTTTGCCTGGCCATCGCGACGCTCCTGCTCGGCGGCGGCTACTGGGCGCTCGTCGTCAACTTCGTCGCCGCCCCCGTCTTCGGCTGCGCCATCTCCTATCGTCTCGCGCCCTATCGCCCGGCACTGTCGCTGTCCCGCCTGTCGGATTTCGCCAGCTTCGTCGGCTGGTTCACCTGCGCGCAGCTCGTCTCGGCGGTGAACTGGCAGTTCGATCGCATCCTGCTCGGGCTCGGCGGCAGCAAGGAAGTGCTCGGGCGCTATGCGGTCGCGGCCGATCTCTCGGTCATGCCGACCCAGAGCCTGATCGGCCCGGCGCTGCAGCCGATCATGGCCGCCTTCGCCCGGATCAAGGGAGAGGATCAGCGGCTGCGGCTCGCCTTCCTCAAGGCGGCGCGCTTCAGCATGCTGGCCTCGGTGCCGTGCAGCCTGGGCATCGCCCTGACCTCGGACCTGATCGTCGAGGTCCTGCTCGGCCCGAAATGGCATGGTGCCGACTGGCTGCTCAGCCTGCTCTCGCTCTCGGTGATGGCGACGCCCTATTTCCAGACGCTGTATTCGCTGAGCCTGGCGCTGGGCCGTCCCGAGGTGATCTTCCGGCTCAATCTCTACGACCTCGCCATTCGCGTACCCGCCGTCACCATCGGCTTCCTGCAATGGGGGGCCGTCGGCATGGCGGCCGGCCGGCTGGTCGCGGCCGCGGTCATGGCGGCCTTCTTCCTGCGCTGGCTTCGTAGCCTGCTCGCGATCGGCATCGCCGAGCAGTTGCTCAATCTCTGGAAGGTCGCCTTCGCTGGCGCCATCATGACGGCCGGGGTGCTCGCCCTGCGCGGCCCCGTCGCCGCCTGGCAGCTGCCGGCCCTGGCCGAGCTCATCGCCATTGCGGCCCTTGGAGCTCTGCTCTACGGGCTGGGGCTTCTCGCCTGCGGCATGCGGCTCGCGATCGGCGCCGGACGCCTTGATCTTTCCGACCGCTGGTGGCGACCGCGGAGCGGATCTGCCAAGATCGGGGAAGGCTGGTGAGCCAGAGACTCGACCATCTCGACGGGCTGCGCGGCGTCGCTGCGGTCGCGGTCGTGATCTTCCACCTGATGTCGGCGCTGGTGCCATGGCTCGTGGCGGAACAGCAGCCCGGCGCGCACTGGCTCGCCTATACGCCCTTCGCCGTGCTCTGGAATGGCACCTTCGCCGTCTCGGTGTTCTTTGTGCTGAGCGGCTTCGTCGTGACCAATGCAACGCTGCGCAAATCCGATCCGATCTGGATCGACGTCGTCATCCGCTATCTGCGGCTGGCGATCCCGGCGACCGCCAGCACGCTCGTGGCCTGGTTGCTGCTGAGCCTGTTTCCGACCTCCGCCACCGACCTCGCGGCGCTCACCGGCAGCCGCTGGCTCGGCTGGACCTATCAGGAGACCATCCCCGGTCCGGCAGCCGCGATCTACAACGGCATGGCCGGCATCTTCCTGACCGGCGGCTCGTTCTTCAACAACGTCCTGTGGACGATGCGGCCCGAGTTGCTCGGTTCGATTCTCTGCTTTGCCGCCTGCGCTTTCACAAGCTCCCGATCCCGGCTGGCGATCGCGATCGGCAGCGCCGTGATCTTCATCGCCCTGCGACGCTACGACTATGTCTGCTTCCCGCTCGGCATCGTCCTGCGCGAGGTCTGGGCGGCCGGCCGACTCCCGTCAGCCCTGCCGATCTCCGCGCTGCTCCTGGGTCTCCTGATCGGCTCCCAAAGCGGCGATGCGGCGCGCCAGCTCGGTCTCGACTGGCTGCCGGAGCCGCTGAATCCGGAGAAGAAGGGCGGCCTGCTCTATCCGCTCGGCGCGCTGCTCGTCGTCTATGGCTGCCTGCGCTCCGGTCTGCTTGTCACCTGGCTCTCGGGCCGGAGCGGGCGCTTCCTCGGCGCGATCTCGTTCCCGCTTTATCTCATCCACGTCCCGCTCATCTACACGGTCGTGGCGGAAGCCGCCCTGCGCGCAGGCCGACACGCGCCGCTGCTCACCTGCCTCGTCGCCGGGAGCCTGCTGCTCATGGTCGCCATCGCCTACGCCGCCGAGCGCTGGCTCGAGCGGCCCTTTCTTGGACTGCTCGGTGGCTTGCGCCGGCGGCTTCGCACAATCCCGATCGGGCGCCGCGACATGCGCGGCGCAGCCGGCTGAGACAATCAGGATCGACTGCGATTGATCACGGCGCCGATGACGGTGATGCCGGCGCGCCGCAGAGAACCCAATGCCTCGTTGAGCTCGTCATGGCTCGTCACGCCTTCAGCCGCGACGAGGACGACGATGTCGGCATGGGTCGCGAGGGCGACCGCATCGGAGGATTCGCCGAGCGGCGGCAGGTCGATCAGCACCTCGCCGCGTTGTCTCGCCTGAGCGACGACCAGGGCAGCGCGCGGATCCCGAAAGTCGACGAACCGGTTGAGCTGCGGCGTCGCCGAGCGGATCGGCAGCAGGTGAACCCCCTCGACGTTGGCATAGGCCGCCGGCGCCGCGCTGCCCGAGGCGATCACGTCGGTCAGCGATGCCCCCTCCTTGCCGTGGTCGGCCTGCGTGCGGGCGGCATCAGGGCTGATGACGCTGACCTGCCGGCCGCGATGGTTGATCAGCTGCGCGAGATTCATCGTCAGCAGCGTCGCGCCGGCACCTGCCCGCCACGCTCCGATCGCGACGACCGGGCTGCCCTGGGAGCGGCCCGCGCCCCAGGCGATCTCGATCGCCGTCTGCAGATCACGGATCGCCGCGGCAAAGGGACCGGCGTCCTCGCGCGTCACCAGCAGCGACTTGTCCGGGCCCGAGGCTCGCACTTGCCCGCCCCAGCTCCCGACCTGGGGCACAACGCCGAGGCAGGGCAGGCCCGTTTCGCGTACGAGGTCCTGCGGGAGGCGGACGCGGCGGTCGAAGACCGAAGCGAGCACGGCGACGAACAGGCCGCTGAGCAGGCTGAAGACGCCGGCGAACGCCATGATCAGGCTGCCGCGCGGTGCCGACGGGCCGAGCGGCATCTGGGCGGCACCGATGATCCTGGCATCCGCATCGGGGATCGGCTGCGCCGGCAACGTGCCGCTGCGGACAGCCGCTTCCGCGGTCCGGACCTGGGTCGCGAGCGTGTCCAGCCTGCCTTGCAGGAACTCCGCGCCGCTACGCGCGGCGTCGGCCTTGAAGGATACGGATTGGAGCAGATAGGCGGAGGCGGCCGCGTTGGCGACGCGCGCCGGAAGCTCCGGATCGGCTGAGGAATAGGCGATCTCCAGCACATAGGACTGGCCGACACGGCGCGCCGAGAAACGCCGCACAAAATTCTCGAAGGCGTTGCGGCGCGGATCGACACGCAGCGACGCTTCCGCGCTCCGGCTCGGCGGCTGGGACAGTCCCAATGCCACCAAGGCACCGCGAAGCGCGCCTGTGATGCGACCGCTCAATGCCTGCAACGGACCTGGCGACTGTGGTCCGAGCTCAGGATGATCGCTCAGGGCCAGCGCGTCGAAAACGGTGCTGAGCAAGCGCTCCGAGCGGATCACCTGCAGTTCGCTGTCGGCGGCATTCAGGTCGAGCGAACTCGGTGCCGCGATCTCGCGCGCCGAACTCGGAGCCTGCCGCCGCGGCTCCAGCAGCACGGTCGCCGCCGCGCTATAGGTCGGCGGCGTGGTTCGAACATAGAAGAAGCCAGCCGCCAGGCAGAGCGCGACCCAGACGGCCAGCTTGCCCTTGTGCCGCAAGCCGGCGGCACCGATCGTCCGCAGCAGGGCGACCGGGCCATCGCTTACCGGCGCCATGGCCGGGTCCGGCAGCGGCAGGATACGGAATGGCGCGCCGGATGCGCCCGGTTTTCCCAGCATCATCTGAACTTACCCCTCGGCTGCAAGGCGGCGGCGCGCTCGGGCTGCATGCGCCCGCGCAGGATGTCGGCGATCCCGAGCAGATTGCCCAGGAGACGGCCGCGTCGATCGATGAACGGCTCGGGGCGCAGCGAGCGGCCGAGATTGGCGGACATGTTGCGGAAGAGGTGGTCGGCGACCTGGCCGAGCGTCATCGTGCCCTTGCGCAGCATGTAGAGCGGATTGACGATCTGCGAATAGCCGAAGCGCTCGCCGGCCATGCGCCCACCCTTGACGCCCATATGGACGCCGATCGCATCGGCGGATTTGACCAAGCGGCCGCCACGGCGGGCCAACCCTGCCGCAAAGTCGCGATCCTCCAGCCAGCCATAGAGTACGAGCCGCTCGTCGAAGCGCAGGTCGCCGATGCTGGCGAGGCGAAAGGCCATGTTGCAGCCATAGGGGCTGTAGGGCTCGACCCAGGACCAGTCGCTCGCCGGCGGAGCCGCGACCAGCCTCATCGCCTCCGCAAGCTCGATACCGGGGCCCCCCACCCCGTCGGCCAGGACCCGGCCGGTGAAGGCGACGACGCTGGCCTCGTCGCGGAAAGTGCGGGCGGCCGTCGCCAGCCAATCCTCATGGGCGACGAAATCGTCGTCGAAGAAGGCGACGATCTCGGTGCCGGGCGGCAGGTTCGCGAGCGCGGTGTTACGCTGCGCAGCGAGCCCGGCCGGCCCGGTCAGCACCACGACGTCGTTTCGCCCCTGCAACTCGCCGGCATCGGCCGGATCGATACAGGAGACGATGACGCTGTCGGGCTTCAAGCTCTGCCGGGCGAGCAAATGCAGGACGGTCTGCGTCACCACCTCCGGCCGGCCGCGAGTGGCGATCACGGCGGCGATGCGCGGGGCCTGGATCGTCGGCGCGGGCGGCGTGGCGCGATGTGCCTTCGGCGATTGCGCCAGCTCGAGGTAGCCCTCGGCGCTGCTGCGCCAGGAGAATAGCGGCAGACGCTCGCGGCCGCGCCCGCTCAGCTCCTGCCGCAGCGCCGCCGACCCCAGCAGTGTTCTGACATGCTCGACCCACGCTTCCGGATCCGCGGGCGATGCCAGCAACGCGGCGTCGCCGCAGACCTCAGGCATGCTGGCGCAGTTCGAGGAGACGACCGGGCAGCCCCGCGCCATCGCCTCGACGATCGGCAGGCCGAACCCCTCGGTCCAGGATGGGAAAGCCAGGCAAAGCGCCCGCTCGAGCAGGAAGGCAAGATCGTCGTCGCTGACCCGCCCCGGAAGCTTGAGGTTGGCGGCTTGCGCGCGCTCTTCCGGCGCGAAGATGCCGCTGCCGCCGCCGACGACGATGATATCGACGCCGAGTTCGGCCAGGGCCGGCGCGATCGTGGCGAGAAGCGCGAGGTTCTTGTGGCGGGCCTGCGAGCCCAAAGCCAGGACGAAAGGCCGCTCATTAACCTCCGGTGCCGCCAACAGCGCCCGAGCCCGATCCGCCTTGGCCGGGTCCCAGGCCAGGGCATGCTCATGGCCGTTCGGGAGAACCGCGATCTCGGCGGCGCGAAGCGGCAGGTGGCGCGCGAGTTGCCGGGCGGAGGCGTGCGAGACGGTGGCGATCCTGGCGCTGCGGCGTGCCAGCAGCGGCTGCAGCGTGGTGTAAGCGGCGCGGAAGCCACGGCTGTAGCTCTCGGGTGCCGTGAAGACATTGGCGTCGTGGATGCAGACGATCTGGTCGCCCTTTATGGCCGGCGCCGTGTTGCAGAGGTTGAGGAGGCGCCCTCCCCAAAGGCGCGGCAGCTCGATCTGCTCCCAGGCGTGCCCCTTCAATCGCCCGCCCCGGATCGTATCGAGCGCCTGCAGCGCAGGGGTGTCGGTACCCTGCGGTGCAACGAGGACGGCTCTCTGGCCGGCGGCCGCCAGGCTCTCGTCAAGCGCGGCGACGACGTTGTGCGCATAGCGCTGCACGCCGGTCATTGCCTGCGCCATGAAGCGGCCGTTCACCGCGAAGGTCTCGGTCATATTCTCGCTCCGGTGAACGAAGGGACAGCCCTGGGGACGCTGGAGGTTCGCGGCCTGATCGCGGCCGCGAGCCCGGCCAGCATGCAGAAGAAGAAGCCCTGATCGATGATCGGGCCGACGAGCAGATCGCCGATCAGCAAGCCGGCATAGCCGTTGCGCGCGGCGACGGCGATGTCGGCCTCGAGGCTCCCCGGCTGGCCGCGCGGGCGCAGGAAGCATTCGAAGACGAAGACCGCATAGAAGAGTGCGCCGGGAACGCCAACGCTCGCGAGCAATGCGACCGCAAAGCTCGAGGCGCGCGCGGTGCCGACCCCGACGCCGAGCCCCCAGCTGTCGAGGAAATTCTGGAAGGAGATCACGTTCCAGGAGCTGCGCTCGATGCCGGAATCGGAACTCGCCTTGTTCAGCACGACGAGGTCGACATAGCCGTAGATCTTCGCGATCGCTTCGGCGTCGAGCAGAAGCAGCAGGACGACCGCCAGACCGATGACCGGAGCACCGAGGGCGAAGAAGGTCGCCTGCCGCGCCGCATTGCCCAGCACGAGCCGGGTCATGGCGAAGGCATGGAGCAGGAGCAGCATCACCGGAGCGCCGGCCAGGCCGGTCGAGGAGGTCGAGAGGACGATCAGGACGAGCGAGAGCCCGGCGATCGAGCCGGTGAGCCCCGGTCGCACGCCGCAGAGCCACAAGGTGCCGGTGAAGCCGAGCACGCCGAGGGTCGAGCGTGCGAAGACCGAAGCCTCCGTATAGGAGCCGACGATCCGTTTCATACCGGCGATCTCGGTGTCGGTGTGCAGCGTGTAGCGGGCGTTCCGGATGAAGCCGAGCAACTCCTGCGTGCCGGTCGCATAGGTCGCGATGTCGAGGACGGCGAAGACCGTATTGGCGATGCAGCAGGCGAGCAGCGCATTGAAGACGGCCGAGAAGCCCTGACGCGTCCCAGCGATCGCGGTCAGTGTGACCAGGCAGAGCAGAGTGGTCGAAAGATAGAGGCTCTGGGTGACGTTGCTCGAGACGGGTGCCAGCGGCACGGTCGAGCCGGTATCGTCGAAGGCCGTGGTGCCGAGGGGGACGATCTCGGTGATGCCGGCGAACAGGCGTGGCATCAGGAAGGCGGTGGCGACACCATAGATGACGAGGCAGGCGAACCAGAAGCCGGGCTCGTTCGGATGCAGCGCGCGGATGGCGGCTGCGGCCTCGCGGCGGCGGCTCAGCGCGCCGAAGGCGAGGAACACCAGCATCACATGCCCGGGCTGAATGTTGGCGGCACCGATCAGCATGGCCGCGGCTGCCCCCAGGACCGCCAGGATCGCGAGCCCATGGACGAGCGCGCCCGTCCCGAGTGTCAGGCAGATCAGGCCGATCAGGATAGTCAGCACGCCGATCGGCTCCATGCTCATGGCAGCGGAGCCTTCCGCGGTGGCGCCAGCCCGCCTCCGCCCTGATCGTATCCGCGCGCCATGGTCATTCGGCGAGCACCATCAGCGAGTAACCGCCCAGCACGCGGACCGTCAGGTCCGGATTGAGCGAGAAGCAGAGCCGGCGCGGCAGGCGCATCAATCGGCTGCTCAGCGCCTGGTTCGGCAGCTCCAGCCGGCTCGCGGTGTAGGCGTGATCGATGACGCGGTAGCCGCAGTCCGCGAGGGTCGCGAGGGCGGTCTCCTTGAAGAAGTAATGCAGGTGGCCGACGTTCTCGCGCAGCTTGGTGATCGGCCAGCCGCGCAGCAGCGACTGGACGGACAGATCCAGCGGAATGTGGAAGACCTTGTAGCGGCCCTTGCCGCGCAAGGCCTTGATGAAGGCGATGTAGTCCTCGACATGCTCGATCACATCGGCGATCACGAGCAGGTCGTAATCCGATGGGCCCTCGGTCGTGAAATCGCCAAGCGAGAAGTTGACCTGGTCGGTCTCCTTGTACTTGGCGCGCTGAAAAGCGTGCGGCGAGATCTCGTAGCCATCGAAACGTGCCTGCGGGAACGCCTTCGCCAGGTTGAACAGGATCTCGCCAGTGCCGCAGCCGACCTCGCAGGCCTTGTCGAAGGCGATCGCGTTCTTGCGCAGGATCGCCTCGATCTGCCGCGCCTTCCACGGCGAGTCTTCCTCGTGCCAGGTCGGGTTCAGGTCGGCATAGACGTCGCTCTGGTAGATCGTCTGCATCGGGTTCTTCCTCGGTATCGCGAAGGGCCGGTCTCGTTCACGCCAGGCTCTGGACCAGGGCAGGGCGTGGCTGCACCGGCGGCATGGCCATCGAGATCGTCCCGGCGAGCGGCTTGAGCAGCTGGTTGATGTGCAGCGCCATCTGCTTCTCGAAGACGGCGGTCGAGAAACTGCGGGCATAGTCCGCGATCTCCCGCGGCTGCCAGGCAATCGCCCTGGCCCGCTCCTCGGCAGCGATGAGCGCATCGACACTCTGCTCGTCGAAGAAGACGCCGCTCATGCCGTCGACCACCGTCTCGGTGGCGCCGCCGCGGCGGAAGGCGATCACCGGCCGCCCGCTCGCCATGGCTTCGACCGGCACGATTCCGAAATCTTCCTCGCCGGGGAAGATCAGGGCGCGGCAGCGCGAATAATGGTAGCGCAGGACGCTGAAGGGCTGGGGCCCAAGCACCTGGACATTCGGCTTGGCGATGCGGCGGAGCTCGGCGAGCATCTCACCGCCGCCGATCACGACGAGGCGTCGGCCAGTGCGATTGAACGCTTCGACTGCGAGCTCCGGCCGCTTGTAGCCGACGAGCTCGCCGACCATGAGACAGTAATCCTCGACGAGGCCGTTGGGCAGCACCTCGAAGGCGTCGACATCGACGGGCGGATGGATCACCGTCGAGGCGCGGCGATAGTAGCGATGCAGCCGGGTGGCCACCGTCTCGGAGTTGGCGACGAAGTGATCGACACGATTGGCCGAGACACTATCCCAATTGCGGATGTAATGGGCCAATGTCGGCATGAGCAGGCGAGTGATCGGTCCGGAGCGCTCCCTGTATTCGTGGAACATGTTCCAGATATAGCGCATCGGCGAATGGCAATAGCAGATGTGCATCGCACCCGGTGGCGGCACAATGCCCTTGGCCGGACCGGACTCGCTGGAAATGATCAGGTCGTAGCCGCGCAGGTCGAGCTGCTCGAGAGCCAGCGGCATCAGCGGCAGGTAGCGCTGGTAGAGCTTCGCGGCCCGCGGCAGCCTGCCGATGAAGCTCGTCGTCACCTTGTGTCGCCGAATCTCGTCGGAGACCGCCTCGGGAACGTAGACATGGGTGAAGACGTCCGCGTCCGGATACATCCGGCACAGCGCCTCGATCACCTTCTCGCCACCGCGCATGCCGACGAGCCAGTAGTGGACGATCGCGATTTTCATGGGCCGAGGAACTCCATGGAACCCATCTGAGCTGGGCGTGAACTTGCGGATCAGGCTCGCGGACTTCGGCGGGCCTTATCGACTCCCCCGCTGCATCAGCACTGCCGGGACCGTCTTCACCAGAATCTTGGCGTCGAGCATGAGGTGCCATTCCGACGCGTACTGGCTGTCGAGCGAGATTCGGGTGGCGTAGGAGCAATCGCTGCGGCCACTGATCTGCCAAAGACCGGTGAGCCCGGGCGGGACCGAAAAGCAGTGATTGAAGGCCTCGCCATAGCGTTCGCGCTCGGCTGCTACGATAGGGCGCGGCCCTACGAAGCTCATCTCGCCGGCGATGATGTTGAAGAGCTGAGGCAGTTCGTCGAGGCTCGAGCGCCGCAGGAAGGCGCCGACCGGCGTGATCCGCGGATCGCGTGTGAGCTTTTGACTCTCGGCCCATTCTTTGGCGGCAGCGGGATCGGTGGCGAGCAGATGCTGCAACGCCTCATCGGCGTTGCAGGCCATGGTGCGGAACTTCCAGCAGCGAAAGCTTTTCCCGCCGCGGCCAACCCGCGGCTGCTTGAAAAGGGCTGGACCGCCATCGCCGGCCCTGACCAGGGCAGCTATGAGCAGCATAAGGGGCGCGAGCAGAAAGAGAAGGAGGATTCCCGCCGTAAGGTCGAACCCTCTCTTTACTACGCCCCTGGCGAATCTGTACTCCCCTTGCGATACACGCATGGGTAGAGAGAAGGACGCCGACAAATTTTGCGAGTCCGGAAATCGGCTCATTGCAGCACCCTACGCATAAACCGCATCTTAATAGATTATTAACGCGCAACGAATACATAACAATAGGCTTTTGTGCGATGCAGCATATTTGTTCAGCAATGCAGCTGCCTGACTGCGAGCTGGGCTTTGTCAGTAAAATTCCTGACAGATTTGACGGAAATTCGCTTCTTTCAGGAGCATATCGGCGAACTGCGCCCAGCCGCGCACCAGCCCTCCGCTGCGTCGCGGTGACGCAGCGGGAGATCCGAATAAAACAAATGGATGAACCGACCGCGATCTAAATTCTTTAGAAGCGCTACTCAAACCATCCGCGCGTGATGGCGTATTGCACGATCTGCTGCCGGCTATCGATGCTCAGCTTGGCACTGGCGCGCATCTTATAGGTTTCCGCGGACTTTGCGGTGATTCCGATGCGCTCGGCTGCCTCGCGAATACTGAATCCCAGCGCGATCAAGCGCAGAACTTCCTGCTCGCGCTCGGTCAGGACAGCTGCTCGCCGGCCCCCTGCCTGAAGCGGAACGGGCTCCACTGAATCGAGGAAGCAGCCGCCGCGGAGAACTGTCGCGATCGCCTTGCACATGATCGAGCCAGGCGATTGCTTCAGGACATAGCCGCGTACGCCGAACGCAAGCAGGCGATGGGCGCGGGCATTGTCGCGCTCCTCGGCAACGACGAGGATCCGCAAGGCTGGAAGGTCGTTCAGCAGGCTTTCGACGACCGAAACACCGTTGAAATGCTCGCCGACGACGGCGACATCGGGAGCTGCCTTCTCGACCACCCGTGCGAGGTCTGCGGATGAATGGACCTCGCCGACGACGATCATGTTCGATTGGTCGGCCAGGCAAAAGCGCAGTCCTGCCAGGAAGATCGGATGTTCGTCTGCAAGAAAAATGCGAGCAGGTCGCGAGAATGACAACATAGGCCTACCTCCGCATGGACGGGAGCCTGCTTTCAGCGGCCGCAAATCGACCCGGGGGTTTCCTGCGATATCTAGTTCTGCGCCCCGGCCGTGCTGGTGGAGGGCAGCGACGAGATGATCGATTGCAGTGAGGCTCGCTCGACCCTGACGATATCTCCGGGCAGGATCGGCGAGCTTTCCTCGATCGCGATCTCGTTCACCGCGTCGCCTTGGCGGCGCTGTACACTCAAGCGCATGCGCGCGAGCTGCTTCTCCTGCTGGCTCTGCAGCCTTGGCGCTAGTGCGGTCGATTCGTGGATGAGCGCGCGTAGCGCCGCGATCCGGTCCTCGGACTGCTTGAGCGAAAGCTGGGTCTCGCGCAGTTCGCGCCTGGTATCGATCTCGCGCTGGTTCTCCAGATCGGCCAGCGTGCGGTCGATGCGGCTGATCTCCTGCTTGGCGCGCGCCGTTGCGAGCATCAGGTCGAGCGCCTGGCTCTCGGATTGCGCGAGATTCTGCTCGACCGCGAGCTGGCGGGGGCTCACGGCCAATCCCTTGCTGATCAAGCTGTTGATATTGTTCAGCTCGCGCCGGATAAGATCCTGCTGACGCTGCTGGGTCACCGCCTTGGCGCCGAGCGTGCGCAATTCCTCCTCAAGCAGCCCGCGCGATTGCTGCAGGAGATCGAGTTGCGAGCGAACCGCCTTGCGACGCGAGGCGAACAATGCGTTCTCCTCGCGCATCGCCTGAGCGGCGCTGTCATCGAGGCTCCTGCGGATATCCTCCGAGAAGGTGATCGCTTCCGCCTGGCGCGTTTCCGCCAGCAGCCTGTCGCGGCGCACCTGCAGGGCGAGCAACTGCGTCTGCTGAACGCGAATTTCGCCCTCGGCGACGATCGTCTCGCGCTCGAAACGGCCCAGCGCCAGCTCCATGCGCTGGAATCCGCCGGCAATCGCGACCGCCTGCAACGCGGTCATCGTCGGCCTGAACGCGTACTCGCCGGGTTTCTCGACGGTGCCCACGACATAGATCGGCCGATACTGGGCAATTTCGACGGCGGCTGCAGGCGCGTTGACGAGCCCGGCCGTTCCCTTCAGCCGCTCCGAGATCAGTGCCGCGATCTCGGCCGGGGCCTTGCCATCGACCGAGAACGTGCCGACCACCGGCAGCGAAAGCATGCCGGTCGAGCTGACGGCGAACTCTCCGCTGAGCGCCGACCATTCGAAGAGTTCGCGCGAGTTCGGCCGCCACTCGGACACCTTGATCTTAAGCCGATCCTGCGCGGCGACACGGTATTCGAAGTCATTCGCCCAGGCCTGCCCAGCGCCGGCAAGCGTCAGAGACAACACCGTCAGCAAGGGGGCGAGTGCCCAGGCACAAGCGTGCATACGCATTGGGAAAAAATGGTCGAGGAGGGTGAGACGTCTCACGAAACTCTCCGCTGCGGACTGATCCGGCAGCTCCCAAGCAAATCCGTTGCCAGCCCCCTTCGAGCGCCGTTAGCGCGCCCTTAACCACGACGGCTCAGGCTGGTGGATAGTCCGCACGCCCGTGAAGCCTTTCTCGAACCGGCGAGCAAAGCTATAGTCACTGGCCGATAGCGAGCCGCGAAAGCACGAGTGATGCTGATCGTCTTCTTCCTGGCTGCCATTGCCAGCGGCGCGTTGACCCTCTGGCTCATGTGGCCGCATGGGCTGCTGGTCGCGTTGATCGCCACCGCCGTGGTCGCCAGCGCGGCCGTCGCCGCCTTCGCCGCGCTCGTCATGGTCCTCAGGTCGCGGACCGCAACCGGCAAAGAACCGCGCTCGCGCGGCGTCCTCGACATCCTTGGGCCGCGTCAGCCTCGCTGACCCTTCGCTGCGCCGGCCTTCTGGCACATGAATTGCTGATCATCCCCGCAACAGCGGTTGGCGCGATCGCGCGTCGTTCCGCTACCCGCATTGCGAGGGGAGACAGGGCAATGACGCTGCCTGCCCGGTTTCGTAGCCTGGATCGAGATCGCGAAACCGATCTCGACAGGCTCGGACCGCTCTACCGCCAGCTCGAGCAGGCGCTTGCGGGGATCGAGCGCGAAAGCGCCGGGTTGTCGCGGCGGCTCGACGAGGCCCGCACCCGCGCCGCAGCGCTGCTCGGGAACGAGGACGGCATCTATTTCGAGCGCGAGCCGGCCGACGAGGCCAGGCTGGTCGAGGCGGAGGCGCAGATGATGGCCGCGTTCCGCCGCCTCGAACAGCTGCGGGCGCAAAGGTCGATGCTGGCAGCCTGGCGCACAGAGATCGAGGACACCGGCATCGGCGGCGCGCTGCGTGGCGGAACCAGAGCGAGCAGGTGGCTCTCCCGCCTCGTGCGGCTGGTGCGGGCGCGGATGGCGGCCATCCGCCGCCTCTCACGCGTCTCCGGCTGGGCGCTGATGCTCGTCATCGTCTATGCGACGCTGTCCGGCATCGAGCAGCGGCCGTCCGTCTCCTGGCTCATCCCGGATCTTGAACGCGGACTCGCCTTTCTCGCCGCGGCCGCCGCCTTCGCGATCGGCTATCCGCGGCAGCGCTTTCTCATCTTCGCTGTCGGTCTTGCTGCGGTAATCTCGCTCGAACTCGCCCAGAACTGGTCGCCGACGCGGCACGGCACCATCCACGACGTCTGGATCAAGGCCATCGGCCTTGGGCTGGGCTTTGCGCTCGTCTCCGGCGTCGAGCGGCTCAAACCATCTGCGAGGAGCTTGTGAAGATCGATCCTATCACCCAGGCTTCTGCGACCGCGGTCGAGCCACCTCTCGTCGCTCGCGCCGGCACGATCGTGCCGATCGTGCTGTGCGGCGGCGCTGGATCACGGCTGTGGCCGGCATCGCGCGAAGCGTTCCCGAAGCAGTTCATCTCGCTGCTCGGCGAGGAGTCGATGTTCCAGCAGACGCTGGGCCGGATCAGGCACCCGCTATTCGGCGCCCCCGTGATCGTGACCCACGAGGATTTCCGCTTCCTCGTGCTGAGCCAGATGAAGCAGGTCCAGATGGCGGGCGAGATCCTGCTCGAGCCGGCGCGCCGTGATTCCGCACCGGCCATCGCCGCCGCCGTGAGCTTCATCCAGAAGCGCGATCCCCAAGCGCTCGTCCTCGTGCTCGCCTCCGACCATCTGATCGGCGACCTGCCAGCCTTCCGCAGCGCGGTCGAGATCGCGGCCGCTGCTGCGATCCAAGGCCAGCTCGTCACCTTCGGCATGGTCCCGGACAAGCCCGCGACAGGCTATGGCTACATCCGCCCCCAACCGGGCGATGCCGGCGCCCGCAAGGTGCTGAGCTTCGTCGAGAAGCCAGATGCGCCGACCGCGGCCCGCTATCTCGACGAGGGCTATCTCTGGAACAGCGGCATGTTCCTGTTCCGCGCCGACAGCTTCATGGCCGAACTCGGCCGGCACGAGCCGGCGATCGCGAGCGCCGCGACGGCGGCCGTGGCGCACGCCAAGGAGGATATCGGCTTCCATCGCTTGGACACCGAACATTTTGCCAGCGCGCCCCGCAAATCGATCGACTATGCCGTGATGGAGCGAACCGAACTCGCCAGCGTCGTTCCCGCCTCCTTTGGCTGGTCGGACGTCGGCAGCTGGTCGAGCGTGTGGGAGGCTTCGGCACGGGACGAGGCCGGCAATGCCGGCGGCGACAATGTCGAGTTCGTCGACAGCCGCAACTGCTATGTCCAGAGCAGCGGCCCGCTCACCGTGCTCGTCGGCATGGAGGATGCCGTGGTCGTGGTCGAGAACGACGCGGTGATGGTGACGAAGCGCGAGCGCGCCGAGGAGGTCAAGGGCGCCTTCGAGCGGCTCAAGGCCGACGGCCATCCGGCGGTGGTGAGCTCCCGCCGTGTCGATCGGCCCTGGGGGTACTATCAGACGCTCGACCTCGCCGCGCGCTTCCAGGTCAAGCGCATCGTCGTCGATCCCGGCCAGAAGCTGTCCCTGCAGAGCCACTATCACCGCGCCGAGCACTGGGTGGTGGTTCGCGGCACGGCCGAAGTGACGCGCGATGCCGAAACCATCCTCGTGCATGAGAACGAGTCGATCTATTTGCCGATCGGCTGCGTTCACCGCATGGCGAATCCGGGCAAGATCCTGCTCGAGATCATCGAAGTCCAGTCCGGCTCCTATCTGGGCGAGGACGACATTGTCCGCTACGAGGACGTTTACCGCCGGGTATGAGCGGAGCAGCCCCCGGACTCAGGACGCTCCGGCTGGCTCAGCTCTCAGGCTGTCCGCCGTGGCACTGGTCCGTGTCTCGACACGTCCGTCGGCGGCGAGCAAGGCTCGCGCATGGGCGTGCACCACCTTGTCGAGGCTGAAACGATCGATGTAGTCGATGCGGTACTGCGCGTGGCGGCGCTCCGACACGACATGGTCGTGGTAATGCACCATCGCCTTGACGAAACCGGCAGTATCGCCCAGCGGGACGAGCCGGCCGAGCCGGTCATCGACGATGATGTCGCTCGGTCCGAATTCGCAGTCGAAGGCGACCACCGGCAGGCCGAAGCGAAGCGCCTCGCAAATGGCGAGCGACCAGCCTTCCCAGCGCGCGCCCGACAAATAGACGTCGCTGTTCGACAATGGAATGGCGGGACTATCGGGGTAGTGCTGGATCGTGACCCGGCCGGCGAGGCCGAGCTCGTCGATCAAGCTGCGGATCGCGGGCTCCTCCTCGCCATAGCCGACGAGCGCGAGCTCGGCATCCCCGCGCTTCTCGCAGAAGGCCGCGAAGGCGCGCAGAAGGATGTCGTAGCCCTTCTGATAGGCGAAGCGACCGACTGTGACGAAGCGGACCGGGCGGCCGATGGCGGGTGCCGGCACAGGGACGGGCGCATCGAAGGAGCGCACGGGGTTGGCCACCCAGACATGTTCGACCTTGCTGGGATAGTCGCTTCGGAAGGCGTCGAGTTGGCGCGGCGACGTCCCGAAGACGCGCGCCAGCCGCGGCAAGACCAGAAGCCGCATCACCTCGAACAGCGCGCTCGCCTTGAAGGAACGTCGCTCGAGCCGGGGATTGCCGTGAAGATAGAGGATGAAGCGGCGTCTGATGCCGAGACAGGCGAGCCAGAAAACGGCGGTCGCTTCGACCTGCGGCACCACGACGAGGTCGAACCGGCCGCCGGCGATCGTCTTCCGGACCCGCCGCAGCAGATCAAGCCGCCCGTCGGAGAAGCTGAGAATGACGTGGTATGGCCGCGGTTGGCCGACGATCTGCTCGAAGGGCGACGTGTAGAGGACTGAAACGTCGAGGTCGCTCTGGTATTCGGTCGCCAGCGCCGAACAGATCGAATCCGTGACACGCTCTATGCCGGCAAAGGACCGCGTCGGCGGCACGATATAGAGAACCCTGGTCTTCCTGTCCGGCATTGCGTGCTCGACAATCGTTCCGGCGCCGTCGATCGGCCCGGTACGGCTCTTGCAATGTCTGCGCCAAGCGGGCGCCTCGTCGCCGATGGCGCAGACCAGTCGCCATGCGAGCGCCGCCCGGGTCCAGGCTTCAGCGGAGCGGCGCATGATCGGTTCGACCTCAAGGCTCGCGGTGATCGTGAACTGCTACAACTATGCGGACTATGTCGAGCGCGCGATCCGCAGCGTGCTCGCGCAGGGTCGCGACGACTGCGAACTGATCGTCGTCGACGATGGCTCGACCGACTCTTCCTGGGAGGTCATCGGCAGGACGGGGGTCACAGCCTACCGGATCGAGAACGGCGGCCAGCGTCGGGCCTGCGTCTTCGGCCTCGACCGGACGACGGCGCCCTTCGTGCTGTTCCTCGATGCCGACGACGAACTCGCTCCCGGCGCACTCGATACGATCATCCCCCGGCTCGAGCCATCGATCGCCAAGCTGCAATTCTGCCTCAGCCGCATCGACGGAGACGGCAACAAGCTGGGCTCGGCCGTTCCCGAACCCGATCAGATCCGCGTGACGGGAGACCTCAGCGAACGTGTCCGCCGAACCGGCGTCTATATCAGCCCGCCAACCTCCGGAAACGTCTTCAGGCGCGACCTCTGCGAATTGCTGCGCGATGCCGATTATGACGACGCAGTCGACGGAATCATCGTCCTCGCGGCCCCCTTCTTCGGCGAGGTCGTCTCCCTGCCGAAGGAACTCGGGCTCTACCGCGTCCACGATCGCAACATCTCCGGTGTCGGGCGGGCGATCGACACCGGCAGGATCGAGCAGCACATGCAGCGCTTCAAAAGCCTCATCGCCCATCTCAATCGAGCCGTGCCCGCGGGCAGCAGGCCGCCGCAACTCGATGTCGAACGAACCTTCTTTTACCTGGAGAAGCGGTCGATTCTTGCCTCCATCGATCGCCGGATGGATCGCTTTCGGCAGCTTCCGAACCTCATCAAGGTCATCAGCGCCGATGATTTCTCTCCGAAGCGGAAGCTCGCCCTTTCGCTCTTCCACATCCTGATCGCATTCCTGCCCGTCGGGATGTCACGTCGTCTCATCGAGATTCGCTATCGCCCGGAACGCCGATCCGCCAGCGCGCTCGCGAGGACGCTGATCGGTACCGGAAACTGAGGCCAGGCAGGCCCGGGACCAGGCTGCGAGCCGACTGCTCGATCGCCCAGCGGGCCATCATCGCCGAGAATCAGATCCCTTTCGGCGGCTCGGCGCTGCAGATCTTCATCTCTTGCAAAGCGCGAGCGGCTCTCAGGCAGATGTCCTCTCGCCAGGGCGCAGCGATGAGTTGGACCCCGATTGGCAGCCCCCCGCCCGCTACCGGCACCGCCGCGACCGGCAGGCCGATGCAGGAAATCGGCTGGGTGAAGAGGCCGAGACTGGGGCGCAGCGGCAGCGTCTGGCCCCTGATCTCAAGCACCTTCTGGCCGATCGGCGGCGCCGGACAGGGCGTCGCTGGCGCAATGATCAGGTCGACCTCCTCGAAGGTCCGCATCATCTGGTCGTGAAACCAGCGCCGCGCCCGCTGCGCCTGGATGTACCAGGCAGCCGGCAGCATGGCCCCGGCGAGGAAGCGATCGCGCGTATCAGGGTCGAAATCGTCCGCTCGCAGCTGCAGACGGCCGAGATGCAGGGCAGCGCTCTCGGCATTGGTGACGAGGAAGGCCGCCGCCCGCGCGATCTCAGCACCATCGAGCGCGATCGTCCGCGTTGCGCCAAGCGCCTGCGCCACGGCACCGACCGCAGCCGCAGCCTCCGGCAAGCCGTCGGTGGCGAAATATCCGCCCGCCACGGCGATCCGCAGGCCCGAGACACCTTTCGTCAGCTGCGCCGAGACCGGTTCGACCGGCCGCTGCGCGCAGGCCGGATCATGCGGGTCCGGGCCTTGCAGCAGGTCGTAGGCCAAGGCGAGATCGGTGACGTCCCGTGCGAATGGGCCGAGATGATCGAGCGAGTCGCAGAACGGAAAGCTGCGCGTGCGCGGCAAGCGACCATAGGTCGGCTTCAGACCGAACACGCCGCACAGCGAGGACGGCACGCGGATCGAGCCGTTGGTGTCGGAGCCCAGTGAGATCGGCGCCATGCCGGCGGCCGTCGCCGCACCGGAGCCCGAGGACGAGCCCCCTGCCATGCGCGAGAGGTCATGGGGATTGCGGCAAGGCCCGTCATGGACGTTCTCGCCGGTGAAGTCATAGGCGTATTCGCCCATGTTGAGCCCGCCGATCAGCACGGCGCCGGCCGCCGTCAGGCGCTCGATCAGCACAGCATCGCGCCGGGCTGGCGCCCGCTCGCGGTTGATCTTCGAGCCCGCCCGTGTCGGCAGGCCCTCGATGTCGAACAGGTTCTTGGCGGCGAAGGGGACGCCAGCGAGCGGGCCGAGCGGCTCGCCCGCCGCGCGGGCCCTGTCGATCGCGGCCGCTTGCGCAAGCGCGCGTGTCGCCGTCACATCGGTGAAGGCGTTGATCTTGCCGTCGATCCGGCCGATCCGGTCGAGGAAGGCGCGGGCCACGACCTCGGCGCCGACCTCTCCTGATCTGACCTGGGCTGCGATTCGATGCGCCGGTGCGAAGACATCGACGCTCACGCCTCTTCCTCCACCCCCACCCGCCCTGGCCGGAAGACCGGCGCGAGCTCGAGCGTGTCCTCGCCGACCGGTGCCGCCTGCACGATCCTCGCCATCGCTTCCGCGGTCGCCAGGAAGCGGATCACGCCCGGCCGCTGCTCCGCCGTGATCGCAAGCCCCAGCGAAGGTGCCATCGCATCGAGATGCGCAGCCGGATCGAACTCGCGCGTCGCCTCGCTCATTCCGCCGGCTCCAGCCGCGCATGCGGCTCGCTCGTCATCGTCTTCGTGGCCCTCTCGCCCGCGAGCTGGCGCGCGCAGAGCCAGAGGAAGCCCGCGACCATCGCATAGCCCAGGCTGATTGCGGGCGTGACGCCGAACCCCTTGCCGATCCCGATCGCCTCGCCGTGCATCAGGCCGAAATAGGTCAGCACCGCGCCGGCGGCGGCGAAGGCGGCAGCGTTCAGGAACTGTCTCTCGATCACGAAGACGGCGATCGCGCCCAGCACGAGACCGGAGAGGATGGCGCCGCCGCCCATCAGCTCGAGGCCATGGTAGAGCACACCCATATTGGCCATCTTGTCGATACCAACCGCGGCCGCAGTGGTGCCGGCCGCGCCGAGTGCGCCGTCGATCAGCACCTTGGCCCAGGCGGCGAGATGCGGCGTCAGGGCGAGCACGATTGCGGGGGCATGGCTCGCCGGCGTGGTCTGGAAGGCCTGCGCGCCGATCAGCATGCCGATATAGAGCAGGATCGGCGAGATCGCGACGATCGGCACCAGCGCCAGCAGCAGCGCGACGACGCCGAACCAGCACAGGGCCGCGACGATCACGCCGGTCGCGGCCGAATAGCCGATGCGTCCGCCCATCGCCTTCCAGCCGGGATGGCCGATATACACCGCGTTGATGAAGGGGTTGCCCATCAGGCAACCGATCAGCGAGACGACGCCGTCGGCGGTCAGCACCCGCGTCGTCGGATAATGGTCGCCCGCCGCTTCGGCGCTCTCGACATTGTCCATCGCCTCGACGAGATCGTAGATGCCGAAGGGGATGGCGGTGACCAGAATGATGCCGAGATAGGTGAAGCCCGAGAAGACGTGGTCGACCGCCGGCAGCGGCAGCGAGAAGCCGAAATTGGCGAAGGCGGCGCCGAGCTTGCTGAGGCTCAGGCCGCCGACGTCGAGCCCGAACAACGCCGCGCCCCATGCGATCGCCATGCCGAAAACGATGGCGACAAGCCCGGCCGGGATGCCGCGCGGATAGCGCACGCCGCCGAACCAGCTCACCAGGATGATGGCGAGGCAGGTGAGGCCGATCGCCGGCGTCAGGAAGATCTCCAGAGCCGGCCGCATCGAGATGAAGGCGATCGAGACGCCGGCCAGCGTGCCGAGCAAGGCAGCGCGCGGCGTGATCCTGCGGACGAGCGGGGCGATGAAGCCGCCGATCATCAGGATGAAGCTCTGGAAGAAGACCCAGACCAGGCCGGCCTCCCAGCCCTTGACGGGGTCGCCGGTCATGCTCGCGATCGGCAGCATGATCACGAAGGTGACAACGAACATGTGCGGCACGCTGATGCCGGAGGGCAGCGCGCAGACATCGTCGCGGCCGGTCTCCTTCGCCAGCTTCCAGGCGAGCCAGGCGTAATAGCCGGTCGAGAGCAGCATCATCAGCCCGAGCGCCGGCAGGATGCGGCCGAAGACGATCTGGCTCGGCATCTTCAGGACGAACTGCAGCAGGCCGGTCAGGACCAACAGGTTGACCAGGATGTTGGTGCCGAAGCCGAACAGGGCGTTCCAGTCGCCCGGCGTCCAGAGCTTCGGCGAGGCTGTCGTCGCGGTGGTCGTCGCCATCTCCCCCTCCCGTTCCTAAGCTGCCTGGTCCTGCGCGGCGAGCGCCGCCAGCACGGTGTCCGTCGTCGAGACCCAGCCGAAGATCCCGCCCTGGGCCGCGATCATGCGCAGGCCGACCTCGTGGAACTCCGGGAAGTAGGACGCGCAGGCGTCCGCCAGCACGAGGCAGCGATAGCCTCGGTCATTGGCCTCGCGCACGGTGGTGTGGACGCAGACCTCGGTGGTGACGCCGCAGACCAGCAGCGTCTCGATACCGCGATTGCGCAGCATCAGGTCGAGATCGGTCTGGTAGAAGGCGCCCTTGCCGGGCTTGTCGATCACCGGCTCCTCGGGAAGCGGCGCCAGAGCCGGAACGATGTCGTGGCCGGCCTCGCCGCGGATCAGGATGCGCCCCATCGGGCCGGGCGCGCCGATGCGCTTCTCGGGCGGGCCGCGCTCGACCTTGGCGCGCGGCGCATCGGAGAGATCGGGCCGGTGGCCCTCGCGGGTGTGGATCACGAGCAGGCCGGCGGCACGCGCGCCGGCGAGCATGCGCCGGCAGGGCTCGACTGCCGCCATCAGCAGCGAGACGTCGTTGCCGAGCGCCGCGCCGAAGCCCCCGGGTTCGAGGAAGTCGCGCTGCATGTCGATGATGACGAGTGCGACGCGCGCCAGATCGACGCTGAGCGGGAACGGCTTGGCTGCGATCTCGGAGCGGCTCATGGCGGCCTCCGTCGGGGCTGACGGAACGGGCTTTGCAAGGGCTGTGCCCGCCGGCCTCCTCATCCGGCCAGCAAGGCGCGAGACGTCAGGGAGTAGCGGCCATGGCTTTGAAACGTCGACGAATCCCGCTGGCATTTGCAGCCGCGGCCCTTGCCGGAGAGGCCGGGACGGACCGCGTGGCGAGCGCCATCGCCAGCCTTCTGCCGGAGAGATGCATAATCTTTGCATGCAATGATCGAGAAATTGCCTAACAGATAGGCTGACTCAAGACATGGACATGATCTCGTGCCGACGCTGACCAGCATCCTTTCCTGCCATCATGACGGCAGCCGCACGATCGCCGAGACGGTCGCTGCCGCCTATGCCCGTCTGCGCGCCCATGCCGACGAGGCCCTATTCATCAGCCTCAAGCCGGAAGCGGAGGCGCTGGCCGAGGCGGAGCGTCTTCAGGCGGAGGGGCCGCAAGGTCGCCCGCTCTGGGGCGTGCCGGTCGCAGTGAAGGACAATATCGACGTCGCCGGGCTGGCGACCACCGCCGCCTGCCCGGCCTATGCCTATGAGCCACGGAAGGACGCCAGCGCTGTCGCGCGCCTGAAGGCGGCCGGCGCGATCATCCTCGGCAAGACCAATCTCGACCAGTTCGCGACCGGCCTCAACGGCACCCGTTCGCCTTATGGGACGCCTCGCAACACGTTGCGTGCCGATCTCGTTCCCGGCGGATCGAGCTCGGGGTCGGCGAGCGCAGTCGCCGCCGGCATCGTCCCGATCGCGCTCGGCACGGACACAGCGGGCTCGGGCCGCGTCCCGGCCGGCCTGCAGAATCTCGTCGGATTCAAGCCCAGCCTCGGCCTCGTTCCGACGGCCGGCGTCGTGCCGGCCTGCCGCACGCTCGATTGCGTCTCCGTCTTCGCCCTGACGGTCGAGGATGCCTGGCTCGTCCTGCAGGCCATGGCCGGGCCGGATGCGAGCGATCCGTTCTCCCGGACCGTTCCGATGGGACGGCTCGGCGCCTGCCCGCCGCGGCTGCAGCTCGGCGTGCCGCGCGAGCAGGATTTGGACTTCGCCGGAGATGAAGAAGCGCGAGCAGGTTTCGAGCAGGCGCTTGTGCGTGCACAAGGCCTCGGCGCCGAGATCGTGCCGATCGACATGACACCGTTCCACCAGACGGCGCAGCTTCTCTATGATGGTCCCTGGGTCGCCGAGCGCTGGCTCGCGATCCGCGATCTGCATGAGCGCGAGCCGGAGGAAATCCTGCCGGTGATCCGCGCGGTCATCGCCGGCAAGCCCTTGCCCGATGCGGCCGCGACCTTCGCCGCCCGCTATCGCCTCGCCGAGCTTTCGCTCGCCGCTCGCGCCGCGCTGAAGGGGCTCGGTGCCCTGATGGTGCCGACGGCGCCGCGTCCGGTGACCCTGGCAGAGATGACAGCCGACCCGATCGGCGCCAATTCGATGCTCGGCCGCTACACGAATTTCGTCAACCTGCTCGATCTCTGCGCCCTCGCCGTTCCGGCCGGCCTGGCTGCCGATGGCACGGCGAGCGGCGTCACTTTCATCGCGCCGAGCGGGCACGACGCTGCGCTGGCGTCGATCGGCGCAGCTTTCCACGCCGCATCCGGCTTGCCGCTCGGCGCGACCGGCGTGCCGCATCCGCCCTTGGCGGAGCTGCCTGTCGGCGCTGCACCCGATACGGTCGAGATCGCTGTTGTCGGTGCCCATCTCTCCGGCATGCCGCTCAACGGCGAACTGACGGCACTCGGCGGCAGCTTCCTGCGCGCCACGACGACGACCGCGGATTATCGTCTCTTCGCCTTGCCCGGCGGGCCGCCGGCCCGGCCCGGACTGCTGCGGTTAGGCCCCGGCGAGGGCGCGCCGATCGCGCTCGAAGTCTGGTCGCTGCCGGTCGCGGGCTTCGGTGCCTTCGTCGCCGGCATACCCGCACCGCTCGGCATCGGGACGCTCGCGCTCGCCGACGGATCGCGGGTCAAGGGCTTCCTCTGCGAGGCGGCGGCGACGGACGGCGCTCGCGACATCAGCGATTTCGGCGGCTGGCGCGCTTTCGTCGCGGCTCAGATCTAGAGCATTTTTGAGCGAAGTGGACACCAGTCCGCGTGAAGACAGTGCGATAAACCAAGGGCCTAGAGCAGTTCCGCGATGCTAGGAATTGGGGACATCGTCTAGCCGGTCGCGGTTTCCACATAGCTCCGGAACGCATCGCGTACGATCCCGATATGCGCACGCATCGCCGCCGCTGCCCCGGCCTGATCGCCGCGCAGGATCGCCTGCACGATCAGATCGTGCTCGGAATAGGAGCCGCCGAGCCTGCCGGCGGCGCGGAACTGGGCACGGCGGAAAGGCGCTACGCGAGCCCGCGTCATCAGGGTCAGCTCGGCGAGATAGCTGTTGTGCGAGCCGGCATAGATCGCCGCGTGGAAGGCCTCGTTCTTTTCGTGATAACTGGCGGGATCGCCCTTGTGCACCAGCACGCGCAAATCCTGGTGCAGCGTCTCGAGGGCCCGCCGTTCGACCACGGTCATGCTGCGCGCGGCGAGACCGGCGCAAAGCGCCTCCAGCTCGGCCATCACCTCGAACATGTCGTTGAGCTCGCGTGGCGTCGGCAGGGCGACAACGGCGCCGCGATGAGGGCGGACGCGGACCAGGCCGGACGCGGAAAGCTGACGGATCGCTTCGCGGACCGGCGTGCGCGAGACCCCGAAACGGTTGGCGAGTTCATGCTCGTCCAGCGGCGTGCCGGGCTCCAGGACGCCCGATACGATCTCGTCGGCGAGCCTGGCGCGCAGCGTCTCCGTTCTGGTACGAGGCTGAGAGGCCGGTTTCGGCTTGTCGGAAAGAACGGCTTGGGGCGGCATCGATTGCGTCCGGGGCGGCGGATTCGCCTCGCCGTTCTTAGCAGGCGGAAACCGCAGCGTCATGACGCGGGGCGGTGGCGGACGGACGTCATTCGGCGATAACGCTGACATGGGCGGCGACCACCCGCCAGCCTTCCTCAAACTTCACCCAGGTCTGGCTCTGGCGGCCGACCTTTCCGACCATCGAGTCGCGGCGGAACAGCGTGTTCGCCGTCGCCATGGCCTCGCCATAGCTGGTGATGACAGTTCGTTCCAATGCGCGTTCCAGGCCGACCGGCGAGCGCGCCGAGCGGAAGGCTGCGATCTCGGCATAGCCGTAGAGATTTTCGGCGACGCCGTAACGCAGCGTGGCCGGACTGTCCTTGAACAGCCGGTCGAGCGTCGCGACGTCGTTGGTCGTCAGCGCGCGCTCGTACTCGGCGAAGGCCGCCTCGACTTCGGCCAGCACGGCCGGGTCGTTGATCTTCATCGGGGTTTCCTCATCCGGTCATCGTCTTCTTGCGCCAGCCGTTCTACCGATCACAGCGGCGGATGCGGGATCGCGGTCAGCAATTCCTTGGTGTAGTCCGCCTGCGGCGCGCCCAATACCGCCTCGGCCGTGCCTTCCTCGACGATCCGGCCGCTTCGCATCACGATCACGCGGTCGCAGAGCAGACGCACGACGTTGAGGTCGTGCGAGACGAAGATGTAGCTCATGCGGAGGCGCTGCCTCAGCTCCTCGAGAAGGTTCAGCACCACCGCCTGCACGGAGACGTCGAGCGCCGCCGTCGGCTCGTCGAGGATGACGAGATCAGGATTGAGCGCGATCGCCCGTGCGATACCGACGCGTGCCTTCTGCCCGCCCGAAAGCTGGTGCGGGAAGCGGTCGATCAGCTCGACCGGCAGTCCGACTAGCCCGGCCAGTTCCTCGCAGCGGGCGCGCAGGGCCTCACGGCCACGGATCGTGCCCATACGCAGAACGGGATCGAGGATGGCGCGCTCGGCGGTGAAGCGCGGATTCAGGCTGTCGGTCGGATCCTGGAACACCATCTGGATACGCCGGCGCAGCGGCGTCAACGCGAACTGCCTGGCCGGGATCGACCCGATATCCTGCCCGTCGAAGACGATCCGACCCGCCGTCGGGTCGAGCAGTCGGTTGACCATCATCGAGGTCGTCGACTTGCCGCAGCCGGATTCGCCAACGAGGCCGAGCGTCTCGCCGCGCCGGACCGAAAAGCCGATGCCGTCGACGGCCCGGAAGGCGGGCTTCTCCGGCTCGGCCTTGCCGGTCAGCTTCGCAAGGAGCGAGCCCGCCGCCGGGCGCGGATACTCCTTGACCAGGTTCTCGACGAGGAGCAGCGGAGCGCCGCCCTGGTCCAGGTTTGGAACGCTGGTCCGGGAGGCCGTCATTGCTTCGGGCGGAGCGTCCGGCAGGAGGTCACGCAGTTGCATGCCGACGCGTGGCGTCGCCTTCATCAGCCGCCGCGTATAGGGGTGCTGCGGATTGCGGAAGATCTCGGCTGCGGCCGCGGTCTCGACGACGCGGCCCTTCTCCATCACCACGACCTTGTCGCAATAGGCGGCGGCAAGGCCGAGATCATGGGTGATCAGGATGGTCGACATGCCGCGCTCGCGGGTGAGCTCGACGATCAGGTCCATCACCGCCTTCTGCGTGGTGACATCGAGACCGGTCGTCGGCTCGTCGGCGATCAGCAACTGCGGCTGGCAGGCGAGCGCCAGCGCGATCACGATGCGCTGGCACATGCCGCCCGAGAGCTCGAAGGGATAGGCGTCATAGCGCTCCTGCGGACGCGCGATCCGCACCTTCTCCAGCGCCGCGATGGCCTTCTCGCGCGCCGTCGCCCGGGTCGCCTGGACATGCTGGAGCAGCACGTCCTCGATCTGCTTGCCGACCTTGCGGATCGGGTTCAGCGCGGCGCGCGGATTCTGGAAGATCATCGAGATCTCGCGGCCGCGCAGGTCGCGCATCTGCGCTTCGCTCGCGCCGACGAGATCGATGCCCGAGAAGCCGATCGAGCCTTCGGCGACGCGGCCGGCGCGGTCGAGGATGCGCACCACCGCATAGGAGGTGACGGACTTGCCCGAGCCGGATTCGCCGACGATCGCGACCGTCTCGCCCTTGCCGACGCTGATGTCGATCGACTTCACCGCCTGCACCTTGCCGCGGCGGGTCGCGAACTCGACGGGGAGGTTCCTGACTTCGAGGAGCGGACTGGCTGCCATCGCTCAGTTCCTCCGCTGCGGGTCGACGAGGTCGCGCACGCCGTCGCCGAGCAGGTTGAAGCAGAATACCGCCGTCATCAGGGCCAGGCCCGGAAAGAAGGCGATCCACCATTCGCCCGAGACGATGAAGCTCGCGCCCTCCGCGACCATGATCCCCCATTCCGGCGTCGGTGGACGCACGCCAAGACCGATGAAGGACAGGCCGGCGGCGTTGAGGATGGCATAGCCCATGGTCAGCGACATCTGCACGGCCATGATCGGCATGATGTTGGGCACGATCTGGGTCAGCAGAAGCCGCCATTCCGAATTGCCGGAGAGCCGGGCCGCCTGGACGAAGCCGGCCTCGCGCCGGACATTCGCCTCGGCGCGCGCCACCCTGGCGTAGAGCGGGAAATTGATGATCGCGGTGGCGATCACGATGTTGGTCACGGAATTGCCGAGTGCGGCTACGATGCCCATGGCGAGCACGAAGAGCGGAAAGGCCATGATTGTGTCGGCGACGCGCCCGATGATGGTGTCGACCCAGCCGCCGAAGAAGCCCGCGGCGACGCCGGCGAGCCCGCCGAGCAGGAAGACGAGCGCGACCGAGGCGACCGCGATGGTGAAGTCGAGCCGCGTTGCGGCGATCACCCGGCTGAAGATGTCGCGGCCGAGCTGGTCGGTGCCGAACCAGTGGGCCGCGCTCGGCGGCTTGAGCGCCGAACTGGTGTTCGAGGCGAGTGGATCGTAAGGCACGACCAGCGGCCCGAAGATCGCGGCGAACAGGATCAGGGCGAACAGGCCGAAGGCGAGGCCTGTCACCGGGTTCTCGGAGACGATGTGCCGGGCATGAGCCAGCAGCGAAGTCGAGGGCGGGGCCTCGAAGCGCAGCGGCGGCGGCTCGACCTTGCTCATGTCGTTCATCGGCTCAGGCCTCCAGCCGGACGCGGGGGTCGATCACGCCGTAGAGGATGTCGATCGCGAGGTTGAGGGCGACGTAGAGGATCGCCATGGTGAGGACGAAGCCCTGGATCGGCGCGTAGTCCGAGGCGATCAGCGCCTCGACCGCATAGGAGCCGACGCCCGGCCAGGCGAAGACCTTCTCGACGAGCACATTGGCGCCGAGCAGGAACGAGAAGACCATGCCGAGCGTGGTGACGACCGGCAGCATGGCGTTGCGGAAGGCATAGGTGCCGATCACCGCCCGCGTGGACAGACCGCTGGCGCGCGCGGTGCGGACGAAATCGGCGCCGAGCACGGCGAGCATCGAGGCGCGGGTCATGCGCGTGATCGGCGCCAGCGAGAAGATCGCGAGGGTCAGCGCTGGAAGCGCGATCTGGGAGAGTGCGGCGCGGAAGGTTTCAGGATCGCGCGCGACCAGGCTGTCGATCAGCAGGAAGCCGGTGACGCGGGGCGGCTCGGAGGCGAAGGCGTCGAGCCGACCGAGCGGCGCCGGTGCCCAGCCGAGTATGAAATAGAAGACGTAGACCAGCAGCAGGCCGGTGAAGAAGACGGGCAGGGAAACCCCGGCCGTCGCGACGATGCGGCAGAGGTGATCGATCCAGGAGCCCTGCCTGACCGCCGCGAGCACGCCGAGCGGCAAGGCGATCGCCATCGAGATCAGCAGGCCGAACAGCGTCAGCTCGGCCGAGGCCGGCAGGCGCTGGGCCAGATCGGCCGTCACCGGCTGGCCCGTCGTCAGCGACTGGCCGAGATCGCCTTTCAGCAGCGCCGTCACATAGGACACGAACTGCACCGGCAACGGCTGGTCGAGCCCGAGCTTGCTGCGGATCTCGGCGATGGCCTGCGGCGTCGCCGCAGGCCCGGCGAAATAGGCTGCTGTGTCGCCGGGCAGCACGCGCGTCAGCAGGAAGGTGACGATGATGACGCCGAGGATCGACGGGATCGTCGTCTTCAGCCGGGCGATGATCAGGCCGAGCATGGTGAAGCCTCCGCTGCTGCCGTCAGGCCGGGTTCGCGCGGGCGGCGCGCCCCGGCATGACGGGCTGTTTCCTGCGTCGTCACGCCTTGGTCAGGTAGCGAAAGTCCGGCTCGCGGCAGGGCTGGAACTGGTAGCCGCCGATCGACTTCTGCAATGCGACGTCATGGGTCGGCTGGTTGATCGGCACCATCGGCACCTCGGCGTTCACCAGCTTGATGAAGTCGACGACATTGGCGTCGTAGGCGGCCTTGTCGGGCGCGAAGCGGGCAGCGTCGACGAGCTTGTCCAGCGCCGGGTTCTGGTAGGCGGCGATGTTGAAGATCGAATTGTTGCCGTGCATCGTCCAGAACAGGTAGTAATCGGGATAGTCGAGCCAGCCGGCGAAGCGGTTCAGCACCATCGGATTGGTCTTCTTGGCGATCTCGGTGCGGAAATTCGCGCCCGGGACCTTGTTGATCTCGACGGTGATCCCGACCGAAGCCAGCGCCTCCTTGATCAGCACAGCCATTGGCTCGGCAACGGTGGCGTTGCCGGCGTCGAAATACAGCGTCGTCGTGAACGGGCCGCCGGCGGCGTCGACCAGCGCCTTGGCCTTGGCCACGTCGGTCTTGTAGGGGAAGGGCTGCGGCCAGGCGACCTTGGGCGTCGTGCCGCCCGACATGTCGACGCCGCGCCCGAATAGCGAAGCCTGCAGGATCTTCTCATAGGGCATCACCCAGGCGACCGCCTGGCGCAGCCGCACATCCTTGAACGGGCCGACCTGCGTGTTGAGGTAGCAGCCCCAGACGCCGTTGGGGATCGGCACACCGACGACATTGACCTTGCCGCCATCGAGCAGATCCTTGAAATCCTTCGGCGGCAGACCGTAGGACACGTCGGCGTCGCCGCGCTCCATCAGGGCCCGTCGCGTCGCGGGCGAGGCGATATCGCGCGCGATGATGCGGCGCAGCTGCGGCAGCTTCCCACAAGCCCAGGCGTCATTGCGGACATAGATCGTCTCGACACCCGGCTTCCAGCTCTCGACCTTGTAGGCGCCCGAGCCGGCGATGTTGTTCTTGAGATACTCCTTGGCGTGCGGGTCGCCGCCGCCGTTCTTTATGGCGAGCTCGGAATCGAAGACGAAGGGGATCGTCACGGCGAGGTTGGGCAGCGTCATCTTGTCCTTGCGGACGAAGTCGACGCGGAAGGTCTTGTCGTCGACGACGACGAACTGCTCGGGCTTCTCCAGCGAGCCGGCATTCATCTGGGTGGTCGCGAAGCCGCCGATCGTGCAGGCCCGATCCAGCGACCATTTCACATCCGTCGCGGTCACCGGGCGGCCGGAATGGAATTTCGCGTCGCGCAGCTTGAAGGTGCAGCTCATGCCGTCGGAGGCGAGTTGCCAGCTCTCGGCCAGCTCGCCTTCGAGCTCGCCCATCGAGACCTGGTTGCCGCCGCCGCCGGGGATCGGCACCGGCTTGAAGCGCAGGAGGCGGTCATAGCAGTTCAGCGCGACGCCGTTCACCGGCTGCGACGAGCCGATTCCCTGCATGTCCAGGCTGTTGGGTCCGTATTCCTGCACGAGCAGCAATGTCTCGCTGCGGCTCGGCGCCTGTGCATGCGCGCCGTGCCTCATGACGAAGGGAGCTGCCAAACCTCCAGCTATAGCCGCCCGACGCGTGATACCCATTGTGCTCTCCCCGATTGCTGCCGGAGCCGTCAAAGGCCCGAACGCTTCACCTCGGAGAAGCCGATGCAGTTACCGTGCCGGTTCACACCCCCTTAATAACACTGGGTTTATGCCCACCAGCGAGCTTTCACCCTCATCGTTGCATACATTTGGCAAAATTCTGCTCAATTAATTTGCAATTGATTGTGAGCCACTATGGCAGTCATCTTGGCAGGCCCGATCGCAGCTCAGACCTTCTCGTCGCGGACCAGCCGCCAGAGCAGATAGATACCGCCCAGGAGCCCGGTCGTCAGGCCGATCGGCAGATTGAGGCCGGACGGAACGCGCTGGCTGACCAGGTCCGCCGCCAGCAGCAGGACGGCCCCCATCGCCGCGCCGGGCACGAGCGGCACCTCCGGCGAGCGGCACAGGCGCCGCGCGAGCTGCGGGCCGGCCAAGGCGATGAAGGCGATCGGCCCGGCCGCCGCCGTCGCCATCGCCGTCAGGCCGACGGCCGTCATCACCATGGCGAGCCGCGTGCGCTCGACCGGAACACCGAGCTGGCTGGCAGCATCGTCGCCCATCTCGAGCAGAGCGAGGCGCCGGGCATTCAGGAGCGCGACCGGCACGATCAGCACCAGGCCGAGAGCGGCCGGGACGGCATGGGACCAGCTGCGCGCCGTCAGCGAACCCGCCAGCCAGATCTGGGCGGAGATCGAGCGGTCAAGGTCGCTCGCCACAAGCAGGATCGTATTGACGCCGGACAGCGTCGCGCCGACACCGATGCCGACCAGCACGAGCCGGTAACCGCCGGTGACGCGCCCCTTCAGCGCCAGCATGAAGACGAGCGCTGCGGTCGCCATGCCCGACAGCACCGCTGCCAGCGCGACGGCGAAGGGATCGGCGCCGAACAGGATGATCTGCACGATCGCGCCGGTCGCCGCTCCGGTGGTGAAGCCGATGATATCGGGCGAGCCCAGCGCGTTGCGCGAGACCGACTGGAAGATCGCCCCGGCCATGCCGAGCGCCGCCCCGACGCAGGCCGCCGTGACCACGCGCGGCAGGCGCAGGCTCCAGATGACGCGTTCGGCCAGCGGATTTCCAGCCTTGCCGAATAGCGCGGCGACGACTTCGGCCGGCGTGAAGGCGAGCGTGCCCATACCCAGCAGGGCGACGGCGAGGGCAAGGGCTGCTCCGGCGAGCGCCGCACAGACCAGAGCAGTGCGCGGCCGCCAGCGCAGCGAGAACGAACCTATCCTGAGCGTTGCGGGCGCACTCATGGCCGGCTCACCCGGAAGCGGCGCACGGCCGTAATGAAGAAGGGGCCGCCAAGCAGCGCCGCGACGATGCCGGCGGCGACCTCGGAGGGCGCCGCGACCACGCGCCCGATCACATCGGCGCCGAGCAGGAGCAGCGCGGCAAAGAGCGCCGAACCGGGCAGGATCCAGCGATGGTCCGGGCCGACGAGCGCCCGCGCCAGATGCGGGGCGATCAGGCCGACGAAGCTGATCGGCCCGGCTGCGGCGGTGGCGGCGCCCGCCAGCAGCATCACCGCAAGGCAGGCCGACAGCCAGATCGTGCGCGGCGTGGCTCCGAGCGCCTTGCCGAGTTCCTGCCCTAGCGCCAGCACGTTGAGACCACCGACGATCGGCAAGGCGACGCCGAAGCCCGCCGCAACGCCGACTGCCAGTATGAGGGCGACTTCGAAGCTCGCTCCCTCCACCGATCCAGCGGCCCAATGACGGAAATTATCGAAGGCGATGGGCGAGGCGTTGAGCACCATGATGCCGGTGATCGCGCCCAGCACGATCGAGAGGCCGGCGCCGGCGAGCACGAGCCGAACGGGATTGGTCCCGGTCTCGCGCGCCCGCCCGAGCAGGAACACGACGGCGCCGGCAAGGCCCGCTCCGAGCGCGGAGAGCCCGGCATAGTGGACGGGCCGGGTCAGGCCGAGCAGAGTCACTCCGAGCACGACGGCGACCGCCGCACCGGCATTGATGCCGAGCAGGCCCGGCTCGGCCAAGGGATTGCGGGTGATCGCCTGCATGATCGCCCCGGCAAGGCCAAGCGCCGCACCGGCGAGAACGGCCGTGAGCAATCGGGGCACCCGCAACTGCCAGACGACCAGATGCAGATCGTTGCCGGGATCATAGGCGCGCAGCGCGGCGACGACCGTGGCCAGCGGGATCGGCCGCGAGCCGACCGCGAGGCTCGCCAGCGCCAGCAAAGCGAGCGCGATGATGCCGATGGCGAGCCACCACCGGCGCCTATGCCATCTCATCGCCTGGCGAAGCTCTCGCGCAGCCGTTCGATGACCTGGCGCCCGGAATAGGGATCGATGCGGAAGGAGGTCAGCCCGAGCGGATAGACCCGCTTGCCGATGACCGCCGGGTGATTGGCGAGCACCGGCTCGGCCAGGAAGGCCTCGACGTCCTTTTCGGTCGCGCGCAGGAGGAAGACGGTGTCGGCAGCGATCGCGGCCGAGAGATTCTCGCGGGAGAAGAACTCGAAATCCGAGGGACGCGCCGAATTCGGCTTCAGCTCCGGCGGCAGGCCGACGATCTCGAAGCCCAAAGCCGAGACGAGCTTGGAAACCGGGCTCGCTGTCCGCGCTACCGAATAGCTGCCGGCGATGTTGTAGCCGACGATGCTGGCCTTCGCGCCCCTTGCTGGAATGGCGCCCGCCGCGGCGGCGAGATCGGTGTCGAAGTGCGCGATCGCGGCGGCAGCCTCCTTTTCGAGGCCGATCGCCCTGCCGAGGTCGGTTGCCAGCTCCTGCCAGCTCCGGCTCGAATAATCGACCACGAGAGTCGGAACGCCGAGCGCTTCCAGCTCGGCCCGGTGCTGGAGGATGCTGTCGGCGCCGGTGGTCGAAGCGATCACCAGGTCCGGCTTCCAGCCGAGCACCGCCTCGATGTCGAATTTCAGGTTGGGATAGAGCACCTTGACGCCGCGCTTGTCGGCGTCGCGGGCCCATTGCGAGAAGAAACCCTTGGCGTCGGTGAGCGGGCTCGGCGTCGTCGCCGCACTCGCGAGCAGGGGCGCCTCGATCGCCAGCAGGATGCCGGTGACGCTCGGCGTGGTCGAGACGATGCGCAGAGGCTTCCTGGCCAGCGTCAACTCGCCGGCGGCGTGCCTGATGGTACGGGGCCAGCCGGCCTCCTGGCCATAAGCCGGCCGGCCATTCCCATTCAGGGCAGCCGCGATGGTGATGATGGCGATGAAGAGCTTGATCAGGGGCATCGTCGATCTGTCTGGCCGGTGTCGTCCTGCGGGTCGGGAGCCTGGCTCCGACCACCGCCCTGCTCCATCGAGCCCAGGCGCGTCATTCCTCATGACGGATCATATTCCGCGATGCAATATGGACGCAGGACAGAGAGTCAGTTATCGAACGTAAATCCACCGACGGTGACTGCTTTACCACAACTAGAGCCGAAAGGGATGCCGTCGAAAGCCTCGAGCCCGACGACGTCGACTGTAGATTGGAAGAATTGAAAAGTACTTCGCGACCCGATTCCCGTCTCCACGCCGATGCGCTGACGCTCCGCTACGAGGCGCGCACGATCTCGACCGGCCTCTCGCTCTCGATCGCCGACGGCTCGTTCACCGTGATCGTCGGCCCCAATGCCTGCGGCAAGTCGACCCTGCTGCGGGCCCTGTCGCGCTTGCTCACGCCAGCCGCCGGCCAGGTGGTCCTCGACGGCAGGCAGATCAGCGAGCGCCCGGCCAAGGAGGTCGCGCGGCGCCTCGGCCTCCTGCCGCAGAGCGCGATCGCGCCGGACGGCATCACGGTCGCCGACCTCGTCGCCCGCGGCCGTTACCCGCACCAATCCTTCCTGCGGCAATGGTCGAAGGCAGATGAAGCGGCGGTCGCCGCCGCGATGCGGGCGACGCACGTCGACACGCTTTCGACACGCCCGGTCGACGAGCTTTCCGGGGGCCAGCGCCAGCGGGTCTGGATCGCGCTGGTGCTCGCGCAGGAAACGCCGATCCTGCTGCTCGACGAGCCGACGACCTTCCTCGACATCGCCCACCAGATCGAGCTGCTCGACCTGCTGGCCGAGCTCAATGCGCAGGGGCGGACGGTCGTCGCAGTGCTGCACGATCTCAACCAGGCCTGCCGCTACGCCTCGCATCTCGTCGCGATGAAGGACGGCGCGATCGTCGCCGAGGGCCCTCCGGCGGGCATCGTCACGGCCGCGCTGATCGAAGAGGTCTTCGGCCTGCCCTGCATCGTCATCCCCGACCCGATCGCGAAAACCCCGCTCGTCGTACCCAGGGGACAAAAGCGGGCAGCGCGTTCCAGCGACCGGTCCAACTGACCATGACCAGACAGCTCCACATCGGTTTGAGCCTGACGCCGACCTGGCTGAAGAGCAGAGCAGCGGATGATCCGGACCCTCTGCCGGCCCGCGATCCCGTCGCGTTCAACCTCGCGCTGACCCGGATGGCCGAGCAGGCCAAGCTCGATTTCGTCTTCAAGCCCGACTATCTCCTGCTGCATCCGGCTGCTGCCGGCAGCGGCTTCGTCGGCCTCGACCCGACGCTGCTGCTGACCGCACTCGCCTGCCAAACCGATAGGATCGGGCTCGTCACCACCGTCTCGACCAGCTTCAACCCGCCTTTCGTAGTGGCGCGCCAGATCCAGTCGCTGCACTGGATCAGCCGGGGGCGCGTCGGCCTCAACATCGTCACCTCGATCGAGGGCGCAAAGAATTTCGGCGAGGAGCCGATGCCGCCGCCGGAGGTTCGCTACCGCAAGGCGGCCGAGTTCACTGACGTCATGCGCAAGCTCTGGCGGAGCTACCCGCATGAGGCGCTGACGGGCACGACGCCGAGCGCCGCGATCGAGCATCGCGGCGAATTCTTCAGCGTGAAGGGACCGCTCAACGTGCCCGGCCATCCGGCGGGCCCGCCGCCGCTGTTCCAGGCCGGCGCATCCGATATCGGGCGCGATTTCGCCTCCTCCATCGCCGACGCGACCTTCGCCGCCATGCCCGACCGCGAGGCCGGCATCGAACTGCGCGGCGACCTGCGCCGGCGCGCGCAAGGGCATGGCCGCAGCCCGGATTCGGTACGCGTGCTGCCGGGCCTGCATTTCTTCCTCGCCGAGACGCGTGAAGAGGCCTGGGCGCTACATGCGCGGGCGCACGCTCACCTCACCGCCGAACAGCGCCGCAAGATGGTGAAGTCCGTCCTCGGGCTCGATCTCGGCGACCTTGCGCCCGAAGCGCGCGTGACGGCGCAGATGCTGCCGCCGCTCGATACGCCGGTGCGCAGCCGCACCCATGCCGAGCTGCTGCGGCGCTTCATCGCGGCGAACGAGCCTACTGTAGCTGAAGTGCTGGCGCGGCCGGAGGTCGTCGGCTCGGCCCATTGGGTCTGCGTCGGAACCGTCGACGACGTCCTCGCCGAGATCACCGCCTGGTTCGAGGCCGGGGCGATCGACGGCGTCATCGCAATTCCCGGCGGCTCCATGGAATCGCTGCGCCTGTTCCTGGAGGAGCTGGTTCCGGCTCTGGCGCGGCGGGGCCTGTTCCGCAGGGACTATGAGGGCACGACGCTGCGCCAACACCTGGGGATCGACGAAGAGCAGTGATGCAGCTCAGGTGCCACCCGAGTCCCGCGTCGCCGCCTGCGCCGCGGCAAAAAGGGCGGCGCGATGGCTCTCGGCCTCGGCGGTCTTGACGAAGGAGACGGTGGTGACGACGCAGGCGATCTCGCCGAGCGCGTTGAAGACCGGTGCGGCCTTGCCGGTCAGCAGCGAAAACAGGTGTTCGTTCAGTTCCGCGCCCCCGTCGCGCCGGACGGCGTCGAGCATCTCGGCCGGCGGGCGGCTGCCGCGGAAGGAGGCCGGCTGCAGCTTGCGCGCGGCGGCGATCGCCTCCTTCGGCAGATGCGCCTGGAAGACGAAGCCGCAGGCGGTGTTGTCGACAGGCAGGACGTCGCCCAGCGTCACCGTGCTGAGCGCGAAATCGGTGTTGCGGTACCAGCGCACGATGGTCGGCCCCCGCTCTGTCCAGATCGCCACGCCGCAGCTGGCGGCGATAGCGGACGCCAGCCTCTTCATCGCCCGGGCCGCGACCTCGACCGCATCGATGCGCCGAAGTGCGCGCACCCCGATGCTGAGGGCGACCGGGCCGAGATCGTAATGGCCTGTGACGTCGTCCTGCGCCGCCAGCCCCTCCCGCACCAGGCTCTGCATGTAGCGATGGGCGGTGGACGAACCGGTGCGCGCCCGCCGGGCGATCTCGCCCAGCACCAAGGGCCCGTCCGCCTTGGCCAGGATGTCGAGGAAGCGGGCGGCGATCGAGACCGACTGGATCGTCGGCGAGCGTTTGGTGCTGAGGCTGGTCATGCGAATCGCGGCAGGAAAGCGCGGCAGATGCCGGCCCGCGCTTTGTGACACCGGGAGCCTGCCGGCGACAAGCACCGCCTCATTCGAGCGCTTCCAAACACCGCGCGGCGCAGCCCGAGAACTGCGACCGGAAAAGCACAGCGGGACGGCAATACGGCGATCCTTTGCTCGCTTCATGTTGACATGCGGAATGCATCCCACACTGTAGGATCATTCAGTGTGACCTCGCGAGCCACGGCCTCGTCCCCAGCCAGCGAGATTTGATCGGGTGGTGGGGAACCTCATGTCGTCCAAGCTTGTCCTGATGCGCAGCGTGAGCTTCGCATCGCTCATCGCCGTCGCTGCTGCGACGCCAGCCTTCGCGCAGAGCAATCCGGCCCCGACCGCCGGGACGATCGAGCTCGATGCGATCACGGTCACCGGCGAGAAGGTCGAGCGCGATCTGAAGGACACGGCGTCGTCGGTTTCGGTCATCACCGACAAGGACATCGCCCGGGCGAATACCGGAAACGCAACCGTCTCCGAGATCCTGGTCGGCACGCCCAACGTCACCTATAGCGATACCGTCAGCGCACCGATCATCCGCGGCCTGGACACGCAAGGCCCGCTCACCGGCCAGAACTCGTTCTGGGGCGGCACGGTGCCGCGCGCGACCATCAATGTCGACGGCCACTACCTCAGCTACAACGAGTTCTATTTCGGCGCGACGTCGCCCTGGGACGTCAAGAGCATCGAGGTCTTCCGCGGGCCGCAGACGACCTCGCAGGGCGCCAACGCGATCGCCGGCGCGATCATCGTCAACACCAAGGACCCGACCTTTACCCGCGAAGCAGCCTTCCTGACCGAGTTCGGGAGCTATGCGACGCGGCGCGCCGCGCTGATGCTGTCGGGACCGATCATCAAGGACCAGCTCGCCGGGCGCATCACGCTCGACTATTCCGGCCGCGACACCTTCATCGACTATATCAGTCCGAACTTCCAGACGCGCTATGCCGACCAGGATTTCCGGAACCTGAACCTGCGGGCCAAGCTGCTCTGGCGCCCGAGCGAGTTGCCCGGCTTCGAGGCGAAGCTCACCTATTCGCGCAACGAGAGCAACCGGCCGAGCCAGGAGGCGGCGTCGGCTCCGTTCGACCGGCTGAAGCACGTCACCACGACGATGCCGAGCTTCAAGCAGAACAGCAACACCGGCGTCCTCGACCTCAGCTATGATTTCGGCAACCGCCTCAAGCTGTCCAACCAGACGCAGTTCACCGACCTCTCGGTGAGCCGCAAGACCGGCCTGCTCGGCAATGGCGACGCCTATATCACCCAGCGGAACATCTCGAACGAGCTCCGGCTGAACTATGGCGAGCAGAGCGATGTCATCAGTGGCGTCGCCGGGGTCTACTATGCCCACACCAAGACGGACGAGCTGCTCTATCTCACCGGCCGGTCGACCTTCGACGACACCAAGCGCAATCTCGGCATCTTCGGCGAGGCCAGCTATCGCCTGACCGATCGCTGGACCTTCACCGGCTCGCTGCGCTTCCAGCAGGACCAGATCGAGCGTGTCGGCCGCACGGTCTTTGCTGCGCAAGGCGTCAATTTCGACAAGACCTTCCAGGCCGTGCTGCCCAAGGCCTCGATCGCCTATGCGGTGACGCCGGACTGGACCGTCGGTGCGCTGGTCAATCGCGGCTACAATCCCGGCGGCGTCTCGCTCAACCTCACCGCCGGCCGGTGGCAGCCGTTCCAGGAAGAGACGTCGTGGAATTATGAGCTGTTCACCCGCGCCAGCCTGCTGAACAACCGGCTGAACGTCAGCGGAAACCTGTTCTACACCGACTTCCAGAACGCCCAGTACTTCATCCCGGTCGTGCTCACGACGGGCGTGGTGCAGTCCTATGCGATCAATGCCGAGAAGGCCCATGCCTACGGGCTCGAGGTCAACGCCGATTACCGCCTGCTCGACAACCTGACGCTGAAGGCCGGTGCCGGCCTGCTGCGCACCGAGATCGACAAGATCTCCGCCAATGCCGGCTACAAGGGCAACGAATTCGCGAAATCCCCGGGCTACATGCTGAGCTTCGGCGTGAGCTGGGACGTCACCAGCAAGCTCAACCTCACCGCCCAGCTCCGCCACACAGACGGCTATTATTCCGACGTCGCCAATACGCGCCTCTATCTGATCAAGCCCTATACGATCGCCGACATGCGCGCGAGCTATCAGATCACGGACAATCTGCAGGTCTATGGCTACGTCAAGAACATCTTCGACGAGCGCAAGCCGACCTATATGCAGCAGAATCGCGGCATCGGCGGCACCGAGGCGAGCATGACCGAGCCGCGCATGTTCGGCGCCGGCATCAAGGGCACGTTCTGAACGAGCGCTCTTGGCGGGCCTGACAAGACGGCGCGGGCGGCGAGCGATTGCGCCCGCCGCCACCGTGCCCGCACCCACCGTCCCGCAAAGAGGTTCGCATGAACGACCTGTCGCGCCCGGCCGCGCCACCGCCCGCCCCGCCTTTGCGCCTGCTCCAGCAGATCGCCGCCTATCGCACCTCCCATTGCATCCGCACCGCGGTCGAGCTCGGCATCCCCGCTGCGCTGCAGGAGGGGCCTCGGACCGCCGGCGAGCTCGCCGAACGCATCGGCGGCAAGGCCGAGCTGCTGGCAAGGCTGCTCGGCCATCTCGTCAACGAAGAGATCATCGGTCGCGACGATGCAGGCCGCTACATCGCCATGCCGACGACGCGCGCCCTCGTTCCCGGCCATCCCCATTCGCTGGTGCCCTGGGTCCGCTTCGAGCTCGATCCGCTGCACGGCCGCGCCTGGGAGCGGCTCGGCGAGCAGATCAAAAGCGGCACGCCTGCGTTCGAGCTCGCCCATGGCAGCCCGTTCTTCAGCTGGCTCGGGCAGGACGAGGCGGCGCAGGGGCGCTTCGACATCCAGATGCGCGCGATCGCGACGGCGCTGATCGGCGTCGCGGTGCGCCACATCCAGTTCTCGGCCGGCGAGACGATCGTCGATGTCGGCGGCGGCGACGGTTCGCTGCTGGCCGAATTGCTCCGCCGCAACCCTGGCACCAGCGGCGTGCTCTATGAGCTGCCGCGGGCGACCGAGGCGCTCAATCCGCACTTCGCCGAGCTGGTGCAGGCGGGGCGCGCCCGGGTGGAGCACGGCTCGTTCTTCGACGAGATCCCGTCCGGCGGCGACGCCTATGTCTTCAGCCGGATCCTGCACGACTTCGACGACAAGGCCGCCGGCCGCATCCTCGCCAACGCGAAAGCCGCGACCCAGGGGCCGGAGCGCTTCATCGTGGTCGACATCATGGTCGATCCCGCCCGCGGCAGGCCGAACGAGACCTCGCAGGACCTGCTGATGATGGTGCTGATGGGCGGGCAGGAGCGCAGCGCCGGCGAGTTCTCGCAGTTGCTGGCCGCAAGCGGCTTCGAGACCGCCTCGGTCACGCCGACCGCCTCACCATTCCAGATCCTGGAATTCCGCCACCCACGCTGAGGCAGGTGGCACGCCGACTCCGTCAAGCCGGGATCAGCACGCGCGTCAGCAGCAGGTCGCCGAAGCGCGCGAAGCGGACTTCGATCTCGCGACCGGCCGGAAACTCCGACGACAACCCCTCGACGAGGCGCAGGCGCGCCGTGCCCTGCCCGTTCCAAGCCACCAGTTCGGAGAGCTGGAAAGACATCGGGCGGCGCAGCAGTGGATGCAGCGCCTTGAACAGGCTCTCCTTGGCCGAGAAGGCGAGCGTCACCGAGAAGGGGTCATTCCCGAGACGACGGCGTTCCCGGGGCGTCAGTGCCTCGGATGCGACCTCGCTCGCCCCCTGCCCGTCCATGAGCCGCTCGATGTCGACGCCGATGCCGCGGCAGGCGCCGGCGCGCGCGGCGATGGCGATCGCGACATCGCCGCTATGCGAGATCGAGCCGACGATACCGTCAGGCCAGAGCGGCGAGCGATCGGACGCCATGCCGGGACAGGCGCCCTGCCCGGTCAGCAACCGCAGGGCCTCGCTGGCGCAGCGCCGGCCCGCCAGCCATTCGGCTCGGCGCCGGGGCGCGGCCCGCGCGATACGATCCGGCAGGACGATGCCGGGGGCTGCCTGACCGGGCTCGCGCGAGAACCGCATCGCGGCGCAGCGATAGTCGATGGGCTCGTCCTGCCAGGGATGGAGCAGCTTTGGCCAGCTCTCCACCAGCACCCGGCTCAGGCCGCCAGGCGGCGCTGCTCGATCAGCGACCACCAGCCGTTCAGCGTCGGCACCCGGGCGAGATCGTCGAAGCCGACGATGACGCCGCGCTCCTTCAGCTCGCTGGCGAGCACCATGACCTGCACCGAATCGAGCCCGTAGAAGATCAGGTTCTCGTCGGGGTCGAGCTCGGTCTCGTCCTCGACCAGTTCGAGCACGCGCGCCTGCAGCCATTCGCGCGTCGCCTGCGGACGCTCCGCCACGCCCGCAAGACTGTCGGTCGAAACCAGTGCGCCGCAGCGCGTCGCGACATAGCGCAGCGCCATCAGATGCTCGGCCTCGGAGAAATCGGCGACGGCGTCGCCGACCAGGAAGGGCTGGATGTCGCTCATGAACGCGTCGACGGCCGTCACCATGCAGCCGATATGGGCGTAGACGCCGCCGATCACGAGCTGATCGCGGCCAAGCCCGCGCATCCGCTCCAGCAGGTCGGAGCGCTTGAAGGCGCTGTAGCGCCATTTGGTGAGGACGATATCGTCCGGGCCTGGCGTCAACTCGGCGACGACCTCCTGCAGATCGGGCGCGGCGACGGTAAGACCCGGCCCCCACATGTCGTTGAGCAGAGCGCGGTCTCCTTGCGGCTGCTCATGCGGCTGGGCGGTGTAGACGACCGGCACGCCATTGGCCCGCGCCCAGTCGCGCACGCGTACCAGATTGCCGATCAGCTGCGGCAGCAGCGCGCCCTTCGCATCGTAGAAGCGCAGGAAATAGCGCTGCATGTCGTGGATCAGCAGCACGGCGCGCTTGGGATCGGGCCGCCATTGCGTGCGGTTGGCCGGAAAGGCGCTCGCCGCCGGCATCGAATAGTCGGTGATCTGCGGAATGGTCATGGAACCTCTCGTGAACTGGATGAGGAGGATCAGGCGAGCTCGGCGCGCAGGCGCTTCTTGTCGATCTTGCCGACCGGGGTGAGCGGCATCGTCTCGATGAAGCGGACGCGGTCCGGCAGCTTGTATTCGGCGACGCCGAGCTCCAGCAGGTGGCGCCTCAGAACCGGCCCGCGCAGGGCCGCGTCGCGGGCGACGATGAATGCGCAGCTCTTCTCGCCGAGCAGCGCGTCCTGCATGGCGACGAGCGCCGCATGCGTCACCTCGGGATGGCGCAGCAGGAGATTCTCTATCTCCTCGGCCGCGACCTTCTCGCCGCCGCGATTGATCTGGTCCTTGACCCGGCCGACCACGCGCAGATTACCGCCGCGAACACGCTGGACGACGTCGCCGGAGTAGTAGAACCCGTCCGCGTCGAAAACCTTGGCACTGTGCTCGGGCGCGCGGTAATAGCCGCGGAAGGTGTAGGGACCGCGCGTCGCCAGCTCGCCGCTCTCTCCCTCCGGGACGGGGTCGCCGTCCTCGTCGACGATCTTGATCTCGTCATCGGGGCTGATCGGCCGCCCCTGGGTGGTGAAGACGATCTCGTCGTCATCGCCGAAGCGGGTGTAGTTCACCAGCCCCTCGGCCATGCCGAAGACCTGCTGCAGCGCGCAGCCGAATACCCCGGGCACCTGCCGCGCCAGCGCCTCGGCGAAGCTGGCGCCGCCCACCTGCATCAACCTGAGCGAGTCGAGCTTCGGCTTCTCTCTCCCCGCCGCCTCCAGCCAGAGCGCCACCGCCGTCGGCACCAGCGCGACCATGTCGACCTGGTGCTGCTCGATCAAAGCAAAGCAGACGAGCGGCTCGGGGCTCGCCGCCAGCACGACGCAGCCGCCGGCATGGAAGACGCCGAGCGCGCCTGGGGACGAGAGCAGGAAATTGTGCCCGGCCGGCAGCGCACAGAGGAACCGCGTCTGCGGCGACAGCCCGCAGATCTCGGCGCTCGCCCGGACGCTGTAGTCATAGTCGTTATGGGTGCGCGGGATCAGCTTCGGCGTGCCGGTGCTGCCGCCCGAGAGCTGGAAGAAGGCGACCTCGTCCGCCGGCGATGGCGAGCCGGCCGGGGCGGCGCTGGTCTCGGAGGTGAGCCAGCGCTCCAGGTCGTTGTAGGCGCGATTGCCACCGAGCAGCAGCACCAGCGACAGACGCGGCGAGAGCGTCCTCAGCTCGGTCGTGAAGTCGTCATCGGCGAAGAGCTCATGCGACCGTGCTCCGATCACCAGCCGCGGCTCGATCTGCTGGGCATAGGAGCTCATCTCCAGCTTGCGATGGCTAAAGAGCGCATTGACCGGGGCGACACCGATCTTCAGCAGCGCGAAGAAGACGATGTAGAACTCGGCACAGTTCGGCAGCTGCACGAGCGCCGTATCGCCTTGCCCGAGTCCGGCTTCGCCCAATCGGAAGGCCAGGTTCGAGGCTTTCCGGTCGAGCTCGGCATAGCTGATCTGCCTGTCACCGCAGATGATCGCGATCGCGTCGGGGCGCTCCTGCCGCTGGGTGTCGAGGCTGCGCGTCAGGGGCCGGTCGAGCCAGTAGCCTCGTGCGCGATAGCGCGCGGCGAAATCCGCCGGCCAGCGCTGGAAGTCGATGGTCATGCCATGGTCCTTCGATGTCAGGCGGCGAGGCCGCAGGCGCTGAGCATGGTGCCGAGCTTGGCCTGCACCTCCTCCCATTCGGAGGCGGGATTGGAGGCCTCGACGATGCCCGCGCCGGCGAAGAGCCGCAGCGTATCGTGCCGGGCGATGCCGCAGCGGATGGTGATCGCCCATTCGCCGTTGCCCTGCGCATCGCACCAGCCGACCAGGCCGGTGAACAAACCGCGCTCGAACGGCTCGACATAGCGGATCAGCTTATGGGCGCTCTCGGTCGGGAAGCCGCAGACCGCCGGCGTCGGATGGATGATGCAGGCGAGCTGGAGCGCGGTCATCGCCGCGTCCTTCAGCGCGCCCTCGATCCGCGTCGAGAGATGCCACATCGCGGCCGTGCTCATCAGCGAGGGGGCGGCAGGAACATCGAGCCTGGCGCAGAGCGGCGCCAGGATCGAGCGAATGTTCTCGATCACCAGCCGGTGCTCGTACTGGTCCTTCTGCGAGCGCTCCAATTGCTCCGCCGCGGCGCGGTCGGCCTGCGGATCGGGCTGCCGCTTGGCCGAGCCCGCCAGCGGGTTCGAGACGATCCGGCCGCCCTCCTTGCGGATCAGCAGCTCGGGGCTGACCCCGACCAGCTCGCCCTCGTCGGGCAGGGGGATCCTGAACAGATAGCCCTGGTTGTTCTGCGCGCGCAGGCCGGCGAGCAGCCGGCCGACATCCATGCTTTCGGCGAAGCGCAGTTCGCGGATCACCGACAGCACCGCCTTGAGGACATCGCTATGACGGAAATTGACGATGGCGTGCTCGACCGCCTTCTTGAAACCGTCCTCGTCCGGAAGGCTGCGTTGGTCGAGCAGGTCGGGAACGCCAGAAGGCTCGCCCACAACTTCCGCCACGGCCGCCTGTTCGCGCCATTCATAGGCCGCCGGGACATAGAGGCAGGAGGGCTCGCGCACATCGAACGGGATGGCGCCGACGAGGATCGGATTGGCCTGCCCGGCCCGCCTCGCCCGCTCGAAAGCAGCTTCAACTGCCGCGTGCAGGCCCTGTCCGCGATCCTGCCCACCGCGGGCCGGCACGGAGATCCATTCATGGATTCCCGATGACAACAACTCTCGGCCATTTGATGCGAATAAAGCACCAAATTCGAAGTTACGATTTTGTTTCAAGGCTAAACTTTCCAGCATTGAAGTTACTCTACTTCTAAAGAGGCTTCATTCGTGATGCTGATTACAAGCATTGACAGCTTCTTGCTTTCGTAAGAAGCAATGTCAACCGAAAACGATTTCTCGTAATCGATTATAGAACTTCAAAACAAATGCTATGAACACAAGACAATTGACGCCCATGCAGGCGGCCTATTGGGTTGGCCGCCAGTCTTCCGACGCTCTCGGCGGGGTGGCGGCACATCTTTATGGCGAGTTCGACGGTGCTGACCTCGAACCCGAGCGGCTTCGCGATGCCGTCAGCGGGCTATGCCGGCTGCATCCGATGCTGCGGTTGCGAGTCGATGCTGAAGGCTGCCAGCATCTCGATCCGACAGCCGGCCCACTCCCGCTCGATATTGAGGACATGCGGCAGCTTCCGGCGGAGGCGGTGGAAGCACGCCTGCTCGCCAAGCGCCGGAGCTGGAGCCATCGCCGGCTCGATCTCGGCCGTGGCGAGGCGGCAGCATTCGGCCTCAGCCTGCTGCCTGACGGCGCCTGCCGGCTGCATGTCGACACCGACATGATCGCGGTCGATCCGAACAGCTTTCGCATCGTCATCGAGGACCTCGCCCGGCTCTACGAGCATCCCGGCTGGCCGCAAGCCCCCGCCTCTCACGGCTTCTTCGACTGGCTGGACCAGGCAGGTGCCGGATCAGAAGGCGCGAAACGGCGCGAGCGCGACCGGGTCTGGTGGCGCGCCCGTCTCGCTGACTTTCCCCCGGCACCTGATCTGCCCGCAGCCGCTCATGCTTCGGCAGAACCGGCCAGCGAGCGCCTGGCTGCCCGGCTTTCGCCCGACGAGCGCCACGCGCTGGAAAGACGTGCTCGTGATCTGCGGGTGACGCCGTCCGTGCTGGTGCTCGGTCTCTTCGCAGCGGCGCTGGGCCGGGCGACGGGGCAGGCCCGCTTCCGCCTGAACGTGCCGAGCTTCTGGCGCGCGCCGCTCGTTTCCGAAGTCGAGGGAATCGTCGGCGAATTCTCGAACGTGCTGATCTTCGGCGTCGATCTCGCGGCCGCAGCGACATTGGCCGAGCTGTGCCGCGACATCGGCCGCCAGATGGTCGAACTCATTGCGCATGACGCCTATCCGGGCGTCAGCGTGATGCGCGACCTGTCGCGACTATCCGGCTCGGTGCAGACCGCGCCGGTCGTCTTCACAGCCGGCCTCGGGCTCTCCGGCGGCGAGCTCTTCAGCGAAGCCGTCAGGCGCGTCTTCGGCCCGATGAACTGGGTGATCTCGCAGGGGCCGCAAGTGGCTGTCGATGCCCAGGTCGCTGCCTGCGACGGGGGCATCCTGATCAACTGGGACATCCGTCTCGACGCTCTGCCGGAGGCCTGGGTGCGCGAGACCTTCGAAGCCTATGTCGCACTGCTGCGCGAGGTCGCGGCTCGGCAGGAAGCGCTCGACGCCGCGCCGAACACACGGCCACCCCGCCAGCTCGCCGACCCGACCAAAGACATGCTGGTCCGCCTGCTCGGGCGCCTGTCACCGGGTCAAGTCGTGCATGAGGGCAGCGTAATCAACGCGGCCGCCCAGGCCGAGATAACCCGCTTCCTCGACCGCTATTGCTCCATCGGCGCGCCATCGCGTTCGGATTTCGACGAGGTGGTGACGCCTCGCAGCCTCGCCCGTCTCGTCCGCGCCCGCTCCGGCGGCGCCTCCGACGAGATCGCGCGCATCTTCCTGGAGACGATCGATGCGGGATGATTTTTCCGATGCCGCGCAGGGCGGAGCCTTCGGCCGGGACGAGACAAAGCTGACCGACCTGCAGCAGGCCTATCTGCTCGGCCGCGAGCGGCATCTGCCCTTGGGCGGCATCGCCATGCAGGAATTCCGCGAGTATCGCGGCGCGATCGACATCGAGGCTCTGCCACGACGCCTCCTTGCCATGGTCGCGCGGCACCCTGCCCTGCGCACGCATATCGACGCGCAGCGCCGGGTTTCATGGATCTCGCCCGATCCGGCCGTCAACTATGACGAGATCGACCTGCGCGGCCTGCCGCAGGCAGAGGCGCTGGCCTGGATCGACGGGCAGCGTGAGGACTATGCCCATCGCCTGTTCGATCTCGCGCGCTCGCCCTGGAATGTGACGGCGTTCCGCTTGCCGGAACCGGAAGCGGGTGAGTCCGATCAGACAACCTGCGTGCTGTTCGCCCGCTTCGATGCGCTCATCCTCGACGGACGCGCCATCGCCTCGCTGCTGGTCGAACTGCTGGGCGGCGAGGCGCCGAGCCTCGAGGCTGCGGCCCTGCCGCCGCCGGCCGACGAGGCGAAGCGGCGCGAGGATGCCGCCTACTGGGCCCGGAAGCTCCAGCCGGTGGAAGGCCCGCCGCAACTGCCCTGGACGAAGCCGCTGGAGGCGCTTCCCGCCTCGCGCTACGAGCGCGCGAGCCTGGCGATTCCCCGCGAGCGTTTCACCACGCTCTGCCGTCTCGCCGCCAGGGAGCGGCTGTTCAAGAACACGGCGGTGACGGCAGTCATCCTCGAGACCCTGTCGCATTGGCTGAACGACGGCGCGCTCTGCGTCGGGATTCCCGTCGCCCCCGCCGCCTCGGCGGAGCTCGCAAATCGGTCGAGCTTCATCGCCGTCAACTGGGATGCCCGGCAGGGCAGCTTCCACGAGCGCGCGCAATCCTTGCAGGGCGATGTCCTGGAGGGGCTGGAGCACCTCTCGCAATCCGGCGTCCAAATCAGCCGGCTCCTGATGAATGCCCATCCGGGCGGGCCGGCCCTGCCTGTCGTCGTCACCAATGGCCTCGGCTGGCCGAAGCTGGCGACAGAGGCTGGCATCCGCCGCCATGACGGCCTGACCCAGACGCCGCAGGTCGCCGTCGACATCCGCTTCCGGGACGACGAGGAGGGCAATCTCGTCGTCGAGATCGACTACGCCCGCGAGGCGATCGACGCGCGGAGCGTGCGCGACATCCTCGCCGCGCTCGACCGGCAAGTCGCCACGATCTGCGAACGGGGCGCCTTTGAGATCGTTCGGGGCGAGATGCTCGACCTCGGCCATTACCGACTCAACGGCTCGGAGGACGAGTTCGCCTGCAGCCGCTTCCTGCAACGCATCGCCGACAATCTCTTCGCCGGAGAGAAGGACAAGATCGCCCTGATCTCCGGCGCCCGCCGGATCTCCTATCGCGAGCTCGGCGCTGATGTCGGCAAAGTGCTGGCAGCGCTGCCGCAGCGCGGCGTCGGCAAGGGCGATGCCGTCGCGATCTGCCTGCCGCGCGGGCCCGAGCACACCGCGATCACGCTCGCCTGCGCGCTCTCCGGCGCAATATGGGTACCGATCGATGCGGCCTCGCCCCCGGAACGGCTGAACTATCTCCTCGCCAATTGCCGCCCGGCACTGGTTGTGTCGGCAGCTTCGATTTCCGGGCATGAAGCGGCGACGCCCGAGGCCCTGCTGGCAGGCAAGGCGCCGGCCGATCCACTGGCGTTGCTGCCGGCGCTCGCCGCGCTCTCGGCCAGCGACGCCCCCGCCTATTACCTCTACACCTCCGGCACCACCGGCCGGCCTAAATGCGTCGTGCTCTCGAACCGGGCGACCTCGAACGTGATCGGTCGCACGCTGGAGAACTGGCAGGCGACGGCAAGCGACGTCTTCATTTCGGTGACGCCGCTGCATCACGACATGTCGGTCTTCGACGTGTTCGGCTGCCTGACGGCGGGCGCGACCCTGGTGCAGCCGGCGCCGAGCGAAGAGAAGGATGCGATCGCCTGGAACCGGCTCGTCGCCGAGCACAAGGTCACGCTCTGGTGCTCGGTGCCGGCGATCCTCGAGATGCTGCTCTCCTGCCGGCGCGGCGAGGAACTGCGCTCGCTCAGACTGGTCGCCCAGGGCGGCGACTACATCAAGCCGGCCGTGATCGCCGAACTGCGCCAGCTCGATCCGGCGCTGCGGCTGGTCTCGCTCGGCGGGCCGACCGAGACGACGATCTGGAGCGTCTGGCATGAGATCGGCCCCGAGGACACCGGGCAGGTCCCCTATGGCAGGCCGCTGCCGGGCAATCGCTATTTCATCCTGAACGAGCGTGGCGAGCATTGTCCGCCCGGGGTCGTCGGGCGCATCCACACCGCCGGCGTCAATGTCGCGCTGGGTTATCTCCAGGATGGTGTCCTCGGGCAGAGCGATTTCGTCACTGTCGCCGACGAAGCCGGCAAGCCGGTGCGCGCCTTCCGCACCGGCGATCGCGGCCGCTATCGCCATGACGGCAACATCCTCTTCGCCAGCCGGGTCGACGGCTATGTCAAGGTCCGCGGCGTGCGCGTCTCCTTGCCCGATATCGAGGCGGAGCTCGGCGCACATCCCGATATCCGACAGTTGCTGGTAGTCGATTGCGGCGCCGAGCAGCGCGGCGAGGCCGAGATCGGCGTCGTCTACGTGCCGGCGCAGGCGGGCAAGCCGAGCCCCACCGACTTGCGCGCCCTAGCCCGGCGGGCTCTGCCAGATTCACATGTCCCGACCCGCTTCGTCGAAGTCGAGGCCCTGCCGCTCTCGGCCAACGGCAAGCCCGATCGGCGCAAGGCCCGCGAGTTGCTGGCTGCCGCCGCCGAGCGCCGCGAACCGGTGGCGGCTGCACCACTAGCCAACTCGCGCAGCCGCAGGATTCTCGACCTCTACCTCGCTGTGCTCGGCCAGGCCGCCTCAGCGGAGATCGACGACAGCACCGATTTCGTCCGCCTCGGCCTGCGGTCCTCCCACCTCAAATCCGTGGCGAGCCGAATCCCCGACGAGCTCGGCACCGATCTGACGCCGCATCAGCTGCTGCGCTGCCGCAATGCAGGGCAGGTCGCGCTGCTGCTCCACGACCAGAAGCGGTGAGGCAACGAGCTGCCACCAGCATCGTCCGAACAGGAGATTCCCATGTCGCAGGCCGATTCGCGCCGCGCTCTGATGCCACTCACTCTGCCGCAGCTCGATTTCTGGGAGGAATTCACCTTCCACCCTGACGAGCCGATCGCAACCGTCGCGCATTGCCTCGACATCGACGGCGTCACGGACGGGCAGGCACTTGTCGCGGCCATCACCCAGACCATCGCCGAATCTGACGCGCTCTGCGTGCGCTTCCATGTCGAGGCGGGTCGCGAGGCACCGCTTCAGAGCTGTGATCCGCAACTGCGGCCCATTCTGCAGCAGATCGATCTCACGGGCATCGCCGATCCTCTGCAGGAGGCAAGAGCGCGGATGGAGGCGGACGTCGCGGCGCCGCTCGACCTGCGCGGCGCCGGCCTCGCGGCAACCTGGCTGCTGCACCTCGGTAAACAACGCTATCTCTGGTACATCCGCGCCCACCATATCGTCCTCGATGGCTATGGCTTCACGCTGATCGAGCAGCGCTGCGGCCAGCTCTATTCGCAGCGCCTCACACGGAGTGACGCCGGCCCGGCCTTCCACCCCTTCGCCAGCTTCATCGCAGAAGAGGAGGCCTATCGCGCCAGCCGCCGCCATGCGAGCGACCGCGCCTATTGGCGGGACGAGTTCGCCGCGCACGCGCCGCTGCCGATCCTGCATCGTGGCGACAAGCAGGCTGGCGAAGCGCCGCATGAAGTCTATGGCGTACTGCCGGCGGATGTGAGCGCCGGCTTGCGCCGGATCTCGCAGGAGACCGGCATCGGCTGGCCCGACCTGTTGGTGCTCCTTTCCGGGCTCTATCTTGCGCGCCACCTGCCGCGACAGCGGATCGACGGACGGGACGTACTAGCCTTCTGGCTGCCCTTCATGAGCCGCTGGGGCAGTCTCGCCGCCCACACGCCCGCCATGGTCGTCAACATCCTGCCGTTCCATCTGTCCTTCGGATCACAGGAGAGCTTCGAAGACGTCCTGCGCGAGAACGCCGCGACGCTGAGGACGCAGCGCCGTCATGGCCGCTATCGGATCGAGCAGATCGCGATGGACAACGGCATGCCCGCGGGCATCCGCTATTTTTTCTCGCCGCTGATCAATGTCCTGCCGTTCAGCGCCCCGAGCTTCGATGGCTGCAAGGTCACGCGGGAGATCATGGGCAGCGGGCAGGGCGAAGGCATCGACCTGACCTTCCGTGGCGAGGACGACGGCAGCGAGCTGTCATTTGCGATGTCGGCCGACCCGGCGATGTTCGCGAGGGAGCCGTTTGAGCGGCATCGCGATGAATTGCCGGCCTTCCTGGCGCGAGCTCTCGCTCCGGAGGCGCTGGCTCGTCCGGTTGAAGAGCTTCTGGCAGAGCTGCGAGAGGATGCGCTCGGCTTGGTGTGACCATAATGACGTCGTCATGCTCGCCCTCGTGGCGAGCATCCACGTCTTGAACACGGCCCTGCGCGAAGGAAGACGTGGATCGTCGGGACAAGCCCGACCATGACGACAATGGCGGCGCTGGCGGACGTTCACCCCTCCGGCAAATGCGCGCCCAGCTCGGCCAGCTTCACCTGCGCCCCGCCGGCCCGGCCCATCAGTGTGAAGACAGCGCTGGTCATCGCCCTGATCTTCTCGACCTCCTGCGGCCCGTAATGCTCGGAGCGATAGCTCATCAGCACGCGGATCGAGCGCTCGCCGGAAAGATCGGCTTCCTCCATCACCTCGAAATGCAGGCCGAGCATGGACTCGTGCCGCTCGGGATCGACCTGCCGGAAGGCGATGCCGCGCCCGTCCGGCAGCGCCAGCTCGCCGTTCAGCTTGTTCTTGGCGTGGATCTGGATGAAGACCTCGAAGAGATGGCGGCCGGGTGTCATGCCGAGCGCTTCCTCGACCAGGTCGATCGGGATCTCGCTCGCCGGCATCGATTCGTTGATCACGTTCCTGACCAGGCCGACCAGCCCGCCGAGGCTCATCGTCTCGGCGAACCGGATGCGGTGGGCGACGACGGTGGTGAAATAGCCGACCGTATCGAAGAAGGCGGCGTCGGTGCGGCCCGAAGCCGAGGTGCCGACCACCAGTTCCGGGAGCGAGCCAAGCTGGCGCAGCGAAGCGGCGATGCCGGCATAGACCACGTTGAACAGCGAGGCGCTGCTCTGCCTGGCGAGGGCATAGAGCCCCTCCGTCGCCTCCCGGTCGAGCTTGAACTCGACCCAGCCGCCGGCGGCGGACGCCTCCTCACCGGCGGGCTCGGCCCGGTCCTGACGCCGGAGGATCGGCTGCGGCAGCGGCGCCCCGCGCAACATGTGCGTCCAGTAGCCGAGATGCGCCTGGTCGACACCGGCGGCGGCCTGGAGGCGGGCGAATTCGTGGAAGGGCGCCGGCACGTCCGACCAGACCGGCATGCCGCCGGCCGCGCGCACGCGGTAGCAATAGGCGATCTCGTCCATCATCAGGTTGACCGACCATTCGTCGAGCACGACATGATGGAACAGGAAGGACAGCACCTGCCGGCCCGTTGCCGGGTCGATCAGGAAGCGCAGGCGGAAGGGCAGCTCCTTCGCCAGGTCGAAATGGTGCAGTGCCTCGTCGTAGCGAGTGACGCCTGCGCTCTCGGCGCTCGTCCAGAACCACTTGTACTGCGACAGCTCGGCCGCCGGCACGACCTGCTGGACCATGTCCTCACCTTCCTGCCGGAACAGGCTGCGCAGGCCGGGATGGCGCTCGAGGACGTCGGTGAAGGCGCGCCCGTAGAGTGCTTCGTCGACAGGTTCGAGGAAATCGAGCGCGAAGGGCAGGTTGAAGATCTCGTTGAAGCCGAAGGCGGCATAGGCCTTCCAGAGCGAGGCCTGCGCCAGAGACAATGGCGCGCTCGGCGCCTCCTCGATCGGCGCAGCACGCGACGGCTCCGGGCTCGTCTGCCTGGTGCGGCGGGCTCTGTGCGCGAGCGCGGCGGCACTCGGATAGCTGAACAGGTCGTTGAAGTGCAGCTCGATGCCGTGCTGGCTGAGCAGGCGCCCGATGATGCGCGTCGCGATCAGGGAATGGCCGCCATGATCGAAGAAGTCGTCGTCAGGTCCCAGTTCCGGCGCGTTGAGGGCGGCGCGGAACTCGGCCAGGATGAGGGCGGTCACCGCTTCGGTCACAGGCTCGGCGGCCGATGCCGGAGGCGCGGCCCCGGTCAGTTCGACGGGGGCAGACGAGACAACAGGCAAGGCAGCCTCCCCTTCCGTCAGCCAGGCCAGGAAGCGCTCCAGGAGAACAGGGCCGATCCACGGCGACAGCGCCTGCCCCGTGACGAGTTCGACCGCGACGGCGCCCTGCCCGCCGCGCCCGACGGCGAAGGCGAGATCGGGGCGCGTCTCCAGGGTCGGCAGCGGCAACCGTTCGATCGATACGCCGGGAATCCTTAAGCAGCCTGCGGGATCGCCGAGCCAGCTGACGAACAGTATCGGCCGCACAGCCGTAGCCGTGCGACGCGTCGGCGATACAGCAGCGTTCGCCGTCCGGCCGAGCCGGTCCTGAATCGCACGAACGATGATCTCCGCCGGCGCCTGTCCGTCCACCGTCAGGACGACAGCGTCTCCGCCGGTGACGGATGATGGGGGGTCGCCGACCTGCGCGCGCCACCCGGCCGGGATCAGCAGGTCGATCTCGCGTTTGCCGGACAGAGCGGAGAGGTAGCGGGCGAAGAGCGCGGCGAGATGGTCGAGAGCCGCCTGATCCGACGCATCCGGTGCGAGGCCGTTCAGGGCTTCCGGCCCGATCATGGCGCCGTATCGGCCGGCCAGAGCCCCTTCGGGCCTCGCAACACGGATCGTAGCGAAATCGACGATCTCCGAGGCTGCGATCCCGGTCCGGCGCATCCAGCCAGGCAGCATCGTAGAGGCTTCACCGGCTGCGAGCAGCGGCATGCCGGGATCCCGCTCCATCATGGAGGCGGGCAGGATCGGCTCTCCCGCATAGGCCTTGCCAAGCGCCTGCAGAAGCTCGGCAGCTGGGTGCATCGCATCGAGGACGCGGTGCAGGACCAGCGCAAGAACGGTCTCCTGCGGGCAGCTGATCACAAGCGCCTCGAAAGGCGGCTGGCGATCGCTGTCCCAGCTTGCCGCCTGCCGATCGAGGATCGCTGCGGTCGCCTGCTCCAACGTATCGGCCCGGATCAGGCTGACGGTGCGGCCTTCTTCTCCGGCGAAACGCTTGTGCAGTTCGCCATCCTCGCCGAAGCGGAAACGGGCGTTCAGGCCAGGCCAGGCGCGCACGACATCGCGGATCGCACCGACGAGGCGCGCCAGATCGGGCTCGCCAGTCAGCCGGCACGCCACGACATGCTTGAGCACGGCGTCGGGCACCTGCTGCTGCGCCAGCCAGACATGTTCCTCGTATTCGGTCGGGACCGGTGCTGCAGCCTCGCTTCGCGTCGCTCTCCCCGAGAGCGTCTGGAAGGCAGCGTCGAGCCGCCGCTGCTCCTCGCGCGTCAGCACATGGTCGAAGTCGGCAGCCATTGCTGGTCTCCTCTGGGCTTCGGCAGATGTCGATGGATGGCGGGACGGCCGCCTCACTCGTCGAAATCGTCGTGGACGGCGATGGCGCCGCGGCGCCAGTAGCCATGGGCGCGGACCCATTTGCGATTGGCGCCCCGCTCGTCGACGAGGACGCTGCGCAACTGCTTGGCGGCGCTGGATTCACAGGCGAGCCAGGCGAAGTAGTCGCCATCGGGGAAAGCCAGGGCTGGCAAGGCAGCGAGCAGCGCCGCACCCGGTTGCGCCCCGGCGGCACGATGAACCCAGATCACCTCGATGCCGTCGGACCGATGCAGGGGCAGTTCGTCCTCCGCTCTACCGACCTCGACCAAAGCGAGCGCTCGGCTGCCCGGCGGCAGCTCCTCCAGGCGCCGCGCCAGAGCAGGCAGCCCGGTCTCGTCGGCGACCAGCAGGTGCCAGTCGAAACCGAAGGGGACGACGAAGGAACCGCGCGGGCCGGCGATCCAGGCGGCATCACCGGGCTTGACCTGCGCCGCCCAATTGCTGGCCGGCCCGTCATGCAGCAGGGCGAAGTCGATATCGATCTCTCCCGCCTGCGGATCATGGCGCCGCGGCGTGAAGTCGCGCGCCAGCGGCCGCGGGCCGCTCTCGGGGAAGGCGAGCCCGTCCGGACCGACGATTGGCAGGACCGGTTGCGTTTCGCCGGGCGCTGCGAAGAACATCTTCACATGGTCGTCGAAACCGAGGCTGACAAAGCCTTCGAGCTCAGGGCCGCCGAGCGTCACCCGGCGCATCGACAGGCTGAGATCGGTCACGCGCAGGACGTCGAGGCGGCGCAGAGCCACCTTGTGACGCTGGCGCTTCGGCAAGCGCCCATCCGGCACGCCTGTTTCAGCGGCATGGGTCATGGTCTGGATTCCTTGCGGTTGGCGGCCCGTTCGCGACAGGGCCGCATCGAGCCTTTGCGGCCGCGCGGGGCGGCCAGGTGATCTGCGACAATGCGATCTGCGGCGGTGCCCCGAGGACAGCCGTCATTTGGTCAGGATCAGCTTTCCCTGCCGCGTGATCCTGAGACGATAGAGCTCGCCGCGATGCTCGATGCCGATCTCCGTCTCGCCCTTGAAGACCGCCGCGCTGGCCATCGTCCTCGCCGGTTGCATCGCCGCCGGATGAGGCAGGCTACGGACCCGATCGAGGCATCCGGGACCGGTCAGGGCTGAAAAGAGTGGCTGGCTGTTCATGAAAATGGCTCGGAACGATAAGCTGCGGCGAATACGCGACCAGCCTAGCCGAGATCAAAAATACAAGCAATTACAATAGTTTACATGTATAATCATTCAAAACTCGGGATGAGGCGAGTAGGCCGAAGGTGGGAGATGGCGCGGGACCGCATGCCTATGGCCGCCAAGGCCGGACGATAGCCTGGTGCTCGAGGCTGCCGACGGCGAGCGTCAGCCCTTCCTCGCCGTCAGCACGAACATCGGCACGTCGCCGGGATAGGGCGAGGCCGGGAACAGATGCTGCCAGCTTCGGGCCGCGCCGAAACCGGCTTCGCTCAGCATCGTGCGCGCTTCATCCTCGGTCAGCCCGTCATGGCGCGGCAGGCTCGCGGCGAGCGTTTCGGGATAGGTCGAGCGATATTGCGGCGCGATCGACCAGAGCCCGTCCGAGACGAAGACCACCCCGCCCCGGCGCAGGAGGAGGTGAGCCTTGCGCAGGGCCGCCATCGGATCTGGCAGCGTCCAGAGCACATTGCGCAGCGTCACGATGTCGGCCGAGCCCGGCTCGAACGAGGCCTCCTCGATCAGGGCAGGTTCGAAAGCGACCTCGAGCCCGGCTGCCGCCGCAGCCTGCCGGGCCACGGCAAGCATGCCCTCCGAGCCGTCGCAGGCCCGCACGCGGTGTCCGAGCGATGCGGCGATCAGCGCACAGGCGCCGGTCCCGGTGCCGAGATCGACGACATCCTTTACGCCGTGCGCTTCGAAGGCGGCCGCGAGCACGTCACGCCATAGCGTAGCCTGCGCGACATGCGAGGCGACGCCGTCGAAGGCCGGCGCGCGCCGGGTCCAGTAGTCGGAAACCTCTGCCTGCGCCTCGGCCGCTTTCATGACTGCCTCCGTTCCGGTTCGATCAGATATTCGATGTGCCGGCGCCCCGACGCTCCCTCGCGGATCGAAACGGCGACGCCGAAGATGCGCTGGATCGCCTCGGCGGTCAGAACCTTGTCCGGCGCCCCCGCCGCCTGCAGCCGCCCCTCATGCAGCAATGCGATCTCGTCGCAGAACATCGCCGCGAGGTTGAGGTCGTGCAGCGCCATGATGCAGGTGATGCCGAGGCGGCGGACCAGGCTCAGGATCGAAAGCTGGTGCTGGATGTCGAGATGGTTGGTCGGCTCGTCGAGGATGAGCTCGCTCGGTTCCTGCGCCAGCGCGCGGGCGATATGGACCCGCTGGCGCTCGCCGCCCGACAGGGTGTGCCAGAACTGGTCGTGCCGCTCGGTCAGCCCGACCCGCGCCAGCGCCTCGTTCACCGCCGCCTCGTCGGCGTCGTTCCAGGAGGCCAGTGCGGCGCGATGCGGCGTGCGGCCGAGCCGGACAACGTCGCAGACGGAGAGCTGGATCTCGGTCGTCGCCTGCTGCTCGACAAAGGCGAGGCGGCGGGCGAGCTCGCGCCGGGGCACGGCGGCGATATCGCGCTCGTCGAGCGTGACGACGCCGCTCGCGACATTGCGCAGCCGGCAGAGCAGCCTGAGCAGGCTCGACTTGCCCGAGCCGTTCGGGCCGATCAGCCCGAGCACGCGGCCGGGCGCCGCCTGCAGCGTCACGCCGTCGACGATCATCTTGCCGGCGGCGCCCCAGCGTACCTCACGGGCCGCGAGCGTCATGCCGGCCGCCTCGCACGGTAGAGGATCAGCGCGAAGACCGGCGCGCCGAACAGCGCTGTCACCACCCCGATCGGCAGGATCTGCTGCGGGATCAGCACGCGCGAGAGGATGTCCGCAAGGATCATGAAGATCGCGCCCACGACGAGGCAGGCCGGCAGCAGGCGGGCATGGCCGGAGCCGACGAGGAAGCGGGCGGCATGGGGAATGATCAAACCGACGAAGCCGACCGTGCCGACGATCGAGACCATCACCGCGGTCATCACTGCCGTCGTGGCGAGGAGCACGACCTTCACCCTCGTCACGGCGACGCCGAGCGAGGCGGCGGCATCGACACCGAAGGCGAAGGCATCGAGCACCTTGGCGTGCAGCATGCAGATGGCGAAGCCGATAAAGGCGACCGGCGCGGCGATCCAGAGATCGGGCCAGCGCACGCCGCCGAAATTGCCCAGAAGCCAGAACATCACACCGCGCGCCTGCTCGGCGCTGGCCATGGTCGTGACGATCGTCGCGGTCGCGGCATTGAAGAGCTGCGAGGTCGCGACACCGGCAAGAATGACGCGATCGCTCGCCCCGCCCGCCCCTGTCGCCAGCAGCGCGACCACGGTGAGTGCAGCGCAGGAGCCGATGAAGGCGCCGGCCGAGACGCTCAGCGCCGTGCCGCCGATGCCGACGCCGAGGATCAGCACCGCGACGGCGCCGGTCGAGGCGCCGGCGGAAATGCCGAGCACGTAAGGCTCGGCCAGCGGATTGCGCAGCAGCGCCTGCAGGATCGCTCCGGAGAGTGCCAGCGCCCCGCCACAGAGGCCTGCCATCAGCGCCCGGCTCAGGCGGTAGTCGAAGATCACGCCCTGCTGGATCGCGCTGACGGGAAAGTCGAGGCTGAACAGCCCGTTGCCGAGCGCCCGCAGCGCCGTGTCGAACGGGATGCGCATCTCGCCGATCGTCACCGCCAGCGCCAGCGAGATGGTCAGCGCAGCGAGCGAGGCAACCGCGATGACGATCCGCGCGGGCCAGTTCGGGCCATGGGCAGCGTGGCTCAAGGGGAGAGGCCGAAGCCGGAGATCGCCTTGGCGAGCGCCTCGATGCCGTCGACCGTATCGAGCCCGGCCCGGGTCGCGCCGACATCCAGGATCACGATGCGCTGGTTCCTCACCGCATCGAGCTTGCTGGCGACCGGATCGGTCTTGAGAAAATCGAGCTTCTTCTCGATGTCGTCGGCCGGGAAGCGGCGGCGATCCATCTTCACCGCGACGATCACCGCGGGGTTGGCGCCGGCGATGCTCTCCCAGCCGACCAGCGGCCATTCCTCATTGGTGGTGATGATGTTGCGGGCGCCGAGCTTCGAAAGGATATAGGCCGGCACGCCGTTCTTGCCGGCCATGAAGCCGTCGCCCTTGATGTCCCGGCTGGAGAACCAGACCACGACCGGCACGTCCCTGGCCTTGAGGCTGGCGACGGCCGCGACCGCCTTGTCCTCGCGTGCCTTCAGTTCAGCGACAAGGGCTTCAGCCCGGTCGGAGACATCGAAGATCTGCCCGAACTCGCGGATGTTGCGATAGACCAGCTCCATCGTGAACATCTGCGTGCGTACGCCATCGCCGGCGCCGGAATTGTCCTTGCCGACGCAATCGGCCGGCGAGACGTAAGTCGGCACCTTGACCCCAGCGAACTGGGCGCGCTTGCCGACGATGCCGTTGGGTCCGACATGCCATTCGAACATAGCGGTGACGAGGTCGGGCTCCTGGGCCAGCACCGCCTCGAAGCTCGGATCGTTGTCGGCGAGGCGCTTCACCTTGGCATTCACCGCCTCATAGGGCTTGGCGACCGGCGAGAACCAGACGGCGGTGCCGACGACGCGGTCACCTAGGCCAAGCGCATAGAGGATCTCGGTCTGCGTCTGGCCGATCGCCACGACGCGCTTGGGCGGCGCGGCGAAGGTCACACTCTCCCGACAATTCTCGAGGGTCAACGGATATTGCGTCGGCGCAGCGAAGGCCGACCCTGCGAACAGAGTGCCGAGGAGCGCCGCGGCGGCACCTTGCAACAAACGGGTGACATGGCGAATGGCCGGCACAGCGGAAGCCTTGAATGTAACAGTGTTGCATTTCTGATAGAAGGGTCGGCGCGCAGCCGTCAAGCTCTGCGCAACGGTGCAGACGGTGTTCATGACCATGGGTCTCATCGCTCCCCGAGATGGCAGGCGGGGAACTGCGCAGGGGCGTGGATGGATGGAGGGCAGCGCCACCATCGACACACAGCTCCGGAACACCCCGTCCGAAAGACGTCTTCGACGACCGGGGCAGGTCTCCTGGCTCGCGGGTCGATGCCGATCCCGCCCGGCCTTCCCAGCGCTGTCGGCGCCAGTGGACGATGGACGGAGAGCTCGCCGCTTACAGTTGCGGGGGCAGCCTCGGCTTTGGCGGAATACGCCTCACCGAATTCCCTCTTAGCTCCGGATGCGATCCGGAGAACCTCGATCGCGGCCACCCTATAAGGCCGCGCCGCACCGTCAAGCCTGTTCGCCGAAGCAGCTAGGAGAGCCAGGCGGGGAGCCGCGCGGGAGCGGCCCCCGTCAAGGCCGCCTCGATGCAGTCGTCGAGCGTCCCCAGCCTGACGGCGCAGCCGGAGAGCCCCGGCCCGTAATGAGCGTATTTGCCGGAATTGGTCAGGACCACCTTAGCCTGCTCTGGGAAGACCGGGCGGGTGATCGAGCACCAGCAGAGATCGGGGATGATCGCGACGCCGCTCCGCGCAAGCCTGGCCAGTGTGCCATCGACTTCAGCCGCGGCGACGACCTCCCGCCCGGCCGTGATAATGACGGCGATTGCAGTCCCGACAGGACGGCCATCGAGGCGCTCCGCAACGGCCCGGCATTCATCCAGCGAGGCATGCGGGCTGCCGATGGCGACAAGATCGACATCCGCCGGCCCCTCGCTCAGCTTGCGCCAGCCCGCGGCGAGGTCCTCGCGGGTGATGACGACTTCGTCCTCGGGGACCCCGCCGAGGCTGTCCGCTTCCGGCGTGATGCCTTCGATATGGAGCATCGCCGCCGCCGAGGTCGTGCCGAAGGCGGCGCAGAGTGCCTTGAGATCGTCCCGCGTCGGTTGCGTCTTCGCCAGGCCCTTGATCAACGGGATCCGGTCAGGCGAAGCCAGGCCAGCAAGGTAGCCGATCAAGGGCCAGGCCGCGCTGTCCGCCCCCTCCGGCAACTCGACCCGTACGGTACGGCGCGCCCGGCGCCCCTCGTCGAGAAAGGCGCCAGCGAGCGGCGCGCGGCCGGTGACGGCGATGCAGAAGTCCAGGAAGTCCGGATGCTTGGCGGTCCGGGCGCCAAGCACGGAATTGGCGAAGATCACCGCGTTCGATTCCGACCAGCCGATCGGCTCGCCGAAGCGTGGCGGCTCCCGCAGCGTATAGGGCGCGCAGGTGAAGCTCGCCTGGCAGCCCATGCGGACATAGGTCTCGGCGAGGCGCGCCGCCGGTTCGCCGAATTCGGGCGCAACGCCCTGGCGGCGCCAGTTCGCATGGTCGACGGAGATCGCGTTCATCGTCGTCGGGATGCGGACGCGTGCGCCCAGCTCCTCCATCTTCGCGGCGAAGACCAGATTGGCCGGGCCGGCATAGATGCAGCCATCGACATGAGCCCGCGTCACATCGAGGAGTTCGGTCGCTCCTTGCTGGCTCGCCATGGCGACGAGGATGCGCATGGCCTGCTGCGCCGCGATCCCGTCCTTGCCGTCGAGCATGCCGCGATCGGAAGAGGACAACTGCAGTCCTGCATCCGCCGCCGCGGCAAGAGGGATATGCACCTGCCCGCCATCGGCCGATATGCCATCCGACGTGATCGTCGCGTGCCGCGCGCAGGAAAGGGTGGCGAAGGCCTCCGCGGACAGGCGCGCGACCGGGATGCGGCGCCCGAACATCTCGGAGGCGACGATCGCGCCGAGCGTCAGCGTGTCCTCGGGGCCAGCGAAGATCAGCGCGGCGGGGTTCCTGCCGGAGAGCGCCAGCTCCAGCAACACGCCGGAGCCCGAACAGGAGCCCCGACTGGTCGGCATCAACACGACCGCGCCGGCGAGCGAGGCGCCATGGGCGGGATGATGCACGTCGATCACCGTACCCGTGGCGGGATCGACGCCGCCCCAGAAGCTCAAGGGCTCGGCGAGGACGACGACCGGCCCGGCTGCCGCGCCCGAGGCGACGATGGTGCCATGGTCCTGTCCGGGGGTGACGTTCATGGCGCGGGTCGACGAAGCTGGATGCGGAATGAGCGGAGCGCGAAGCCCTGCTCCACTGCAGTGATATCATCGAATCCCTGGTGCGAAAGACCGCGCCGATGCGCGGTCTACAGCTTGAACACCTCCCGCGCCGTCTGATGCGTGCGAATATAGTCCCAGTCATAGGTGACGCCGAGCCCGGGGCCGGTCGGGACCGGGAAGCAGCCATCCTTGTCGACACCATCAAGCTGGTCGCTGTAGCCGCAGGCATAGACCGGCGGCACCGCGTTCGGGCAATCGGGCCCGACCAGCGCGAGCTCGTAGAAATTGGTGTTGCGGGTCGCGGCCATGCAGTGGCGATGGGCCGGGCCGCAGGCATGGATCTCGACATCGACGCCGAAGGCCTCGGCGAGATGGGCGATCTTCATCGCGCCGGTGATGCCAAGATCGTATTCCGGATCGGAGCGCAGCGCGTCGGTGCCGCCATTGATCAGGAAATCGGCCTTCGGCTCGAAGCCGCGCAGATACTCGGTCTGGAGGATCGGCGTCTTCAGCATCTCGCGCAGCTTCTTGTGGGCGAAGGCCGAGACGCCGCAATCGCGCATCGGATCCTCGTACCAGAAGTAGTTGCCCTCGTCGCAGGCGCGCCCGACATAGAGCGCGTCGGCAAAGGTCCTGAGCTCGTTGGCGGGGTCGAGCATCAGGGTCATGCGGTCGCCGACCGCCTTGGCGACATGCAGGACGTTGGCGGCCTCCTCGCGCGCATCGCCATCATGCCAGCCATGGACTTTGAAGGCGCGGTAACCGAGATCGTAGCAGGCCTCGGCGAAGTCGACGAAGGCCTCCTTGCTGTCGAGCCCACCATTGCGGTCGCCGTGATAGGTCGAGGCATAGGTCTTGAGCTTGCTGCGGAACCCGCCGAGCAGTTGCGAGACCGAGGCACCGAAGCGCTTGCCGGCGAGGTCCCAGAGCGCGATGTCGATCGGCCCGATGCCCATGCCGTCATGCTGGCGCAGCTCCCGCTTCATGTCGTTCCAGATCTCCTCGCGGTGATCGGGATCGCGGCCGAGGATGTTGGGCGCCAGCGAGAGCGTCTGCGCCATGGTGGCGCGGGTGCCGCCCCAATGCATGACATATTGCCCCTCGGCTCCGTCCTCGCTGCGGATGACGACGGCGAACTTGGTCAATTCCAGCTCGGAATTGGGCTTGTAGCCGATATTGTAGACGGCGCGCGCGTTCTCGGCGGACGGCCCGAGATTCCTGGCCTTGAACGAGAACTCGACGATCTCGACTTCGCTGATCCTGGTCATGGGTCCTCACGATATCTGACTGGAACCACAGCCCTCATCCTGAGGAGCGATCGCAGATCGCGTCTCGAAGGATGTTTCAGTGCGCTCTGGAGCATCCTTCGAGACGGCCGCCACGCGGCCTCCTCAGGATGAGGGCTGTGTTGTTTTCAAGCGGTCATTTTCAGAAACCGGCCACGTGCGGCAGCCACAGGCTGAGCGCGGGCACATAGGTGATGATGGTAAGGGCGACGACAAGCGCGATCAGGAAGGGCCAGAGCTCGCGGAAGAGCGGCCCTAGCCTGACTTTCGTGATCGCCATGGCGACGAAGCAGAGCACCCCGACCGGCGGCGTCACCTGGCCGATGACGAGGTTGACCAGGAGCACGATGCCGAAATGCACGAGGTCGATCTGCAACGAGGTCAGCAGCGGCAAGAGGATCGGCACCAGGATGATCATGATGGCGATCGTCTCCATGAACATGCCGGCGATCAGCAAGGCGATGTTCAGGATCAGCAGCACAACCAGCGGGTCGGTCGAGATCGACTTCATGAAGTCGGTGACGAGCTGGGGCGCCTGGTCGACGGCGAGGATCCAGCTGAAGGGCGAGGCAGCCGCGACGATGGCGAGGATGACCGCCGTCTCGCGCGCCGTGCCGACCAGGATCGCCGGCAGATCGGCGAGCTTGATCGTGCGGTAGACCAGCATGCCGACGACCAGCGAATAGGCGGCGGCGACGCCGGCGATCTCGGTCGCGGTGAAGAGCCCGGCGCGGAAGCCGACGATGATCAGCACCGGCATCAGCAGCGCCAGCGAAGCGTATTTGAACTCCGTCCAGAGATTGCCGAGCGAGAAGGCGCCAGCCGCGCGGAAGTCGCGCTTCAAGGCCAGTATGGCGATGGTCGCCATGATGCAGCCGGCCATGACGAGGCCGGGGATGATGCCGGCGACGAACAGGCTGCCCAGCGAGATATTGGCCTGCCAGGCGTAGACCACCATCAGGATCGAGGGCGGGATGATCGGCCCGAGCGTGCCGGCTACGGCCGAAAGCGCCGCGCCGAAGGCCCGCGGATAGCCCATCTTTTCCAGTTGCGGCACGAAGACCCGCGCCGCCGCGGCGGTATCGGCGACCGAGGAACCTGAGATGCCGGAGAGGAAGACCTCGCCGACGACCAGCGTATGCGCCGGGCCGCCGCGGATATGGCCGACCAGCGCCTTGGTGAAGCTGAAGAGGCGCTCGGAGATGCCCGATGCGTTCATCAGCGAACCGGCGAGTGTGAACAGGGGAATCGCCAGCAGCGGGAAGGACTGCACGCCGGCGACGATGCGCTGCGCGGCGACCGTGAGCGGGATCCCCTCCATGAAGATCACCAGCAGGGCCGAGCCGGCCATGGCGATCCAGATCGGCGTGCCGACGACGATGAGCAGCGCGAAGGCGCCCAAGAGCAAGGTCACCATGGCCGCTACTCGCGCGTCGTGATGTCGGACCAGAGCGCCCCGGCGGACCCCTCATCCAGCAGGTTGCGCAAGAGATGCAGCAGCGAGAGCGCACTGCCCATGAAGAGCGGCGCGATCATCCAGCCGGCGGAGATGCCGAGCATCGGCGTCAGGTTCGGCAGTTCGCGCTGGAGATAGCGCCAGGAGAACAAGGTCAGCGTGCCCAGCACCGCCGCCGTCGCCAGAAAGGCGAGGAGGCCGAAGGCGCGGGCGAGCCAACGCGGTGCGAACATCACGATGACGTCGATGATGATGTGCGTGCGGGCATGGAAGGCGCTGGCGATGCCAAGGAAGACCATCCAGGCGAAGAGCAACAGGATGAGCTCCTCCGACCAGGTCAGCGGATCGCTCAGCACATAGCGGAAGACCACGGCGGCGCAGACCAGCGTCGCGATGGAGGCGTGGAGCACCACCAGGGCAGCGTCCTCGATGCGGCTCGACCAGTCGTCGAGCCGCTGGATCAATGTGAGGCCGGTCATCGGGCCGGATTAGCGCTTGCGCTGCGTTTCGATCGCCGCGAGCACGCGGTCGAGATGGGCCTTGCCCCAGCGCCCTTCCATCGCGGTGGCGACGACCTTGGACTTGGCGGCGAAGGCATCGCGATCGACATCCTCGACGATCTTGGAGCGACCGGACTTGCGGATGTCCTCCAGCATCGAGGCCTCGCGCTTCTGCTGGAGATAGGTGTTCATCGCCGAGGCGCGGGCGGCCTCCGCGAACAGCACCTCGCGATGCTCGGGCTTGAGCTTGGCGAGGCTGTCCTTGTTGATGACGATCATGTTGTTCTGGAGCATGTGCTTGGTCATCGCGACATAGCCCTGCACTTCGTAGAACTTGCGCGAGAAGATCGTCGGGATCGGGTTCTCCTGGCCGTCGACGGTCTTCTGCTGGAGCGCGGTGTAGACCTCGCCGAAGGGCACCGGCGTCGGCGCCGCGCCATAGGCCTTGATCATCTCGACCCAGACCGGACTCTCCGGCACGCGGATCTTCAGCCCTTGCAGGTCTTCAGGCTTCTTCACGGCGCGGTCGAGCGTCGTCATGTTGCGCCAGCCCCAGTACCAGATGCGGGTCACCGGCACGATGTTGTGCTTGTCGCGCAACTCGTCGAACACGGCATCGAAGGCGTCGGAGCGGATGATCGCTTCGGCCTCGCTCCAGTCCTTCCAGAGGAAGGGCCCGCTGGGGATTTCCAGCGCTGGCACCAGCGAGGAGGCTGCCGCCATCGACGGCGCGGACAGGTCGAGCGCGCCCTCCTTGACCTGCTTGAAGAGATCGACCTCCTTGCCGAGCTGTTCGGCCGGGAAGACCCGGATGGTGACGGCGCCGCCGGTACCCTTGTTCACCCGCTCGGCGAACTCCTGGAAGAGTTCGCCGGCGATCTCGGCGGTGGTGTTGGCGTGGCCGAAGCGCAGGGTCTGCGCCTGCGCCGCGCCGGCGATCAAGCTGCCGGCGATCAAGGCCGCGGCGGCGATGCGTCTCAGGATCATGCGTGTCCTCCCTGGTGTTGAACCGGGCCGTTTTCGGCCTCGGGGCGTTGCGGCTATTTGATCAATCGCTCGTAGGATCCTTCGAGATGCAGGCGCATGGCTTGCGCTGCCGCATCGGGATCGCCGGCTTCGAGCGCGTCGACGATGCGGAAGTGTTCCTGATGGGTCAGGCCGACATCCTGCTCGCGCGTCAGGTAAAGCCGCGAGATGTGCAGGTGAAAACGCAGGTCGTCATGGCTCTTGAGCGCGACCTGGTTGCCGGCGGCCTGCAGGATGATGCGGTGGAAGCGGTCGTCCGCCTCGGTGAAGCCGCGATGGCTGCGATATTCGCGCGACGGCTCGCCCGCCATCATGGCCGCGACCTCATCGCGCAGCGCCGCGATGACGTCCGGCCCAGGCCTGCTCCGCGCCGCCTGCGCTGCGGCCCAAGGCTCGATCACGCCGCGGAAGCTGTAGACGTCCTCGTAATAGCGGCGGTCAGGCAGCGGGGCCGTGGCAAAGCCGATGAAGGGCTCGGCCTTGACCAGCCCCTCCGCCACGAGCCGGGCCAGCGCCTCGCGGATCGGTGTCGAGGAGACCTGAAGCTCGCGTGCCAGCCCGTCGACATTGAGCTTTTCGCCCGGCGCATAGGCCTGGTCGAGGATGCGCTCCTTGATCGCCTCGTAGACCTGGTCGCCGAGCACGACCCGCTCGATCTTGCGTGCGCCGTTCAAAATTCTGCATCCTGCATCTTGGATCGTGCATGATTTTGAAATGAACTCTCAGGGGAGTCAATCCGTTCGGTGACGGACAGCACGGCGCCTGACCGATCGCTCGCCCGAGCCTCTGAGCTGACCTGGTCGCACGATTCGGGTCAGCTCAAGGCTCGCCGCTTATCCGTCGTCACGGATGCGCAGACACATGACAAAACGCAGCATTCACAGCAGCCATCGGCCTTTTCAGGCAGTGGAGGGCCGCACCGGTGCTCATGCGGCACGACGAGCCCCCACAACGCTCGCACCGCCGCCCCCAGCTTCGCGCTCCCCCGCAGAGACCATGGTAATCCATTGATAATAAATGAATTTTTTGACTTCTCTCAGAATCTGGCGAGACGGTCCCTCAGGAAAGCGCCCCAAGGATTTACCTCTCGTTAACCATTCGATTCCTACATCTGGGGAACCGAAAATTTACCAAGATGACCGCCGTGTTAACCCAACCCCGGCCGATCCGCCTCAAGGGGCGCTCCTATCTCGCGTTGACGCTGACACCCGAGCTGCCTTTCGAGGACTGGCTGGTGCGGCTCGACGATCTCGCCGGCCGCTCCGCCGGCTTCTTCCTGCGGCGGCCGGTCGTGCTGGACGTCGAAGGGCTGGAGATCGACCGTGCCCAGCTGCGCGACCTCGTCGGCAAGCTCGGCACCCGCAATGTGCGGATCATGGGCATCGAGGGCGCACGTCCCTCGATGCTCGGGGCCGACCTGCCACCGGCCATGTCGGGCGGCAAGGCGACCGGCGACATCGAGGAGCCTATTGCCGCGCCGGTCAAAGAACCCCCTGCTCCCGCTGCGGTCGAGAGCGTGGCGGAGATGCCCGCCGCGCCGCTGCCGACCACGGGCGCGCCCGCCTCGCTCGTCGTGACCCAGCCGGTGCGCTCGGGACAGTCACTCTTCTCCGAGGGCGACATCACGATCATCGGCTCGGTCGCCTCCGGCGCCGAGGTCATCGCCGGCGGCTCGATCCATATCTACGGCACGCTGCGCGGCCGGGCGATGGCCGGCACGCTCGGCAACGCCGCCGCGCGCATCTTCTGCCGCAAGCTGGAGGCCGAGATGGTCGCCATCGACGGCTTCTACAAGACGGCGGAGGACCTCGAGTCCACTCTGCGCGGCAAGCCCGTCCAGTTCTGGCTCGAAGGCGAGACCTTCACGGCCGGGTCACTGACCTGAAACGACAGCACGTCCACCGGAACTAGGAGAGGTCAATGGGCAAGGTCATCGTGGTCACATCGGGCAAGGGCGGCGTCGGCAAGACGACGTCCTCCGCCGCCCTGGGCGCAGCCTTGGCGCAGAACGGCGACAAGGTCGTGGTCGTCGATTTCGATGTCGGCCTGCGCAATCTCGACCTGATCATGGGTGCCGAACGGCGGGTGGTCTACGACCTCGTCAACGTGATCCAGGGCGAAGCCAAGCTGACGCAGGCGCTGATCCGCGACAAACGGGTCGAGACGCTCTATCTGCTGCCGGCCTCGCAGACGCGCGACAAGGACAATCTCACCACCGAAGGCGTCGAAAAGGTCATCGGAGCGCTCAGGACGCATTTCGACTGGGTGATCTGCGACAGCCCGGCCGGCATCGAACGCGGTGCCACCCTCGCCATGCGCCACGCCGACATCGCGATCGTCGTGACCAATCCGGAAGTCTCTTCGGTGCGCGATTCCGACCGGATCATCGGCCTGCTCGATTCGAAGACGGTGAAGGCCGAGAATGGCGAGCGCATGGAGAAGCACCTGCTGCTCACCCGCTACGACCCCGCCCGGGCCGAGCGCGGCGACATGCTGAAGGTCGACGACGTCCTCGAGATCCTGTCGATCCCGCTGCTCGGCATCATCCCAGAGAGCATGGACGTGCTGCGCGCCTCCAATATCGGCTCGCCCGTCACCCTGGCGGACGAGCGCAGCGCCCCGGCGCTGGCCTATTTCGACGCAGTGCGCCGGCTCAAGGGCGAGAGCCTCCCCGTCACCATCCCCGGCGAGAAGCGCGGCTTCTTCGGCAAGATCTTCGGAAGGAAAGCGGCATGAACCTGCGTCGTCTCTTCTTCCGCACCCAGTCGGCCCCGGCCGCGCGCGAGCGCCTTCAGGTCCTGCTGGCCCATGAGCGCCTCTCGGCAGATGGCGCCGACCTCGTGACCAAGCTGCGCGACGAGATCCTGCAGGTGATCGCCAAGCATGTGCAGCTCGACAGCGACAAGGTCAGCGTCCGCATGGAGCGCGGCGCCCAGGTCTCGACGCTGGCCGTCGACATCGAGATCCCGTTCGACGCGGGCAAGAAGGCGGCCTGAGGGCCGCCTTTTCCTTTAATATCGCAGGCCTTTGCCGGCCTCACATCACCGCCGGGCCACGGCCGTCATATTCGGCATCGGTGACCTTCTCCAGCCAGTCGACGACCTTGCCCTCCTTGGCCTCCTGCACGGCGATATGCGTCATCGCCGTCTCCGGCCCGGCGCCGTGCCAGTGCTTCTCGCCCGGCGGGAACCAGACGACATCGCCGGGCCTGACCTCCTCGACCGGCCCGCCCCAGCGCTGCACGCGGCCGAAGCCGGCGGTGACGACCAGTGTCTGGCCGAGCGGGTGGGTGTGCCAGGCCGTGCGCGCGCCGGGCTCGAAGGTGACGCTGGCGCCCTGCACGCGCTCGGGTGCATGCGGATTGAACAGCGGATCGATGCGGACGGTGCCGCTGAACCAGTCGCCAGGGCCTTTCGCCGATGGCCGGGTTCCGGCGCGGATGATGTCCATGGGCTGTCTCCTTGGGCCTGCGGTCGTCCTGAAAGCTGAAACGGTAATCTAGTCACGTCCGTGCCCGGATTGAATGGGCCGGCGCCTTCAATGGAAATCGCGGGATTTCGGCAGGATGCGGACATTGCGGGGATGGCGACCCCGCGGGATCTGCGGATGCTTGAACTCGTCGGCGCGGGTCAGCACGATCTCGGCGCGGTGCGTGTCGGAGAGGCCGAGCAGCTCGGCCGAGCGGTCGAAGACGCGCTTGGCCATCAGATGGGTCACGCCCTCCGGGCTCTTCTGTACCCTGCCCTCGACCAGGAGCAGCCGCGCCGCCATGACCTCACGGCGGAAGCGCTCGAAATCGCGGGCCCAGAGCACGACATTGGCGATGCCGGTCTCGTCCTCCAGCGTGATGAAGATGGCATTGCCCTTTCCGGGTCGCTGGCGCACCAGCACGACGCCGGCGACGCTGGCCCAGGCACCATCGCGCATTGCTGACATCTGCCCGCAACTCGCGATGCGCTCGCTGGCGAAGCGGGCGCGCAGAAGACCCATCGGATGGCCCTTCAGCGAGAGCCGCGCCGTCTGGTAATCGGCGACGACGTGCTCGGCGAGCGGCATCAGCGGCAGCGCCATGGTGCGTTCCGCTCCAAGCTCGCGCGCCTGCGCCGCCTCGAACAGCGGCAGGGCCTCGTCGTCCGGCAGGCGGCGCACTGCCCAGAGCGCCTCGCGCCGGTCGAGTCCTAGCGAGCGGAAGGCGTCGGCATCGGCGAGCAGGCGCATGGCACGGGCCGGCAGGTGCGCCCGGCGGGCGAGTTCCTCGACATCGCGATAGGGCTCGGTCCGGGCTTCGACGAGGCGCTCCGCCCAATCCTCCCTGAAGCCGTCGAGCTGGCGCAGGCCGAGGCGCAGCGCCCAGGGGCTTTTCCAGCCCGGCCCTCCCGGCTCCAGCAGATTGTCCCAGGCGCTGGAATTGACGTCGATCGGCCGCGGCTCGACACCGCCATTCTCCTGCGCCTCGCGGACGATCTGCGCCGGGGCGTAGAAGCCCATGGGCTGCGAATTCAGCAGCGCCGCGGCAAAGATCGCGGGATGATGGCGTTTCAGCCAGGACGAGACATAGACGAGCTTGGCGAAGGATGCGGCGTGGCTCTCGGGGAAACCGTAGCTGCCGAAGCCCTTGATCTGCTCGAAGCAGCGCTGGGCGAAATCGCGCTCATAGCCGCGTTCGACCATGCGCTCGACCATCAGCGCCTCGAAATGGCCGATGGTGCCGACATTGCGGAACGTCGCCATCGCCTTGCGCAAGCCGTTGGCTTCGGGGTCGGTGAACTTCGCCGCCGTCATCGCGAGCTGCATCGCCTGCTCCTGAAAGAGCGGCACGCCGAGGGTGCGCTTGAGAACCTGGCGGAGTTCGTCCGGATGATGGGGGGGCGCCGGCGAAGGGTAGTCGACCTGCTCGATGCCCGCCCGCCGCTTCAGATAAGGATGGACCATGTTGCCCTGGATTGGGCCGGGGCGGACGATCGCGACCTGGATGACGAGATCGTAGAGTTCGCGCGGCTTCAGGCGCGGCAGCATGTTCATCTGCGCCCGGCTCTCGACCTGGAAGACACCGAGCGACTTGCCTTCGCAGAGCATGTCGTATGTGGCCTCATCACCGCCTTTGATGTCGGCCAAGGCGTAGCTTTTGCCCTCCTTCTGCGCGATCAGTTCGAAGGCCTTTCGAATGCAGGTCAGCATGCCCAAGGCGAGCACATCGACCTTCATTAGCCCCAACGCGTCGATGTCGTCGCGATCCCATTCGATGAAGGTGCGGTCCGCCATCGCGGCCTTGCCGATCGGCACGGTCTCGTCGAGGCGGCCGCGCATCAGCACGAAGCCGCCGACATGCTGCGAGAGATGACGCGGGAAGCCGAGCAGGCGCACGGCGAAGTGCACCGCCCGCGCGATCACCGGATTGTCGGGGTCGAGCCCGGCCTGGCGGATCTGGGTGCGGGTGATGTCGGAGCCCCAGCTGCCCCATTGCGTCGAGGCGAGGCGGGCGGTGACGTCCTCGGTCAGCCCCAGCGCCTTGCCGGCCTCGCGCATGGCGCTGCGGGGCCGATAATGGATCACCGTCGCGGCGATGCCGGCGCGCTCGCGGCCATAGGTCTTGTAGATCCACTGGATCACCTCCTCGCGGCGCTCATGTTCGAAATCGACGTCGATATCGGGCGGCTCGCTTCTTTGCTCGGAGATGAAGCGGGCAAAGAGCAACTGGTATTCGTTCGGATCAACGGAGGTGATGCCGAGCGCGTAGCAGACTGCGGAATTCGCAGCCGAGCCTCGTCCCTGACAGAGAATGCCTTCGCTTTCGGCGAATTCGACGATCTGGCGGATGGTCAGGAAGTAGCGGGCGTAGTCGAGCTTGCCGATCAGGACGAGCTCGTCATCGACCTGGCTTTGCACCTTCTCCGGAATGCCGGCTGGATAGCGCATCGGCAGGCGCCGGCGCACCAGTTCCTCCAGCCAACCCTGCGGCGTCCAGCCGGGCGGGACCGGCTCGTCCGGATACTCGTATTTCAGCTCCTCAAGATCGAAGTCGATGCGGCCGAAGAGGTGCTGCGTCTCCTCGATCGCCTCCGGCGCCTCTTTGAAGAGCCTCGCCATCTCCTGTGGCGGCTTGAGATGGCGCTCCGCATTGACCTCGAGCAGGCGGCCGGCCTTGTCGATCGTCGTGCCCTCGCGGATGCAGGTCATGAGGTCCTGCAGGTCGCGCTGCTCGGGAGCGTCGTAGAGCACGTCATTGGTGGCGATCAGCGGGGTGCGGGTCGGGGCCGCGATGCTGCGGAGACGGGCGAGGCGGCGGCGGTCGTCGCCGCGGCGCGCCATGGTCGCGGCAAGCCAGACCGCCCCGGGGGCGGCTGCATCGAGCCGGGCGAGGACCTCCGCGAGCCCGTCCAGCCGGCGCTCCGGCATGACGATCAGCAGGAGGTCGCGGGCATCGTGCAGCAGGTCGTCGAGGGAAAGGATGCACTCGCCTTTGGCGCCGCGCAGATTGCCTGTAGTGAGCAGGCGGCAGAGCCTGCCCCAGCCGGCGCGGTTGGCGGGATAGACGACGATGTCCGGCGTGCCGTCGGCGAAGACGAGGCGGCTGCCGGTGGCGATCTTGAAGGCCTTCGCCATCGCCTGGAGCTGCGGCAAGGTGAAAGGCAGATCGTCGAAGGCCGGGTTCTCAACCCAGATATATTCGCCCGGGCTGCCGCCCTCGCGGATCTTCTCGGGGGCCAGCACGCCGTCCTCGCGCAGGTCGCGCAGCGCGGCCCAGGCCCGCACCACGCCGGCGACCGTATTGCGGTCGGCGATGCCGAGGCCCGCCTGTCCGAGCAAGAGCGCGGTCATCACCAGGTTCGGCCCGGGCGAGGCGCCGCGCAGGAAGGAGAAGTTCGTCGCGGCGACGGGCTCAGCATAGATGGTCATGCGAACAGCCCGTGCAGATACCAGCGCGGCGCGGTCGTCTCGCGACCATAGAGGCCGGCGCGGTAGAGCCAGAAGCGACGCCCCTGCGCATCCTCGACGCGATAATAGTCGCGCGTGTGCTCACCCGGCCCATCGCGCCACCAGTCCGGCGCGATCCGCTCCGGCCCCTCGGCCCGGGCGATCTCATGCAGCACGCGCCGCCAGCGGAAACGCAAAGGCGGGCCATCGGGCACCTCGGCCAGAGTCTCGACCGGCTGGGGCGGCTCGAAGAGCTGGAGCGGGCGGGCCGGCGGCTCGTCCGGCTGGGCAACGGGCCAAGGCAGCGCCTCGTTCGACTTAGCTGCGGCTGGGACAAGCGCAGCCTCCTGCTCGGGCTGATGGCTGTCCCGCGCGACGAAGCGCAAGACGCGCTCGCGGCCGAAGCGAGTAACAAGACGATCGACGAGATCGGCGACCGCCTCCTCCTCGACGGCGCGCCCGTCGAGGCTCGTCTGCGGCATGCCGAGGGGCTCGCAGACCGGCACAGCGAGCCTGATCGCGTCATAGCCGAAGCCGGGGTCGAGCGGGTCGGCCAGGCTGTCGATACGCTCGCGATAGAGCCGCAGGATCGCGGCGACGTCGCGCGAGGGCCGGCCGGTCTCCAGCTGAAGCCGGCGCACGGCGCCGTCGCTGCGGAAGAAACTGACCTCGAAGGCGCGGCCGCCCTCGCCGCGGGCCTCGAGCAGGCGACCGGCCTCGCCGAGCAGGTGGGCGACGATCTCCTCAAGCCCGTCGGTATCCTGCAAAGGATCGGGGAAATGCCGCTCGACCACGCAATCGGGCGGCGGACGCAGGGGCGTGATCCGGGCATCCTCATGGCCGAGAACGCGGCGCAGCTTGGTGACGAGCGCCTCGCCGAAGCGGGCGGCGAGCGTGTGCGAGGGGCGGCCGGCGAGATCTCCCAATGTCTTCAGCCCGGCACGCGACAAGGCGATCACCGTCTCGGACGAAGCCTCCAATGCCGAGACCGGCAGCAGCAGTGCCCGCTGCTCATCCTCCCCCGGCAGCGAGATGGCGCAGCGACCGAAGCGGGAGAGGGCGCGGGCCGCCTGCGGCGTGCCGGCGATGCTGGCGAAGACAGTGAGACCGAGCCAATCCATGCTGCGGCCGACGCGCTTGCGCAGCGCCGCCTCGCCGCCGAAAAGATGGGCGCAGCCAGTGATGTCGAGCACGAGCCCATGCGGCGGATCGAGCGCGACGAGCGGGGTGAAGCGATCGCATAGTGCGGCGAGCCATTCGATCAGGCGCCGGTCGGCAGCCGGATCAGCCTCGACCACTGTCAACTCGGGGATACGGGCGCGGGCATCGGCCAGGGTCAGGCCGCGGGTCAGGCCAAGCTTGAAGGCGCGCTGGTCGCAATCGGCGAGACGCAGCGCACCGCGATCCTTCTCGACCAGGACGAGCGGACGCTCATCCGGCCCGGCGGAGCCCCGGCGGCGCAGGCGCTCGCTCGCCAGATAGGGAAACCAGAGGGCGAGATAGCGGCGCTGCATATCCCGCTCCATTCTTGCTGCCTCCCTCGCTCCCGATCCTGTCCCGGAAACATCGCTCGTCACGGTTCCACTCCACACGCCACTCACGCTCACCCAGGCCGCCGCGATGGCGCAGCAGCCGCAATCCGAAGGCGGGATCGCCCGGCGCCTCCGCCTCCCGCGCCCGCGACGGTAAGGAGCGCACCTGCCAGCGCGTGCTGGCGGCGCTGGGCTGCGGCTCTGCCGCCACCCGCAGCAGCAAGGTCAGGACGCCGGACGCCTCCGCCGCCAGCGCGAGGCGCCGACTGGCGGTCAGGTCGAACTGGCGCGGCGCGCCCCAGGGCTCGATCAGGGTCGCCCCGAGCGCGGCGCAACGT
>NZ_LNCQ01000024.1:0-34052 GCF_002831785.1 Allobosea sp. FBZP-16 | reverse complement strand
ATTTGCCCGGCATGAACTTGTGGCCGGCATGGCGCTTGCCCATCAGCACCCTGGGCTTCTTCCCGGAATGATCGAGGATCAGCATGGTCGCCGCGTCACGCGGGCGCAGGTTGACGCTGGTGCGTGCCCGCTCGGCCTGGGTCAGGGTGACGGTGTGGTCACTCATCGACCGCCCACGGCCTTCATGGCCGGCTGGCGCTCAGGTCTCGGCATGGCGCCGCCGAAGCCGTGCATGCGCAGCGCCCATTGCAGGCCGATGACCGCGCCCTTGGCCGGCTGCATCAGCGCTAGGCTGAGGAAGACGGTCAGCGGCAGCCAGACCCAGAGATGCAGCGCAATCGACCAGTTGCTGTACTTTTCCGCCAGCAGGATGCCGCCGACGACGATGTGGCCGACGATGGTGATGACGATATAGGGCGGCAGATCGTCGGCACGCTGATGGTGCAGGGTCTCGCCGCAGGCCGCGCAGGAATCGACCGGCTTGAGGAAGGTGCGAAACAACTTGCCTTCGCCGCAATGCGGGCAGCGACCGAAGAGGCCGCGACGCATAGCTTGACGCCAGTCGCGAGCCTGGACCGGCTTGGGTTGGTGACAATGTATGGACATGGGATGTCTTCGTTAATGCGGGGCGTCAGCGCTTGCGGCCCGATCGTTTGGGCGGGGGGCGGCCCTGCTTTCGCCCCATAGGTAAAGCAGGCCGTGACCTTTTGCCAGAGCGGTCGGATGTCGCGGGCCTGCCCTCTGTGAGCAACTCGAAGCGAAGCGCACCCGCGACCGGCGCCGCCTCGACCAGTTTGACATGGACGCGGTCGCCCAGGCGCCAGCTTTCGCCGGTGCGATCGCCGACCAGCGCATGGGCGCGCTCGTCATGGCGATAATAGTCGGCGCCCAGGGTTGAGGCCGGGATGAAGCCGTCGGCGCCGGTGCCGTCGAGCTTGACGAAGAGGCCGGCGCGGTTGAGGCCGGCGATGCGCCCGTCGAAGCTCGAACCGATCTGGTCGGCGAGGAAATGGGCGATCAGCCGGTCGGTGGTCTCGCGCTCGGCCGCCATGGCGCGCCGCTCGGCCGCCGAGATCCGGGTCGCGACCTCACGCAATTCGGCGAGCGAGGTCGATTTCGGCAGGCCGTCATCGCCGAGTTTGAGAGCTGAGATCAACGCGCGGTGCACGATCAGGTCGGCATAGCGCCGGATCGGCGAGGTGAAATGGGCGTAGCGGCGCAGGTTGAGGCCGAAATGCCCGTAGTTCTCGGCGACGTATTCGGCCTGCGCCTGAGTGCGCAGCACGACCTCGTTCATCAAGAGCTCGTTCTCCGAGCCCTTGATCATGGCGAGGATGCGGTTGAACAGCACCGGTCGCAGCGCCGCGTCCTTGGGCAGCTTGATGCCGATCGAGGCCAGGACCTCGCCGAGCGCCCGCATCTTCTCGAGCGAGGGCTCGTCATGGCAGCGATAGATCAGCGGGCTCTTCGCCTTCTCCAACGTCTCGGCCGCGGCGACGTTGGCGAGGATCATGAATTCCTCGATCAGCCGATGCGCGGCGAGCCGCTCGGGCACGATCACGCGGGTGACCTTGCCATTGGCGTCGAGGACGAGCTTGCGCTCCGGCAGATCGAGATCGAGCGGCTGGCGGGCGTCGCGGGCGCGGGCGGCCGAGCCATAGGCGGCCCAGAGCGGCATCAGGATGCTGTCGCGAATCGGGCCGGTGAAATCGTCCGGCTTGCCGTCGATCGCGGCCTGGGCTTGTTGATATGAGAGCTTCGCGGCCGAGCGCATCATGATGCGGTGGAAGGAATGGCTCTTCTTGGTGCCGTCGGCCTTGAGGATCAGGCGGACGGCGAGCGCCGGCCGATCCTCGCCGCCGCGCAGCGAGCAGAGATCGTTCGAGATCCGCTCCGGCAGCATCGGCACGACGCGGTCGGGGAAATAGACCGAGTTGCCGCGCTCCAGCGCCTCGCGATCGAGCGCCGAGCCAGGGCGGACATAGGAGGCGACGTCGGCGATCGCGACGGTGACGATATGGCCGCCGGGGTTGTCGGGATCGTCGTCGGGCGCGGCATGGACCGCATCGTCATGGTCCTTGGCGTCGGCCGGGTCGATGGTGATCAGTGTGAGGCTGCGCCAATCCTCGCGACCGGCGAGCGTGGCAGGTTTCGCCGCTTGCGCCTCGGCGATCGTCGCCGGCTGGAATTCGTTCGGAATGCCATGGGCGTGGATCGCGATCAGCGAGACCGCGCGCTCCGACTTCAGCGAGCCGAGGCGCTCGCGCACCCTGGCCTGGGGCGGGCCGAACCGGCTTTCGCGGGCAAGAGAGACCGAGACGAGATCGCCATCCTCGGCGTTGCCGGTCTGCCCCTTCGGGATCAGAGCCTCGCGCCCCTGGGCCTTCTTGTCGACTGGAACGAGCCGGCCGGAGCCGTCGGGGAGGGCACGGAAGATGCCGAGAACCTGCGCCTTGGCCTTGCCCATCACCTTGAGGGTGCGGCCGGACCATTGATAGCCCTCGACGCCGCGCAGCTTCGTCAGCTTGAGCAGAACGTGGTCGCCGACGCCGGGGGCGGCCGCTGCCGGGGCCTTCGGCTGGCGGCGGAATTCGCGCTGGCGCTCGAGCAGAATCTTCGGCGCCTCGCCCTGGTCGGCCTCGTTCCATTCGAGCGGAGCGGCGATCAGGTCGCCTTCGCGGTCGCGCGTCTTGATCTCGCAGAGCAGGACCGCGGGCAAGGCGGCATGCGGCTTGACCGGGCCGGAGCTGCCATTTTCCTCCAGCTCGAGTTCACGCAGCAGGCGCTTCAGCCAGATCTTGCCGCCGCCATCGAGCTGGAAGGCCTTGGCGATGTCGCGGCGGCCGGGCTCGCGGCCGGCGGCGCGCTCCTCCGCGATGAAGGCGAGGATGGCGTCGCGGGAGAGATCGGTGTCGGGACGGGGCAAGGGCGCGGGCCTCGTCAGCTGCGGCTGGGCGCGATGATCATGGCTGGTTTCTGCCACGCCGTAACCGGGCGCGCCAGAACGGCCTGTGCAGAACTGCTGCCCGAAAAGGAGAAGGGCTGCCCTTGCGGGCAGCCCTTCCATTGCCGAACCGCAGCCCCGGTAACAGGGCTAAGCGTCACGGAAACTCACGCGCAACCGAACCCCTCATGGGACGAGTCCAGGCCATGCGCCCCCCGCGACAGCGGTTGATGACAATGAGACACTGGATCACCTCCTTTCAGTTGTTACCGACAAGGAGAGGCTAGGGTGATTCCAAGCGCGCCGTAAACGGTAAAGATTCAGCGGCTCACAGAGCCTGCGACTGCAATAAAATCGGTCATTGCGCCGACTTCGGATATTTCTGCTTATTTTGTGGGCAGGTCGTTTGCCTGTTTGGTGATCAGGTTCCGGCCTCGCGCATGATCTTTGCGTTGCGAAGCGTATCGCCCGCAGGAAATCGCTTGGGAAAGCGCTCGCAACACGTTTGTTGCGACGCCCACCGAACCGGAATTCGGGTTGGCACGTGGCTTGCGATCATTCCCGCCAGCCGACAAGGCAACTGCGCCCGGGAGGGGCGCGGTCAACAGGGACCCTCGGGGGACATCGCAGTGAAACTCACTCGTCGCGTGGTCATGGGCGCCGCCTTCGCAGGCGCCACGGTTCTCTCCTCTCTGCTTCCGGCGCAGGCGCAAGAGACCATCAAGGTCGGCATCCTGCACTCGCTCTCCGGCACGATGGCGATCTCGGAGACGACGCTGAAGGACGTGATGCTCATGCTCATCGATGAGCAGAACAAGAAGGGCGGCGTGCTCGGCAAGAAGCTCGAGGCGGTGGTGGTCGATCCGGCCTCGAACTGGCCGCTCTTCGCCGAGAAGGCGCGCGAGCTGATCGTCAAGGACAAGGTCGCGGCCGTGTTCGGCTGCTGGACGTCCGTGTCGCGCAAATCGGTGCTCCCGGTATTCAAGGAGCTGAACTCGATCCTGTTCTACCCCGTCCAGTACGAGGGCGAGGAGAGCGAGCGCAACGTCTTCTACACGGGCGCCGCGCCGAACCAGCAGGCGATCCCGGCCGTCGACTACCTCGCCAAGGAAGAGAAGGTCGAGCGCTGGGTGCTCGCCGGCACCGACTACGTCTACCCCCGCACGACCAACAAGATCCTGGAGGCCTACCTCAAGTCGAAGGGGGTCAAGTCTGAGGACATCCTGATCAACTACACGCCGTTCGGCCATTCCGACTGGCAGACCATCGTGTCCGACATCAAGAAGTTCGGCACGGCCGGCAAGAAGACCGCCGTGGTCTCGACCATCAACGGCGACGCCAACGTGCCGTTCTACAAGGAGCTCGGCAACCAGGGCATCAAGGCGACCGACATCCCGGTCGTCGCCTTCTCGGTCGGCGAGGAAGAGCTCGCGGGCATCGACACCAAGCCACTGGTCGGCCATCTCGCCGCCTGGAACTACTTCCAGTCGGTCAAGACGCCGGAGAACGAGGCCTTCATCAAGCAGTGGAAGGCCTTCAAGAAGAACGAGAAGGCCGTTACCAACGACCCGATGGAAGCCCATGTCATCGGCTTCAACATGTGGGTGAAGGCGGTCGAGAAGGCCAAGTCCACCGATCCCGACAAGGTCATCGACGCGCTGCCGGGCATCGAGGCGCCGAACCTGACCGGCGGTGTCTCGAAGATGCTGCCGAACCACCACATCACCAAGCCGGTGCTGATCGGCGAGATCAAGGCCGACGGCCAGTTCGACGTGGTCTCGAAGACCGGTCTCGTCGCGGGCGATGCCTGGTCGAAGGAGCTCGACGGCTCCAAGGACCTGGTCGGCGACTGGGTCGAGAAGAAGTGCGGCAACTTCAACGTCAAGACCGGCAAGTGCGGCGGCGCCTGAGTTAAGAGGGGGAAGGGCGGCACGGACGATCAACGGCCGGCCGCCCTTCGAATTGCCTGAGCACGCCGCCGGATAGGCCGGCGGCGTGCATACAGCCGACCAGCCAATCGAAGCGAGACATGCGGATCCTTCCCAGCCTCCTGCGCCTGCTTGCGCTCGCGATGACACTCGCCTTCGCGCCGGCCATAGTGCTCGCGCAGAGCGCCGACGACGCCTTCGCGCGGCTCAACGCCGACAGTTTCTCGGACACGGCGCGCGCCATCGATATCCTTGTCCAGGGCGCCCATCCGAATGCGGCTGTGATCATCGAGGCGCTGGCCGATGGACGGCTGCTCGCCGGCGGCGGCGTCGTCGCGGTGAAGACCAGGGAAGGCGGCTTCCTCGATGCGAAGACGGGACAGGCGCTCCCTGCCGAGCCGGCCGGCGTCAAGGCGGTCAGGCTCAACAACAATGTCCGCCGGGTGATCCAGGGCGCGCTCGGCGGGCTCGGACTGATCAACCCCGATCCGGCCAAGCGCGTCGCGGCGGCCGAGGCGGTGTTCCGGGCGCGTGACGTCTCGGTGCTGCCAGTCCTCGAAGCCGCCATCGCCAAGGAGACCAACGATCGGGCGCGCCGGGCGCTGCGCGAGGCGCAGGCCGCGATCCTGATCGTCAAGACCGACGCGCCGCCCTTCGACCGCATCGCCGCCGTCGATGTGCTGCGCGAGCGCGGCGACCAGGATGCGCTGGCGACGCTGCGCGCCCTGCCGGGCGACGCCTCGCCGGGTTTGAGAGAAGCTCAGGCACGCGCCATTTCCGAGATCGAGGGCAGGCTCGCTTTATGGCGGGCCGGCCAGAACCTCTGGTACGGGCTCTCGCTCGGTTCGGTGCTGCTGCTCGCCGCGATCGGGCTCGCCATCACCTTCGGCGTGATGGGCGTCATCAACATGGCGCATGGCGAAATGGTCATGCTCGGCGCCTACACCACCTTCATCGTGCAGGAGGTGATCCGGGCGCGCTTCCCGGGGCTGTTCGACTGGTCGCTGGCGATCGCGATCCCCGCGGCCTTCATCGTCGCCGGCGCCGTCGGCATCGCGATCGAGCGCGGCGTCATCCGCTTCCTGTACGGACGGCCGCTTGAGACCTTGCTCGCGACCTGGGGCATCAGCCTCATCCTGCAGCAGGCGGTGCGCACCGCCTTCGGGCCGACCAACCGCGAGGTCGGAGCGCCAGCCTTCATGTCCGGCGCCTTCGAGCTCGGCGGTCTCGCCATCACCTGGAACCGGCTCTGGATCATCGTCTTCGCCGCTCTCGTCTTTGCGGCCCTATTGGCGATCCTGAAGCTGACGCCGATGGGCCTGCAGATGCGCGCCGTCACCCAGAACCGGCGCATGGCCTCGGCGATGGGCATCCGCACCGGCCGGATCGACGCGCTGACCTTCGGGCTCGGCTCGGGCGTTGCGGGATTGGCCGGTGTCGCGCTCTCGCAGATCGACAATGTCAGCCCCAATCTCGGCCAGAGCTACATCATCGACAGCTTCATGGTCGTGGTCTTCGGCGGTGTCGGCAATCTCTGGGGCACCCTGATCAGCGCGATGAGCCTCGGCGTCGCCAACAAGCTCCTGGAGCCCTACGCCGGCGCCGTGCTCGGCAAGATCGCGCTGCTCGTCTTCATCATCCTGTTCATCCAGAAGCGCCCGCGCGGCCTGTTCGCGCTCAAGGGCAGGGCGGTGGAAGCATGATCACCCGCTTCCTTCTCTCGAACATGGACAAGCGGGGCTATGCCTTCCTCGCCATCGTCGCTGCGATCGGCCTTCTGGTGCCGCTGGCGAACCTGCTGATCCCGGCCGGCTCGCCCTTCCATGTCTCGACCGCGACCATGTCGCTCTGGGGCAAGTACCTATGCTACGCCCTTCTGGCGATCTCGCTCGACCTGGTCTGGGGCTATTGCGGCATCCTCTCGCTCGGCCACGGCGCCTTCTTCGCGCTCGGCGGCTATGCGATGGGCATGTACCTGATGCGCCAGATCGGCTCGCGCGGGGTCTACGGCAACCCTGTCCTGCCCGACTTCATGGTCTTCCTGAACTGGCAGGAATTGCCCTGGTACTGGTACGGCTTCTCCTTCTTCCCGTTCGCGATGCTGATGGTGCTGCTGGTCCCCGGCCTGCTCGCCTTCGTCTTCGGTTGGTTCGCCTTCCGCAGCCGCGTCACCGGCGTCTATCTCTCGATCATCACCCAGGCGCTGACCTATGCGCTGCTGCTCGCCTTCTTCCGCAACGACATGGGCTTCGGCGGCAATAACGGCCTGACCGATTTCAAGGACATTGTCGGCTTCAACGTGCAGGCGCAGGGCACGCGCGCGGCGCTGTTCGCGATGACCTGCACGATGCTGATCGCCGGATTCCTGCTCGCGCGGGGCATCGTCACCTCCAAGCTCGGCAAGGTGGTGATCGCGATCCGCGACGCCGAATCTCGCACGCGCTTCCTCGGCTACCGGGTCGATCGCTTCAAGCTCTTCGTCTTCACCGTCTCCGCCTGCATGGCCGGCGTCGCCGGCGCGCTCTACGTGCCGCAGGTCGGCATCATCAACCCCAGTGAATTCGCCCCGGCCAACTCGATCGAGACCGTGATCTGGGTCGCGGTCGGCGGGCGCGGCTCGCTGGTCGGCGCCGCGCTCGGTGCCGTCGTCGTCAACTGGGCCAAGACGATGTTCACCTCGGGCTTCATGGCGCCGTACTGGCTGTTCGCGCTCGGTGCGCTCTTCGTCTTCGTCACGCTGTTCATGCCGAAGGGCATTCTGGGGACCGCGCAGGGCTGGTGGGAGAGCCGCAAGCGGCCCGCGCCCGTGCCAGCAGCCGAACCGGCGCCGGCGGAGTAACCGATATGAACGCTCCCACCCCCGGCGCCCTGACCTCCTCGCTGCTCTATCTCGACGGCGTCAGTGTCGCCTTCGACGGCTTCAAGGCGATCCGCGGCCTGTCGCTGACGATCGAACCCGGCGAGATGCGCGCCATCATCGGCCCGAACGGTGCCGGCAAGACCACCATGATGGACATCATCACCGGCAAGACCCGACCCGACGAGGGCACGGTGATGTTCGGCGGCTCGGTCGACCTGACCCGGCTCGACGAGGCCGCGATCGCCAATCTCGGCATAGGCCGCAAATTCCAGAAGCCGACCGTGTTCGACTTCCACACGATCGAGGACAACATCCTGCTGGCGCTGAAGTCGAAGCGCACGGTGTTGAAGACGCTGTTCTGGCAGACGGAGGCGCCGCAGCAGAAGCGCATCGACGAGATCCTCGGCATCATCAAGCTCGCCGACAAACGGGACAAGCTCGCCGGCTCGCTCTCGCACGGCCAGAAACAGTGGCTCGAGATCGGCATGCTGCTGGCGCAGGATCCCAAGCTCCTGCTGGTCGACGAGCCGGCCGCCGGCATGACCGACGGCGAGACGGCGCAGACCGCGGTGCTGCTCAAGGAGATCGCGAAAGACCATTCAGTGATCGTGGTCGAGCACGACATGGGCTTCATCCGCGAGCTCGGCGTGAAGGTCACGGTACTCCATGAGGGCTCTGTATTGGCGGAGGGACCCCTCGATCAGGTTAGTGCCAATGAACGAGTCGTCGAAGTCTATCTGGGGCGCTAAGCATGCTGCGGAAACGTAGAAGCCGGTTTTCCGATCAGGTCATGCGGCGGGACAACTGCTCATGCTGACTGTGGATGCCATCGACCTCCATTACGGCGCCGCCCAGGCCTTGCGACGCGTCTCGGTCACCGCCGAGATCGGCAAGGTCACCTGCGTCATGGGCCGCAACGGTGTCGGCAAGACCTCGCTGATGCGCGCCATCGTCGGCCAGCAGCCTATCAGCGGCGGCAGGATCAGTTTCGGCGGTGAGGATATCTCGACCTTGCGCACCGAGGACCGGGCACGCGCCGGCATAGGCTTCGTGCCACAGGGCCGCGAGGTCTTCCCGCTGCTGACGGTGAAGGAAAACCTCGAGACCGGTTTCGCGCCCTTGCCGCGCAAGGAGCGCTTCATCCCGAACGAACTGTTCGACCTATTCCCCGTGCTGAAGTCCATGCTGGGCCGGCGCGGCGGAGACCTCTCGGGTGGCCAGCAGCAGCAGCTCGCGATCGCGCGGGCGCTGGTCACCCGACCCAAATTGCTGGTTCTCGACGAGCCGACCGAGGGCATCCAGCCCTCGATCATCAAGGACATCGGCCGCGCTATCGACTATCTGCGGAGCAAGGGCGGCATGGCGATCGTGCTGGTCGAGCAGTATTTCGACTTCGCCCGCGATCTCGCCGATACGATGTTCGTGATGGACCGCGGCGAGGTCGTTCTGGCCGGGCCGATGGCGGAACTGGATGGCAACCAGGTGCAGCGGTTGATTCAGGTGTGACGCTCGGACCCCGCTGATCAGATGTCAGCGGGGCCGGTGCAGCCTCAGCTCAAGCGGAGAGGTCGCGCGCGGCGAAGACCTCCTTCGCCGCGAACAGCCCGTTCAGCGCCGCCGGGAAGCCGGCATAGACTGCCATCTGGATCATGACCTCGGTGATCTCCTGGCGCGACAGTCCGACGTTCAGCCCGGCCTCGATATGGACCTTGAGCTGCGGCTGGGCGTTGCCCATCGCGGTCAGCGCCGCGATCGTCGCGATCTCGCGGGAACGCAGGTCGAGCCCCGGCCGCGAATAAATGTCTCCGAACGAGAACTCGAACACGTAGTTTGCGAAATCGGGGGCGATGTCGGCGAGCGCCGCGATCACCCTGTGGCCGGCGTCGCCATCGATCTCAGCGAGAGCCCGCCTGCCGCGCTCCAGCCTGCTGGTTTCGGCGTGTGCGTTGATATGCGTCATGGTCTTCGATCCTCTTCTCGATGTCGGCATAGCCGGCGATCTTGGTGTCGAGGACGAGAAGGCAGGCTTCGAGTTCGGCGACGCGAGCGCGAACCTGCTCGCGGTGCCGTTCCAGCAGACTACGACGATCGGCTTCCGTACCGGAGCCAGCTTCGCGCAGCGCCGCATAGCGCAACATCTCGCGGATCGGCATGCCGGTGGTCTTGAGCCGGCCGAGGAAGTCGATCCAGGTCAGGATCGAGGCGTCGTAGTCGCGCTGGCGTGACCGGTCCCTGTCGGCATAGGGCAGCAGCCCGATCCGCTCGTAATAGCGGATCGTGTGGGCCGACAGTCCCGAGCGCCTGGCGAGTTCACCAATCTTCATGGCCGCCTTCTCATCACGACGCCGGGGAAGCTACGAGTTCGAGCGCACTCCAAGTCAATGCGCTCGGCGAAAGTTTTTTCCGGGCGCCGTGCGCCCGTCTCAGAACTCCAGCGGCGCGTTGTCGATGACCTCCTTCATCACGAAGAAGGTGCGGGTCTGGCGCACGCCGGGCAGCGCCAGCAGCGTCTTCGCGTGCAGCTTGTTGAAGTCGGCGAGGTCGCGGACGCGGATCTTGAGGAAATAGTCGAAATCGCCGGCGACGATGTGGCAGTCGAGCACGACGGGCAGTGCCTTCACCGCCTCCTCGAACAGGCCGAAGCTTTCCGGCGTCGAACGGTCGAGCACCACGCCGACGATGGCGAGCGTGCCCTTCTCCACCTTGTGCGGATCGATCTGTGCGCGCACCCCGGTGACGTAGCCGTCGGCGAACAGGCGCTGGATGCGGCGATGGCAGGTGGCGGCGCTGGTGTTCACCCGCTTGGCGATCTCGGCATTGCCCATGCGCCCGTCGGCCTGCAGCAGACGCAGGATTCTGAGGTCGATTTTATCGAGTTCAGCCTCCATGAACGATTCTTCCGTTTTAGCTGCTCGTGTTGTCGCCAGAAGTATCAGATTGAGAATTTTGCGAAAGCAGAGAGAAAATCAAAAGCCAAGTTAGGGAGCACCTTTCAGGAGCGTTTTGCTAGCGTTTGCGGGTCATTTCACGAGGGGAACCCGCCATGCTCGCCAAGTTCGAACGCTACCCGCTGACCTTCGGGCCTTCGCCGATCGAGAAGCTGCCGCGCCTCTCGGCCCATCTCGGCGGCGGGGTCGAGCTCTATGCCAAGCGCGAGGATTGCAATTCCGGCCTCGCCTTCGGCGGCAACAAACTGCGCAAGCTCGAATACATCGTCCCGGACGCGATCGCGTCGGGCGCTGACACGCTGGTCTCGATCGGTGGCGTGCAGTCGAACCACACCCGCATGGTCGCCGCGACCGCCGCCAAGATCGGGATGAAGTGCCGCCTGGTGCAGGAGAGCTGGGTGCCGCATGAGGACGCGGTCTACGACCGGGTCGGCAACATCCTGCTGTCGCGGGTGATGGGCGCCCATGTCGAGCTGGTCGACGAGGGCTTCGACATCGGCATCCGCGCGAGCTGGGAAAAGGCGCTGGAGGATGTGAAGGCTAAGGGCGGCAAGCCCTATGCGATCCCGGCCGGCGCGTCCGTGCACAAGTTCGGCGGGCTCGGCTATGTCGGCTTCGCCGAGGAGGTGAGGGCGCAGGAGGAGGAACTCGGCTTCAAGTTCGACTATATCGTCGTCTGCACGGTCACCGGCTCGACCCATGCCGGCATGGTCGTCGGCTTCGCCAAGGACGGACGCCAGCGCAACGTCATCGGCATCGACGCCTCGTTCACGCCGGCGCAGACCAGGGCGCAGGTGCTCGACATCGCGCAGAAGACCTCCGAGCTCGTCGGCGGCAAGCAGATCACGGCGGACGACATCGTGCTGAACGAGGACTACGCCTATCCGGTCTATGGCGTGCCCTCGAAGGAGACGATCGAGGCGATCCGCCTGTCGGCCCGGCTCGAAGGCATGATGACTGACCCCGTCTATGAGGGGAAATCGATGCAGGGCATGATCGACCTGGTGAAGAAGGGCTTCTTCCCGGCGGGATCGAAGGTGCTCTACGCCCATCTCGGCGGCGTGCCGGCGATCAACGGCTACAGCTACACCTTCCGCAACGGTTGAGCGTCATGGAGGCGCTCGTCCTCTGTGAGATCGCGGCTGGGCGCGACGATCTGCGCGACGCCCTGCTCGCGCGGGTCGGCCGACTCGGCCTCAACGGGCGGGCGAAGCTCAGCTTCGTCGCCCGCGATCGGAGCGCTCCTGGCAACACGCTCGTGGCGGTCGGCTTCCCAGACGCGGCCAGCGCCGAACGCTTCGCTGCCGAGGCCGTCGGCGACGGGCTTGCTCGGGCCCAGGTCAGGCTGCTCGCGGTCGAGCCCACCTGGCAGGCCGAGCCGCTGCCGCTGATGTTCCCCTGATATGGCTGCGTCGCCAGCGCCGGTCGGCTGAACTCTTCCCTTCCCCCTTGTGGGGAAGGGATAGGGATGGGGGTGGTGCCGCTTGGCGAGCGTTGGCAGGACTGGCAGCAGCGGGAGTGCTGTCTGGTTCGGCCGATCACTCCGGCTTTGCGACCCCCACCCCTTCCCCTCCCCACAAGGGGGAGGGGTTCTCCGGTGTGTGTTTCGTGCCGCTACGGTCTGGCGCCGGCTGCGTCTGGCAGATCGCCGATGACCGTGCCCGCCGCCTTCGGTTTGGTCAGCGGCGCGGGTGTCGGCTGGTTGCCGTAATGGATCAGATCCTGGCCGGCATGGATGTCGCTGGCGACCTGGAGGTCGAGGCGCTCGGCGTCGCGGCGGCGGACATCCTCGACGATCTCGGCAGCTTCCTCCTCCGGCACGCCGAGCGCCCGCAGGACCTCGCCGCCGAAGACCATTGCGGATTCGAAGGTCTCGCGGATCTGGTAGTCGACGCCGGCGCGGATCAGGTCCATCGCATGGCCGCGGTCGAAGGCGCGCACGAACAGCTTCGCATGCGGGAACTCGGCCTGCGCCACCCGCACGATTGCATTGGCCGTCTCGCGCTTCTCGACGCAGACCAGGATCGCCTCGGCCTGATGGGCGCCCGAGGCGTGGAGGATGTCGGCGCGGGTGCCGTCGCCATAGTAGACCTTGAAGCCGAAGGTCGCGGCAGCCTGGATCATCTCCACGTCGGTCTCGATCAGCGAGATGCTGCAGCCGCGGGCGAGCAGGGTCTGGCTCGCGACCTGGCCGAAGCGGCCGAAGCCGACGACGAGGATGCGCCCCTTGAGGCCCTCGGCGTGCTCGACGCCATCCAGCGATTCCTGCTCGGGCGGCATGAAGCGGTCGATGGCGAGCACGACCAGCGGCGTCAGCGCCATCGACAGGATCACGATCGCGCTGGCGATGGCGTTGATGCGGGCGTCGAAAATGCCCGCAGCCGCGGCGGCGCTATAGAGCACGAAGGCAAATTCGCCGCCCTGCGAGAACAGCGCGACCCGGGTGATCGCATTGCGCGTGCGGGTGCGGAACAGCTTGGCGACGATGAAGATGCCGGCCGCCTTGACCAGCATGAAGGCGGCGACGCCCAGCGCCACGACCTGCCATTCCCGGGCGATCAGCTTGAGATCGAGCGACATGCCGACCGCCAGGAAGAACATGCCGAGCAGCAGGCCGCGGAACGGCTCGATATCGGCCTCGAGCTGGTGGCGGAAGGTCGATTCGGAGAGCAGCACGCCGGCGAGGAAAGCGCCCATCGCCATCGACAGGCCGCCGAGCTGCATCGCCAGCGCCGAGCCGAGCACGACGAGCAAGGCCGCGCCGGTCATGACCTCGCGGGCCTGGGCATTGGCGAGCAGCCGGAACATCGGATTGAGCAGCCATTTGCCGGCGATGACGAGGCCGACGAGCGAACCGGCGCCGATCACCAGCGGCATGATCCCGCTGCTTTCGGCGGCCTTCGCGGGCGCAAGCACCGCGACGACGGCGAGCAGCGGCACGATGGCGAGGTCTTCGAGCAGCAGGATCGAGACCGCCTGCTGGCCCTGCGGCGTCGAGGCTTCGCCGCGCTCGTTCAGCATCTGCATCACGACTGCCGTCGAAGAGAGCACGAAGCCCATGCCGGCGATGAAGGCCGCGGCGGGAGGCAGGCCGGCGAGGATGCCGACGCCGGTCAGCAGCGCGCCGCACAGCCCGACCTGGGCGACGCCGAGGCCGAAGATCTCGCCGCGCAGGTTCCAGAGCCGCGAGGGCTGCATCTCCAGCCCGATGATGAACAGGAACATGACGACGCCGAACTCGGCGACGTGGAGGACGCTCTCAGGGTTGGAGAACAGGCCGATGCCGGAGGGGCCGATGACGAGGCCGCCGGCGAAATAGCCGAGCACCGAGCCGAGCTTGAGCTTGCGGAAGATCGGCACCGCAATGACGCCTGCTCCCAGAAGCCCGACAGCCTGAACCAGATCCTGAGAGAAGCCTTCAGCCGCCATAACGCGCCCTTTGCCTGCCTTCGCTGTGGATATCCCTGCCTTCGAAACAGAAGGCGCCCAGGCGGTTTAGGCAAGCTTTCGTCCGGCCGCCAGAGCGCCCCGACAACACGATGCAGCTAGCGTGCCGGCCGGCCAGCGCTTGCCGGCCGGCTTCCATCGGGGCATTTAGCATCGCCAAAGCCGGCTCTCTGCCGGCAGCAGGAGCGTTCGCTATGCAGCTTGGAGTGGTCGGCCTCGGCCGCATGGGGGCCAATATCGTCCGGCGGCTGCACCGCGCCGGGCACAATTGCGTGGTCTATGACCGCGATCCGAAGCCGGGCGAGGCGCTGGCGAGAGACGGCGCCGTCAATGTCGGCGATCTCAAGGAGATGGTGGCGAAGCTCGAGGCGCCGCGAGCGATCTGGATCATGCTGCCGGCCGGCGAGATCACCGAGAAGACGCTCGCCGATCTCGCGGCGATGATGAGCCCCGGCGACACGCTGATCGATGGCGGCAACGCCTTCTGGAAGGACGATGTCCGGCGCGGACGCGAGCTCGAGACCAGGGGCCTGCACTATCTCGACATCGGCACCTCCGGCGGCGTGCACGGGCTCGATCGGGGCTATTGCCTGATGATCGGCGGCGACAAGGCGACCTTCGACCGGCTCGAGCCGATCTTCCAGGCGCTGGCGCCGGGCAAGGGCGGGATCGAGCCGACAAAGCATCGCGAGGGGCGCAATCCGACGGCCGAACAGGGCTATCTGCATTGCGGCCCGGCCGGCGCCGGCCATTTCGTCAAGATGATCCATAACGGCATCGAATACGGGATGATGCAGGCATTCGCGGAGGGCTTCGACCTCCTGCGCAACGCCTCGGCCAAGGACGGCCTGCCGGAGGAATACGGCTTCGACTTCGACGTCGCCGAGATCGCCGAGGTCTGGCGGCGCGGCTCGGTCGTGACCTCCTGGCTGCTCGACCTGACCGCCGAGGCGCTCGCGGCCGACGAGGAGCTTGGTGCCTATTCCGGCCATGTCTCGGATTCGGGCGAGGGGCGCTGGACGGTGCAGGCGGCGATCGAGACGGCGACGCCGGCCGAGGTACTGACCTCCTCGCTCTACACCCGCTTCCGCTCGCGCAAGGACCATACCTTCGCCGAAAAAATCCTCTCCGCCATGCGCGCCGGCTTCGGTGGCCATGTCGAGCCGAAGAAGCAGGGCTGAGCGAGCATGACCTTTGCCAATGGCGCCGGGATACCGGCGGTTATCGTCGTGATGGGCGTGGCGAGCTCGGGCAAGACCTCGCTTGGCGAGCGGCTGGCCGAGAGGCTCGGCTGGCCGTTCCGCGACGCGGACTCGTTTCATCCCCCGGCCAACGTCGCGAAGATGTCTTCAGGCATCCCGCTGACCGACGAGGACCGCAAGCCCTGGCTGGCGGCGATCGCGGCCTGGATCGATGAATTGCGGACGACCGGCGGCAAGGGCATCGTCACCTGCTCGGCGCTGAAGAAGGCCTATCGTGACGTGATCGTGGGAAACCGGCCCGACGTCGCGCTGGTCTATCTCAAGGGCTCGCGCGAATTGATCGGTCAGCGCATGGCCGCCCGCCAGCACCATTTCATGCCGCCCGCGCTGCTCGACAGCCAGTTCGCGACGCTGGAGGAACCGGGTGCCGACGAGAAGCCGCTCGTCGTCGAGGTCGAGGCGAGCAGGGAAGCGATCGTCGAGCAGGTGGTTCGGGAGCTGCGGCTGGGGTGAAGCGCACGATCGTCATGCTCGCCCTTGTGGCGAGCATCCACGTCTTGAACACCGCGTTGTGGGAAGGAAGGCGTGGATTGTCGGGACAAGCCCGACCATGACGGTATGGGCGTCGTTGTCCACCCGCTGGAACTCCGACGGGCGCGGACTGCAATTCGGCTCCTAGTTTCAACCGATTGAAAAAAGGCCGCAATCAGAGCAATGGTTAGGGGAGGCGGGGGAGCCGCCGGTCCCAAGGTATCAACATGCTCGACAAAGCCGTTCCGCCGCGCACGCTGAAGCTCAACGCCGCCGACAATGTCGCGGTCGCCGTCGATCCGATCGATGTCGGCGTCAGTGCTGCCGGGGTCACCGCGCTGAAGCGCGTCCCGCGCGGCCACAAGATCGCGCTGAGCCGGATCGCCAAGGACGAGCCGATCCGCAAGTTTGGCCAGATCATCGGCTTCGCCACGCTGGACATCCCGCCAGGCGAATGGGTGCACGAGCACAATACCGGCTTCCACGCTTTCGAGCGCGACTATGCCTATGCCGCCGAGGCGAAGACGGAGTTCGTGCTGCCGGTCGAGCAGCAGGCGACCTTCGAGGGCTTTCGCCGCAAGGCCGGCAATGCCGGCACGCGCAACTATGTCGGCATCCTGACCTCGGTGAACTGCTCGGCCTCGGCTGCGCGCTTCATGGCCGAGGAGGTCAAGCGCTCGGGCCTGCTCGCCGACTATCCCAATGTCGACGGCGTCATCGCGCTGACGCACGGCACCGGCTGCGGCATCGACTACAATGGCGAGAGCTTCGAGGTGCTGAAGCGCACGACCTGGGGCTATGCCTGCAACCCGAACATGGCGGCGGTGCTGGTGGTCGGCCTCGGCTGCGAAGGCTTCCAGATCAAGCGGATGAAGGAAGCCTACGGCGTCGAGGAGAGCGATGTCTTCCGGACGCTGACGATCCAGGAGACCGGCGGCACCAGGAAGGCCGTCGCGGCCGGGATCGAGGCGCTGAAGGTGATGCTGCCGATCGCCAACCAGGCCAGGCGCGAGACCGTGCCGGCCTCCGAGCTGATGCTCGCTCTGCAGTGCGGTGGCTCGGACGGCTATTCCGGCATCACCGCCAACCCGGCGCTCGGCAAGGCGGTAGACCTCCTCGTCGAGCATGGCGGCACCGCGATCCTCTCCGAGACGCCGGAGATCTATGGCGCCGAGCACCTGCTCACCCGCCGCGCCGCCACCCGCGAAGTCGGCGAGAAGCTCGTCGGCATCATCAAGTGGTGGGAGGACTATACGGCCCGCGCCCGGATGGACATGAACAACAACCCGTCGCCCGGCAACAAGGCGGGGGGCTTGACCACCATCCTGGAGAAGTCGCTCGGCGCCGCCGCCAAGGGCGGCACCAAGACGCTGGCCGCCGTCTACCACTATGCCGAGCCGGTCCGAAGCAAGGGCTTCGTCTATATGGACACGCCCGGCTACGATCCGGTCTCGGCGACGGGGCAGGTCGCCGGCGGCGCCAACATCCTCGCCTTCACCACCGGCCGCGGCTCGGCCTATGGCTGCAAGCCGACGCCCTCGGTCAAGCTCGCGACCAACACGCCGATGTATCTGAAGCAGACCGACGACATGGACCTCAATTGCGGCGATGTCCTCGACGGCGTGACGCTGGAGGAGAAGGGGAAGGAGATCTTCGACTACCTGTTGAAGATCGCCTCAGGCGAGAAATCGAAGTCCGAGGAGATGGGCTATGGCGACGCCGAGTTCGTGCCCTGGCAGATCGGCGCGACGATGTGAGGTGAGGGCGCGAGCGAGGTGCTATTACAGCCTCGCTCTAGCCTGACGTTCCGGGCCGGCCGGTTGGCCAGGTCGACAGCGCCTGCGCGGCGATGGCCCGTAGCATGTCGCGACTGAAGCCGGCCTTCGCCTGAACCGCCATGCCGTGAATCACCGTTAACACGAACGCTGCGAGCACATCGGGCTTGGCCGTCTCTGGCAGGTCGCGCTCGGCCTTGGCCCGCTCGAAGCGCTCGCGAAGCAGCGCCTCGCCGGCAGCGCGCGCCTCGATCAGCATCTGCCGCACCGGCTCCGCCTCGTCCGATCCCGCCACGATGCCGTTGATGCCGAGGCATCCGGTACGGTCGGGATAACGCGTGTTGACGTCGATCGCGCCATAGATGACGCCTGCCGCGACCTCGCGTGCCGTCGGCAGTAGAAGTGCCTTCGGAAAGTGATCGAGATAGCGCTCGTAATAGCGGTTCAAGGCCAGGCCGAAGAGCGATTCCTTGTTGCCGAAAGCCGAATAGAGGCCCGGCCGCTCGACGCCCGTCGCCTGCGTCAGGTCGGCATAGGACGCGCCCTCATAGCCCTTGCGCCAGAAGACGCAGAGCGCCGCGTCGAGTGCTTTCTCGACGTCGAACTCGCGATGGCGCCCCATCAGTGCGGTCCAGCTCTTTTCATAACGGCCATTATTAAACCGCTTGACAGGCCTTGTCCATATTTCATACCAATCATTACAGTAACAGTCGTTACGATAATCAGGCAGCGCCCGCCGCTGGCCCATGCGGCATATTCATCCGGAGAGTTTCCCATGTCGAAGATACTGGAGGGCAAGGTCGCCCTCGTGACCGGCGGCTCGCGCGGGCTCGGCGCCGCCGTGGCCGAAGCGCTGGCCGACCAGGGCGCGGACATCGCGATCAGCTATGTCGCTTCGGCCCAGAAGGCGCAGGCCGTGGTCGAGAAGCTGACGGCGAAGGGCGTCCGCGCGCTCGCGATCCAGAGCGACCAGGCCGACATGGCCGCGGCCAAGCCGCTGGTCGACACGGTGAAGGCGCATTTCGGCAGACTGGACATCCTGGTCAACAACGCAGCCATCGCGGTACAGGGCAAGACGGTCGATAGCCCCGATCTCGATACGTTCAATCTCGATCGGCAATGGCAGATCAACGTCATGGGACCCGTGGCCCTGACGCGCGCGGCGGCTCCCGTGCTGTCGGATGGCGGCCGGATCGTCTTCATCGGCTCGCGTCTCGGCACGTACGCCCTGATGCCCGGGGTGGCCGATTATGCCGGAAGCAAGGCCGCGCTGATCGGATATGCGCGAAGGGTCGCCCGCGATCTCGGCGCACGCGGCATCACCGCCAACGTGGTGCAGCCCGGCGCGATGCCGACGGACATGATGGTCGATGCTCTCGGCAGCACGGACGCTCCCGAAGCATTCCTAGACCTGCACCCGATCCGCCGCCTCGCCACGCTCGAGGAGGTGGCCGGCACCGTCGGCTTCCTGGCAGGTCCGCATGCGGGCTATATCACCGGCGAGGTGATCAGCGTGTCGGGTGGCGTAGGGATCTGAAGCAGCCTGGCGGCGCGTCAGGAAAAACGGTCCCAGGCGGCCTGTCGGGAAATCCCGAGCGCCTCGCCGATCGCGGCCCATGAGACCTTGCGCTTGCGCAGGACATCGACGGTCCGGCCGAGCCCGGTGGCGGCGTGCTCGTAAAGTGCAGCCTCGACCTTGAGCCAATGCAGCAGCCGCTCGCTCGGGAGCGTCTCCAGTTGCTGAATACTCCGGACCTCCGTATCCGGCTGCGGCGCATCGACCGGCAGCGCCATGAACGCGTTGCACTTGGCAACGCACTCATTGCAGATGAAGACGGCCGGCCCGGCGACGAGCTTCTCGACGTCGTGCTGGCTCTTTCCGCAGAAGGAACAGTGCAGGAGCGGCTTCAACGCCTTGCCCGGTTGCTTCCGGCGTCCGCTGGAACCGGTTTCGGCCGGAGCCTGATCCGAGACCACCATGTCCGTCTCCTGTCAAGGTAAGCTTGACGAAAGGACTACTCCGGTCTGCGGAGTCTTGTCAAGGTTGACTTGACGTTGGCGAGAAGTCAGTCGCTCTCGGCCGTGCCTATGCACATGACGGCAGGCTGCTCTGCAAAAGCGCCTCTGCTCGGGCCAAGCAGGCGCGGCTATCCGCCAAACCCTCTCCAGTCTCATCGAGCCCTGTTCCATGCGCAATTTTCTGACGGTCACCTTGCCCCGTATCGTCCTCGGCCTGCTCTTCGTCGTCAGCGCGGTCGACGGCTTCTGGTGGCTCGCCACCGGCACTCACCTGATCCACCCGCCGACGTCCGAACGCGGACTAATCTTCGAAGCCGCGCTGCAGAACTCCGGCTTCTTCTGGCCCTTCCTCAAGGCGGTGAACCTCGCCGGCGGCCTGAGTCTGCTGTTCAATGTCGTGCCGGCCTTCGGGCTCGCGCTGATCGCGCCGGTCATGGCGGTGATCGTGCTGTTCCACTTCGCCATCAACCCGGCCGGCATTCCGGTCGCGATCATCCTGATCTTGACTGGCGGGCTCCTGGTCTACGCCTATCGCGAGCGCTATGCTGCGCTCTTGCGCTGAGCCTCGCGTTTCAGAGCTCCGAAGCGAAGCCCCAGTGCGGGACATGGGCGGCGAGCTTGTCGAGCAGCCGCCCGAGCTGGCCTCGCTCATCGCCGGAAAGGCAATCGAGCATCGCTGCCTCCCTTGCCTTGAGCGCCGGAATGTAGCGCTCGTAGAGGGCGCGGCCGTCCGCCGTCAGGAAGAGGAGCTGGCGGCGGCTGTCGGCCTTGTCGGGCTCGCGCCGGATCAGCTTCTTCTTCTCGAGCAGGATTACGGCGCGGCTGACGCTCGCCTTGAGATGGCCGGAGAACTCGCAGAACTCGCTGGCAGTGGCGCCGTCGCGCACGGTCAGAAAGATCAGGATGACGATTTCCGGCCGGGTCAGCCCGAACTCCATCTCGATCGCCCGGAAGGAGGGCTCGCGATAGAAGTTGAGGATATAGCCGATCTTGTAGGCGGTCGGGATCGCGGTGCCGTCGAGGATGGCGCGTCGCTGCCCGGCGTCGAGCTCGCGGGCCTCGTCCTGCGGAATTAGTCTCACATTAGACTTTTTTGTTGCGCGCGCCATGAGCCGGTCCTAGCATTCTCGCTAAGCAATGGCACGGTTTTGCCGTGTCGGGAGGAGGCGATGGACCAGGCTGGTGCCACAAGGCGACAGGCGCTTTCGCACGCGCCGGAGCGGCAGTGCTTCTATTCGGGGACGGACGCCCATCCGATCTATGTCGACCGGCTCGGGGTGGCTCAGGCGGGGCGGCTGCCGATCGTGCTCGTCCATGGTGGTGGCCATACCGGCGCCTGCTATCTGGCGACACCGGACGGTCGGCCGGGCTGGGCGCCTGTCTTCGCCTGCAGCCGCGAGGTCTTCGTGCCGGACTGGCCGGGCCATGGCCGCTCGCCGATGCGGCCGGATTTCGCAACCCTGTCGAGCGTCGAGATCGCGCAGAGCCTGCAGCGGCTGCTGGAGGAAATCGGACCGGCGGTGTTGCTGGTGCATTCCGCGAGTGGACCGATGGCCTGGTGGATCGCCGAGCGGAGCCCCAAGGCGTTCGCGGCGATCGTCGGCATCGCGCCGGGCGGGCCGGCCAATCTTCTGCCGGTTCTGCCCGACGATGCCGAGGCGGTGGCGAAGCTGAAGGACGACGAGAGCCTGGGCTGCCCTGTCCGGGTCGAGGAAGACAAGCCGCTCTTCATCCCGACCGAGTTCATGCGGGCCTATTGGGCCAATTCCGCGCGCTTTCCGCAGCAGGGCTTCGAGGCCTATCGCCGCTCGATCGTGCCCGAGAGCGCGCGCCTGATGAACGAGCGCTTCAATATCGGCGGTAAGGGCTTGCGCATCGCCGATCCGGCCAATCTGGCCAAGATGCCGATCCTGATCGTCACCGGCGACAGCGATCCGCGCCATCCGCGCGCGGTGGACGAGGCGACGGCACGCTTTCTTGGTGCCGAGTTCGTGTACCTGCCGGAGCACGGCATCGCCGGCAACGGCCATATGCCGATGTGCGAGGACAACAGCGACGAGATCGCGGCCCTGATCGTCGCCTGGCTGGAGGCAAGGGGTCTTTGACGCTCGAACCGGCGGCGTTCAGCCCGCCGGACGACAAGCTCGGGAGGATAGTGATGCGGTCGCTTCTCGCAGGCGGCGCCCTGATGGCGCTCGCCACCATGCCGGCGCTGGCCCAGGTCAGCGATGACGTCGTCAAGATCGGCGTGCTGACCGACATGGGCGGTGTCACCGCCGATATCGGCGGCAAGGGCTCGGTGATCGCAGCCGAGCTGGCGGTGAAGGAGTTCGGCGCCACGGTGCTCGGCAAGCCGATCCAGATCGTTGCCGCCGACCATCAACACAAGGCCGATCTCGGCACCTCGATCGCCCGGCAATGGTTCGACATCGACAAGGTCGACGCTGTCGTCGACGTGCCGAATTCCGCGGTGGCGCTGGCGCTGCAGTCGCTCGCCCGCGAGAAGAAGCGGATCGTGATGTATTCCGGCGCCGGCACCACGGCGCTGACCAATGAGCAGTGCTCGCCCTATGGCTTCCACTGGACCTACGACACCTATGGCGTCGCGCGCGGCACCGCCTCGGCCGTGGTCAAGGCCGGCGGCACCTCGTGGTTCATGCTGGCCTCCGACTACGCCTTCGGCCACCAGCTCCAGAAGGACGCGACCGACGTGGTCGAGGCCAATGGCGGCAAGGTCGTCGGCGCGGTGCGCCACCCCCTCAACAATGCCGATTTCTCATCCTTCCTGCTCAGGGCGCAATCCTCGGGCGCCAAGGTGATCGGTATCGCCAATGCCGGCGGCGACACCATCAACGCGATCAAGCAGGCCGGCGAGTTCGGGCTGGTCGAGCAGGGTCAGAACCTCGCGGCGCTGATCTTCTTCCTGCAGGACGTGCACAGCCTCGGCCTGAAGGCGACGCAGGGCACCTACCTGACCACTGCCTCCTATTGGGATCTCGACGAGCTTTCGCGCGCCTGGTCGAAGCAGTTCCTGGAGAAGGCTGGGATGATGCCGTCCATGCTGCATGCCGGCGTCTACGGCTCGGTGCTGCACTATCTCAAGGCGATCAAGGAAGCCGGCACCGACGATCCCGACAAGGTCGCTGCCGCGATGCGGGCGATGCCGATCAACGACGCCTTCACCAAGGACGCCAGGATCCGTGCCGACGGCCGGGTGCTGCGCGAGATGTATCTCGCCCGCGTCAAGAAGCCGGCGGATTCGAAGGGGCCGTGGGACTATTTCGAGATCGTGCGGAAGGTCGCGCCGGAGGAGACGGTCTGGCCGCTGTCGGAGAGCAAGTGTCCGGGGGCGAAGGGGTAAGCTTCCCTCGCAACAACATATGTGTGTCGTCCCGGGCGCAGCGAAGCGAAGACCCGGGACCCATTCCGGAACCTTAATCGGATAGGCTCCGGAATGGATCCCGGATCGGCGCCGCTACGCGGCTTGTCCGGGATGACAGCGTGGGGATGCCGAGGACTAGCGGCCTGCCACGATCAGAGCGCGAAGCCCTTCAGCCGCTCGCCGAGTGCGGCGATGCGCCCGGCCGCGACGTTGGCGATCGCGATGCGCAAATGCTGCTCCTGCCCGGGGCCGAAATAGGGGCCGGGCAGGGCCAGCACGCCGCGCTTCTGCACCAGCCGGCGGACGACCTCAGCAGCCGGCACGCCCTCGAAGGGGTGGGCGACATAGGCGAAATAGGCGCCGGCGGCGAGCACGGTCCAGCGGTTCAGCGGCGCGATCGCCTGGCGGAACAGTGCGGCGCGCAAGTTCATCTCGGCGCGATTGGCCTCACGCCAGGCGCGGATGCCGTCGATGCCCCAGGCGACCGCGCTCTGGCCGGCGCGGACCGGGCTGATCTGGACGCAGTCGAGCACCTTGCCGATCTGGGCCAGCGCCGCCTCGCCGGCGGTGATCGCTCCGAGCCGCCAGCCGGGCACCGCATAGGCCTTGGAGAAGCTGTAGAGGCCGATCAGCGAATCCTGCCAGTCGCTTGCAGCGAAGAGCTCATGTGGGCGGTCGGCGCCTTCCGGCAGGAAGTCGCGATAGGTCTCGTCGAGCACCAGCCAGATCTTCTGCCTGCGGCAGAGCGCGGCGAAGGCGGCGATGGTGGCAGGCGGATAGACCGCGCCGGTCGGATTGTTCGGCGTCACCAGGACGATGGCGCGAGTGCGCTCGTCGATCAGCGCCTCGGCGGTTTCGGCATCCGGCACAAAGCCGGCTTGCGGATCGCAAGGCAGCGGGCGCGGCTCGACGCCGAGCATGTTCAGCGTCATCTCGTGGTTGAAGTACCAGGGCGTCGGCAAGAGCACATTGTCGCCGGCCCGTGCCAGCGCCATCATCACGGTGACATAAGCCTGGTTGCAACCGGCGGTGATCGCGATCTCCTGCGGCCGGATCGTGCCGCCATAGAAGGCGCTGCTCTCGGCGGCATAGGCCTCGCGCAGGACATCGTCGCCAACGATCGGTCCGTAGCGCGTGCTCTCGGCGGTCGCGGCGGCTTCGGCGAGGCGCTCGAGCAGGGCGGCCGGCGGCGGCGAGCCGGGTACCGCCTGCGACAGGTCGATCAGCGGGCCGGCTCCGTCGGCATAGCCGCGGGCCCAGGCCTTGGCCTCGGGGATCGGCGGCGTCGCGGTGTCGATGAGATCGGGATTGAGCGGGGCGGGAGAGGACGCAGGCATGGTTGAGCTTTGCGGCGCGTTTCTCGCTGCGTCAACGCCTGTGCCGGCAGGGCTGGAGCGCGGCGCCGGCAGCCCCCATATTCGAACCTGAGCAATGCGAGGCTGACGGCATGGACGAGACGACACAGGACGCGATCGAGGAACTGCATGCCATGCTCGACCGCGCCCGGGTGATCGTGCCGTTCACCGGGGCGGGGATTTCGACTGAATCGGGCGTGCCGGATTTCCGTACGCCGGGCTCACCCTGGATGAGCAACAAGCCGATTCCGTTCGATATCTTCCTCGCCAGCCGCGAGGCGCGGATCGAGGCCTGGCGGCGCAAATTCGCGATGGACGACCATTATCGTGACGCCAAGCCCAATCGCGGCCACCGGGCGCTGGCGACATTGGTGGCGGAGGGGCGCTCGCCCGGCGTGATCACCCAGAACATCGACGGCCTGCACCAGGCTTCGGGCATCGCCGAGGATGGGGTGATCGAGCTGCATGGCAACGGCACCTATGCCACCTGCCTGACCTGCGGCTGGCGGCACGAGCTTTCGGCGATCCGCGAGGCCTTCGAGGCGAGCGGCGAGCCAGCGTCCTGCATGATGTGCGCCGGGATCGTGAAGACCGCGACGATCTCCTTCGGCCAGCAGATGCCGCAGCAGCCGATGCTGCGGGCGCATGAGCTGACGATGTCGGCCGATCTCTATCTCGTCGCCGGCTCTTCGCTCGTCGTCTTCCCGGCCGCGACCTTCCCGGTGATCGCCAAGCGCAACGGCGCCAAGCTCGTCATCCTAAACCGCGAGCCGACCGATCTCGACCCGATCGCCGATCTCGTCGTGCGCAGCGAAATCGGCCCGGCATTAGCGCGACTGGCGAATTGATCAGTCGCGCGAGGCGAACGCCAAGCGCACTGCCAGCCCGCCAAAGACGGCGCCGAGGATGCGCTGTGGCCAGAGCGCCAGATGCGGCCGGCTCGCAATGGCGCGGCCGAGCCGGCTCGCCGTCAGGATGACGATGCCGTTGGCGATGAGGCCCAGCAGGTTGAGGATCGTGGCCAGCACCACGACCTGCAGCAGCAGTGAGCCGGCCTCGGGCTTCAGGAACTGCGGCAGCAGGGCCAGCATGAACAGTGCCATCTTCGGGTTGAGCAGATTGGTCAGTAGGCCCTGCAGGAAGATCTGGCGCAGCTGGAAATGCGCGGCATCGGCCGTCGGCGCGAACAAGGTCGCGGGAGAGCGCAATGTCTTCCAGGCGAGCCAGGCGAGATAGGCCGCGCCGGCCCAGCGCAGGGCGTCATAGGCGGCCGGCACGAGCAGGAAGAGCTGCGACAGGCCGTAGGCGGCAGCAAGCGCCTGGAGATAGCTGCCGGTGGCGATGCCGACATAGGTCATGAAGCCGGCGGCGCGGCCCTGGCTCATGCTGCGTGAGGCGATCAGCAGCATGTCGGGGCCGGGAGTCGCCGTCAGCACGGCGCAGGCGGCAGTAAACAGAGCGAGCGTGGCGACATCGAGCATGGCGGGGTCCTTCAGGCCAGCGGCTTGGCGAAGCGTTGGAAGGCATCCTTCGTCGGCGTGGTGCCGGCACCGGGCTGCTGCGGGCGCAGGAAGCAGCCATCGGCGACAGTGGCCGGCTCGACAAATGCGTCCTTGATCCAGGGAATGTATTCGAGCACCGGCGTCGCCGGATGCCAGTAGGCGAGATGGACGTGGACCTGGCTCATCTCGCCGGCGTGGGGCGCGACCGGCAGGCGATGGGCCAGCGCCAGCTCGGCGACCTGGATGTATTCGGTGACGCCGCCGAGGCGCGTGACGTCGGGCTGGACATAGTGGATCGCGCCGGCCTGGACGAAGGCGCGGAAGGCATCGAGCGTATAGAGCTGCTCGCCGAGCGCGACGGGAATTGAAGTCGAGCGGGCGAGCTCGGCATGCGAGCCGATGTCGTCGTACCAGAGCGGCTCCTCGAACCAGAACAGGTCGAGCGCCTCGGCGCGGGCGCAGAAGCGCTTGCAGGTCGGCAGGTCCCATTTACCGTTGCCGTCGATCGCCATGGTGACATGGTCGCCGATGGCGCGGCGCACCGCTTCCAGCCGCCCGATATCGGTCATCGGATCGGCATGGCCGACCTTGATCTTGATGCGGTGGAAGCCGTCGCGCTCGACCGCCATGCGCGCGCCCTCGACCAGCTCGTCCTTGGGGATCGAGAGCCAGCCGATATCGGTGTTGTAGGCCTCGAGCTTCGATTTGCTGGCGCCGCCGAGCAGGTGCCAGAGCGGCACGCCCGCCTTCTTCGCCTTGAGATCCCAGAGCGCGATGTCGACGGCGGCCAGAGCCAGCTGAGTGATGCCGGCGCGGCCGACCCATTGCAGCGCCGGATGACGCGCGAGCTTCAGCCAGAGCCGCGAATGCTCGGAGGCGTCCTCGCCCACCAGCAGCGGCGCGTAGCAATCGCGGATGCACGACGTGATCAGCCGGTCGGAGGCGAGATCGGCATGGGTGCCGGTGAAGCCGTAGCCGGTGAGCCCGTCCTCGCTGACGATCTTCGTGCCGACCACGCCCCAATGGCTGATCCGGTGGGTCGAGTCGGCGATCGAGCCGCCGGTGACCGGGATATGGAGGATGAAGGGCTCGATACGGGCGATGCGCATGACGGTGCTCCGGCTCTTGCCTCGCGACTCTTGCCTCGCGACTCTTTGGCCGATCATCGACCTGATGCGCGGAAGCGACAAGGCGCGGCTTTCGGCGACCCTACGCGCGCTTTGCGCATGCTGATGATGTGGATGAGCGGTAAGCGGCTGTTTCCCGGCTTCGTCCGGGTGCTATCGTCACGTCACGAATCACGTTCGCGGCGGAGATGAGCGGAACATGTCCGACGAATACGGCGACGGAGGCAGGCCACCGGTCGGCCCGCTGCAATCGCTCAACCGGATCGTGCGTCTGGACGGGCCTGAGACGATCGCCGAGCAGGTGGTCGAGATCATCGGCCACGTCAAATGGTTCGATGTGAGCAAAGGCTACGGCTTCGTGGTGCCACAGGATGGCGGGAGCGATGTCCTGGTCCATGTCACCACCCTGAAGCGCGACGGCTTCCATGCCATCGCCGAGGGTGCGCGCATCGTGCTCGAGGCGGTCGCCAAGGCGCGTGGTCGCCAGGCCACGCGCGTGCTCTCGATCGACACCTCCGCGGCGCGCCATCCGGCCGAGATGCCGATGCCGCGCACCAATGCGACGGTGACGCCGACGAGCGGGCTGGAGCGCATGGTGGTGAAGTGGTTCAACCGCCTGCGGGGGTTCGGCTTCGTCTCGGCGGGCGAGGGCGCGCCCGACATCTTCGTCCATATGGAAACACTGCGCCGCTACGGCATCGTCGAGCTGATTCCGGGGCAGACCGTGCTGGTGCGCTACGGGCCTGGACCGAAGGGGCTGATGGCGGCCGAGATCCGGTTCGAGCAGGGCGGGCCGCCCAGTTCGCACTGAGAAGGATCCTTTCGGAGAAGGCGCCCTGAGGCGCCTTTTTTGTTGCGGTTCGGATGGCGATTCACGACTAGCATGCAGCGCCGGATATCGACGAGGCGCTGGCGCAGATGGGCGAATCCTTCGATCTCCCCTGCGCAAATCTGGACCGGTCGCTGCAATATGCCGAGGCGAGCGCGAGGCGGCGGCAGGCCCGGAGTTAGCGACCTCAGCCGCTTCTGAACAGAAACGGCGAATTTGAGTGAATCGGCTTCACCTGACCTCAAGGAACCTGCAGCTAGAGTGTCTTCGTTATGGGGACATGTCGATTGCCGTGCTGCTGATCACCGACCGTCCGGAAGAGAGCCAGAAACTCGAGCGACTCCTGTCGCTTTGGGGGCCGTGCGATGTCGTCGACCTGTATCGTCCGGCACGAGGCGGGCCGGTGCCGACGCGGCTGCTCGTCAGCGACGTCGATCTGTCGAACCGCGTCGCGGTCGAGGCCATCCGTGATCGCGTCGCGGCGCACCGGCGCAAGGGCATGCCCTTTCTCTGCCTGCTGCGGGACCAATCTCCGCGCCTGACGATCCAGGCCAATGCGATCGGCGCGAGCGCCGTCCTGCCGGCAGGTCTCCCGGCAAGGACCCTGCTCGACGAGATCGGCCGCATTCTCAATCCTGAAGGATGCGGCGCGATCCAGCAGAACTTCATCGCGGCATCCGCCGGCATGGCCGACCTGCTTTCGGCTGCCGCGGAAGGTCGGGCGCTGCCGGTGGCTGCCATCGAAGGCAGCGTCGAGGCGATCAACCGCGCTGCCGACGACCGCGATCTCGGCGCCTGGCTCGAGCTGGTCTGGAACCATGACGATGCGACCTATCAGCACTGTCTGCTGGTGGCTGGTCTCGTCGCAGCTTTTGCGCGGGCGCTCGGTTTTCCCGAAGAAGCGCGCAAGCAGGTCACCAGTGCCGCAGTCCTGCACGACATCGGCAAGGCCCGCATTCCGCTCGCGATCCTGCACAAGGCCGGCAAGCTGACGACGGAGGAGCTCGCGATCATGCGCGAGCACCCCCAGATCGGCTATGAGATGCTGCAGCGGCAGGGAGCCTTTGCCGGCGAGGTCGCCGAGGCCGCGCGCAGCCATCATGAATATCTCGATGGCACCGGCTATCCGCAGGGGCTGAAGGCGCACGAGATCTCGGACGTCGTCCGGATGGTCACGATCTGTGATATCTACGCGGCACTGATCGAACGACGTCCCTACAAGGCGCCAATGGCCCCGCAGGAGGCCTATGCCATGCTGGTCGGAATGGGCGCCAAGCTCGATGGCGACCTGCTGCGGGCATTCCGGGCCGTGGTGCTGCCCGGCTGAGGCTCAGAGCGCGAAGGACGTGCCGCAGCCGCAGGAGCTGGTCGCGTTCGGGTTGATGATCCTGAACGACTGGCCGACGAGGTCGTCGACGAAGTCGATGGTCGAGCCGTCGAGCAATTCGAGCGACGTTTCGTCGATCAGCACGGTCGCGCCGTCGCGCTCCAGCACGAGATCTCCGTCGGCCTTCTCGCGGTCGATGTCGAAGACGTACTGGAATCCCGAGCAGCCGCCGCCGGCGACGCTCACGCGCAGCATCGAGCCGGGTGCCTCGCTCGCCATCACCGCGAGGATACGGCTCGCGGCCTTGTCGGTCAGCGAGATCGCGTGCGGTTTGGCTTCGATCGCCATGGTCATGCGCAGAACATCCTTGCTCCTGCCTCGTCAGCAAAGGTAATGGCGCTGGCGCATCGCTTCAAGCCGCGCCTGCCCAAGGGGCTGCCATGCCGCAAGCACACGAGACCGCCACAGCCCCGACGCGCGAGCCGGGCGACCGCTGGCGCGCGCCTTACGCCTGCCGGACCGCAACGAGTCGCGGCCGGCTGGTCGATGAACCCGGCTCGGCGACACGCAATCCGTTCCAGCGCGACCGCGATCGCATCATCCATTCCACCGCCTTTCGGCGGCTGAAGCATAAGACCCAGGTCTTCGTCTCGCATGAGGGCGACCATTTCCGCACCCGCCTGACCCATACGATCGAGGTGGCGCAGATCGCCCGCGCTCTTGCCCGTGCGCTCGGGCTGGACGAGGACCTGGCCGAGGCGCTGGCGCTGGCCCACGATCTCGGCCACACGCCCTTCGGTCATACCGGCGAGGATGCGCTCGATGAATGCATGGCTGGTTTCGGCGGCTTCGATCACAACGCCCAGACACTCCGGATCGTCACCCGGCTGGAGCGGCGCTATGCCGGCTTCGACGGGCTCAACCTGACCTGGGAAACGCTGGAGGGGCTGGTCAAGCACAACGGCCCCTTGCTCGATGCCGACGGCAAGCCCACCGAGCGCTATGCCAGGACCGGCATTCCGGTCGCGATTCTCGAATACCAGGAGAAGCAGGATCTCTGGCTGGATAGTCATGCCTCGGCCGAGGCGCAGGTCGCGGCGCTCGCCGATGACATCGCCTACAACGCCCATGACATCGACGACGGCCTGCGCGCCGGGCTGTTCGATCTCTCCGAATTGCGCGCGGTGCCTTTCCTCGCTGGTTTGCTCGACGAGATCGATGCCCTGCATCCCGGGCTGGAGCGCCCGCGCGCGATCAACGAAATGGTTCGCCGCGTGATCACCCGCTTCGTCGAGGACGTGATCGCAGAATCCGAGGCGCGGATCGCGGCGCTGGCGCCGGCGGATGCCGACGCGATCAGGCGGGCCGATGCGCCGGTCGTCGCCTTCTCGCCGGCTCTGGCCGCCGCCGACAAGGCGATCAAGGATTTCCTCTATCCCAACATGTATCGCCATCCGCGCATCGGCGTGATCCGCAAGGAGGCGGCCGACATCGTCCGCGACCTGTTCGCGCGCTTCCAGGCGCAGCCACAGGCCATGCCGGCCGAATGGGCGGCCGGATGCGACGGACTCGACGAGGCGCGGCTGGCACGCCGGATTTCCGACTATATCGCGGGGATGACCGATTCCTACGCGCTCGACGAACACCGGCGCCTGTTTGACGCCACCCCGTCGCTGCGATAGGGCCGGGCGCTTCCCTACGCATTCCTGGTCGCCATGAACATTTTCGAGACTTTCTCTGCACGCCTCGCCACCGTCCTTGCCGGACTGGCTGAAACCGGCCGCATCCCGGCCGGGCTGTCGCTGGCGCGCGTCGTGGTCGAGCCGACCAAGGATCCGGCCCATGGCGATCTCGCCATCAATGCCGCCATGGTGCTGGCCAAGGAGGCCGGCATGGCGCCGCGCGCGCTGGCCGAGCTGATCGTCGCCGAACTCGCCAAGGACGGCGATGTGCTCAAGGCCGAGATCGCCGGGCCCGGCTTCATCAACCTGACGCTGCAACCTGCTGTTTTCACAAAGGTTCTCAAGGCTGCTGTGCTGGCTGGCGCCGAGCATGGCCGCGGCGCCGCCAAGGGCGAGCCCAGGATTAATGTCGAGTACGTCTCGGCCAATCCGACCGGGCCGATGCATGTCGGCCATGGCCGCGGCGCGGTGTTCGGCGATGCGCTGGCGAGCCTGCTCGCCTTCGCCGGGCGCGACGTCACCCGCGAATATTACATCAACGATGCCGGCGCGCAGGTCGATGTGCTCGCCCGCTCCGCCTTCCTGCGCTATCGCGAAGCGCTGGGCGAGGATATCGGCGCGATCCCGGAAGGGCTCTATCCCGGCGACTACCTGGTCTCGGTCGGGCAGACGCTGGCGAAGGACTACGGCCCGGCGCTGCGCGACAAGCCCGAACGGGACTGGCTGCCGCTGGTGCGCCAGGCGGCGATCGACGGGATGATGGCGATGATCCGCGACGATCTCGCCGCGCTCGGCGTCGTCCACGACCTGTTTTTCTCGGAGCGCTCGCTGCAGGGCCGGGACGGCAATTCAAACGCCGTGCACCAGACGATCGAGGATCTGCGCGCCCGCGACCTGATCTATGAGGGCCGGCTGCCGCCGCCGAAGGGCCAGAAGGACGAGGACTGGGAGGATCGCGAGCAGACCCTGTTCCGCGCCACAAAATTCGGCGACGACGTCGACCGGCCGCTGCTGAAGTCGGATGGCAGCTACACCTATTTCGCCAACGACATCGCCTATCACCGTTCGAAGTTCACCCGCGGCTTTGCCGAGATGATCGACGTCTGGGGCGCCGACCATGGCGGCTACGTCAAGCGCATGCAGGCCGCGGTGAAGGCGGTGACGAACGGGGAGGGCGCGCTCGACGTCAAGCTCTGCCAGCTCGTGCGCCTGCTGCGCAATGGCGAGCAGGTCAGGATGTCGAAGCGCTCGGGCGACTTCGTCACGCTGCGCGAGGTCATCGACGAGGTCGGTCGCGATGCGGTGCGCTTCATGATGATCTTCCGCAAGAACGACGCGACGCTCGACTTCGACCTCGCCAAGGTGGTCGAGCAGTCGAAGGACAATCCGGTCTTCTACGTCCAGTACGCGCATGCGCGCTGCGCCTCGATCTTCCGGCAGGCAGCCGAGGCTTTCCCGGATCTCGACCTTTCGCCGCAGGCGCTGGCGCAGTCGGATCTTGGTTTGCTGACCGACGAGTCGGAGATCGGTATCGTCAAGATGATCGCGGCGTATCCGAGGATGATCGAAGCCGCGGCTTCGTCACACGAGCCCCATCGTGTCGCCTTCTTCGTGCACGACCTGGCCAGCGCCTTCCACTCGCTGTGGAACAAGGGCAAAGACTCGCCGCAATTACGGTTCGTTAATCAAACTGATCGAAAGTCGACATCGGCAAGATTGGCGTTCGTGCATGCGGTACGCAGCGTCCTTGCTTCCGGTCTGGCGGTCGTTGGGGTGACGGCGCCGGAGGAGATGCGCTGACGGGTCCATCCCGGCGCATCGGGTGCTTTGCGGATCAGGATGATCCGGCCAGCGCCCGCCGGGTCCGATACGAAGGCGGTGTTGGCCGATATGCCGAAAGGCGGGTCGGCCGGGCTTTCGTCAGATTGACCGCGCTGTGGCGGCGTCCTTTGATGGATGGCGGCATGCGCTGGAATGGATCAAGTCATGAGCGAGCCAGCTAGAAACCGATTCGCCCTCGATCTCGACGATCTCGAGCGCCAGCTGCGCGGGGCGGCCCAGCCGCAGAAGCCGGGCGCGGCTTCGGATCCGCTGATGGAGCTGACCCGTCTCGTCGGTCAGGACGATCCGTTGAAGGAGCTCTTCGCCGGTCGCCCTGCCGAGCCGACGCGCCCCGCGGCTTCGGCCGCGCCGCAGCCCGCCTCCTGGGCTCGGACCGAGCCCAGCTTCCAGCCGACGCTGGTCACCGCGCCGCCGGTGCAGCCGGTCTCGCCGCCGGCCGATGTCCGCGGTGCGCTCGACGAGTTCGAGGCGCTGCTGCGCCGGACCGAGCCGGTGCGGACCACGCCGCAGCCTGTTGCGCAGGCAGCCGCAGCGCCGGCGCATCATTATGACGAGCCGGAGCCGCTCCCGGTGCGCGCGCAGCCCTATGCGATGCAGGACGGGCCGCACGCTTATGTTCCCGAGCAGCCCCGCGATCTCGACGAGGCTGCCGGGCACAGCCATGTGCAGGCGCAGGCCTATGCTCCCGAGCCCGCACCCGACTATCATCAGGCAGCGCCGGACTATGACGCGCAGCATCAGGATGCCGAGGACGAGCATCGCGATTTCCGGCGCTCGCGGTCGCGCAAGGGCATGCTGACGGCAGCGGCCCTGGTCATCGTCGCGGTCGGCGGCGTCGGTGCCGCCATGGTCTTCCGCAATGGCAAGCCGGCCGGTGTCAACGGCCAGCCGCCGGTGATCGCGGCCGATACCGGCCCGTCCAAGGTCGCCCCCGTCAATCCGGGCGGCGCCGAAATCCCGAACCAGAACAAGCAGATTTACGAGCGCAGCGGCGACGCCAGCGCCGACAAGACCAAGGTGGTCAGCCGCGAGGAGCAGCCGGTCGACCTGCAGCAGGCGGCGCGCGCCATGGCGCCGCGCCCGACGCAGGGCTCGAACGGCGCAATCACGCCGACCGACACCGCCGCCGCCGGCCTCGCTCCGACCGAGCCCGGTCTGGTGCCGATCCCGGCCGTGCCGGGGCTCGGCGAACCACGCAAGGTCCGCACGGTGGCGATCCGTCCCGACGGCACGCCGGCGCCGAGCAATGCCACTGCGTCGAGTGCCCCGGGACAGGGCATCGTGACCGGCTCGGCTCCGTCGAATCGTCCGGCCTCGGCGACCCCGGCCCAGACCGCCCAGGCCGCTCAGCG
>NZ_LNCQ01000020.1:0-102263 GCF_002831785.1 Allobosea sp. FBZP-16 | reverse complement strand
CACGCCGGCCGGCAGCGCGGCGAGCGCCGCGGCGGCAGCGGCCCCGAGCAGCGCAGTCACGGCGAAGGACTGGGAGCGCCGCCCGGGCCGCAGCCTGTCGCTGAGCCAGGGCAGCAGCACGCGGCCCGGAATGCCGGCCAATTGCGCCAACGCGAACAGGCTCGCCGCACCGAGCATGCCGAGCGCGAGCGCGTCGGCCATGTAGCCGATCGCATGGGCGGTGAAGGTGAACTGGAAGGCCGACATCGCGATGCCGAGGCGCAACACCGGCCAGAACCGTGGATTTTCGCCGACGGTCCGGATCAGCTGGCGCAAGGCCAATGGTGTCTCGCGCTTTGCCTGCGTCGCGCCGCCTTCCTTGTACAAGAGCAGGAACAGCAGCGCCCCGAGCAGCGACACAGCCGCGCTCGACCAGGCGGCCGCAGCCAGGCCGACGCGCACGGCGAGCAGCGGCAGCAGTGCGGCCGCAATCATCGTGCCCAGGGGCACGGCCGCCTGGCGGAAGCCGGTCGCGAGGCCGCGATGCTGCGGTGGAAACCAGCGCATGATCGCCCTTGTCCCACCCGGCTGCACCGCCGCGTAGGTGCCGCCCAGAACGCTCATGCAGAGCAGGAGCCCGATCAATTCGCTGGCCAGGGCCGCCGCGACCATCGCGAGGGCCATGCCGACCATAGCGATGCCGACCACCACCCGCTCGCCATGGCGATCGATCGCGCGGCCGAGTGAAACCATCGTCAGGATCTGGGTGCCGTTCATGGCGGTAACGGCGAGTGCGGCAGAAGCCAGCGATATACCGAACGCATCCCGCCAGAACGGAACGAGGATATAGACGCCCTGCGAAACGAAGGACCCCGCCGTCTGCGTCGCGACCGCGACGGTCAGCACGGTCCAGATGTAGGGATCGGTCCCGTCGCGGCTCGCAGCCTCCTCGGGAACTGGGCTCGGGCTGGTCGTCGACATGGGCAGCAGGGCTTTCCTGGAACGCTGCCATCACAGAACACTGTCGACGAAGCGATCGAAACTGTCGCCATCGGCGTTTCAATGATATCATCTTGTTATGCAAACGCGTCCGACACTCGACCCGGAAGCCGTCGAGACCTTCGTCCTCGTAGCGGAGCATCGCTCCTTCACGCGCGCCGCCGGGCTGCTGAACACCACCCAGGCCGCCGCCTCGCTACGCCTGCGCCGGCTGGAGGAGCGGCTGGGCCAGCGCCTGCTCGAACGGACGCCGAGACGCGTCAGCCTCACCTCCGCCGGAGAACGCTTTCTCGTCCCGGCGCGGGAATTCCTGGCAGCACATCGCCGTGCGACCGACGCGCTGTCATCCGACAACGTTCGTCTTTCCGTCGGCATCACGCATCATCTCGTCGGTCCGGACCTAGCCCGCCTGCTTCAGGCCGCGAGCAAGCGTGATGGCGGCGTGACCCTGAACCTTCGGATCGGTGCGACGCGCACCCTGCTCCAGCGCTACGATGCTGGCGAGATCGATGCGGTCGTCGCGCTGCGCTATGACGAAAGCCGCCGCGACGGCGAAGTGCTGACACAGGCGCAGTTCGGCTGGTTCTGCGCGCCGGATCTCCCGATCTCCCGGGGCCAGCCGCTGCCGCTGGCGGCCCAGCCGGAACCCTGCAAACTGCGCCTGACGGCGGTGGAGGCGCTGGAGGCGGCCGGCATTGCGTGGCGCGAGGCCTTCACCGGCGAGGGCGCCGCGGCGGTCGGCGCCGCCGCGATGGCAGGCCTCGGCGTCGCCCTGCTCGCCCGTCAGGCGGCACCTGCGGGCCTGAGCGAGGTCGGAACGCAGCTCGATCTTCCCACCGTACCGACCCGGCCGATCATCCTGCACTCCAGCGTCAGTTAGAGCCGGGCAGCAGCGACACTCAGCGCGATCGCGGCGGCGTTTCGCTCGTGAGCTCATCAGCTATCTCAGCACATAGCCCGCCTCGGTCAGCGGCGCATATTCGTAGCGGCAGTTCCATTCGTAGAGGCCGCACTCCCCGATGCTCAACCGGTTCATGAGCAAAGCCTCCCGCAGCGCCGCACCGCCGGGACGACTGACGCGGATGACGTGAAACCAGAGGCGGTGATAGTTGACCTCGACCAGCTCACGGATGAAGCGGTTATGGGAGCTGCGCCCAAGATCGCGCCCATAGGTTCGGATGCGCTGGTATAGCGTCACCGGTGCCTTGCCGATATATTTCGGGTAGAAGGTCTCGCGCTGAATGTAGCCGATCTCGTAGACGCCGGGGACTTGCAGGTAGGTTTCGTACTCCTTGTAGTCCGAGAGCTTCATCGCGTCCGACCAGCGCGCCATCATCCCCTCCCAGTCGCTGCAAGCTTAAATCCTAGGTTGCAGCACGCCGATCGGCAATCGCAGTCCAGTCAAACCAGGATGCGCTGATCCGCCAGATGCACCAGCCGCCCGCCGGCAATCGTCGCGACGACGCGCGGCTCCGGCGCGACGAGGACGAGGTCGGCGCGCTTGCCGGAAGCGATGACGCCCGTCTCAACCGGCGAGGAGAGCGACACCCGCAAGCACGAGCCCGCCACCGGCGATCCGCGCAATGAGCGGCGCACGGGTGGCGATCACGCCGGCCAGCATGATGCCGACGAAATGGAGCACCGCCGTCGCGAGGATGAAGCCCAGCGCATAGGCGAGACCGCTGGCATTCTCCGGCAGCTCGGCGCCATGGGCGAAACCGTGGAAGATGGCGAGGATGCCGCAGGCGAGCGTGCCGGCTGCGAGCGGCGGCGACGCCTTCAGCGCGACCGCGGCGCCGAGGATGACCACCGAGAAGGCGATGCCGATCTCGACGCCCGGGAGTGCGCCGCCTGCCATGCCCCAGGCGCCCGCCAGCGCCATCGTGGTGACGAAGGCGGCTGGGTAGGCGATGCGCGCCTTGCCACCGACCAGCCCGGCCCAGAGGCCGACAGCGACCATGGCCAGCACATGGTCGACCCCGGTCAGCGGGTGCATCAGGCCATGCATCAAACCATCGACCGGCCCGGCGCCGGTATGGGCGAAGGCCGGGGTCGACGCGAGAGCCAGCAGCATGGCAACAGATCCGATCGCTCGCAGTATCATCATCAATGCCATCCTCAGCTCACGGCCGACGTCTTCAGCCGGCGGTCTCGATGAAGTCGACAACCGGGCCGAGGCGTTCCCCTGCCGCACATTGCGGAAGGCACAGGAACGCTTGCTGTGCATGGTCGTCGACTTTCCGTCCATCGTAGCAAGATCCGCGCCGATATAGCGCCGTCTTGCCGGAGCCGGGCGGCTGCCGATGCCCGCAGCAGCGGATCACGAGGGAGAAGCTCATCGCTCAGGAGCCTTGCAAAAGCAGTATCGCATAGCCTGCGGCGATCAGCAGGCAGAGCGGTGAATAGTAGCGGCGGTCATTGCTGGCGAAGGGCTCGCGCGGATGCAGCCGCCGCCAGGCCGGCAGGAAGCCAGCGATACCACGTAGCAGGAAGACGGCCGTGATGGCGAAGCCAGAGAAGAATATGAGCAGACGCGGAGTGCCTGCGCTCGGTCCCTGCGCCAGCAGCAGCGGCCAGATCGCCGTTACGGCAATGGCCAGCGTGACCGCCAGGCACAGGCCCGGGGACGGCATGCGCCGCGCGCTCGCATTGCCGATGACGGTCGCGACCAGTTCATCCTCGCTCGCCGCAGGCCAGAGACCGTCCCGCCCCCAGTAGGCATGCAGGCCGGCTATCGCGGCCAAGAGCAGTGTCAGCGCGGTGGCGATGGCCAAGATCACGAGCGGACCAGCCGCAGGGCGAGTTCCAACCCGAAGGCACGGCCGTCGAGACCTTGGAGCGCCATGATGTCTGTCCGCCCGCGCTGCAGGACTCAGTGGTCGTGCTTGTGACCTTTGTGGCCGTGCTCGTGGCCGTGATGGCCATGGTCATGCTTGTGGCCGTGGTCGTCATGATGGTGGTGATCATGGCGGCAGCCGCAGGACGCGCCATGCTCGTGCGAGTGATGGTGCTCGTGGCCATGGTCGTGGCCAGCATGGCCATGGCCATGGTCATGGCCGTGATGATGATGGCCATGATCATGGCCGCAGGCGTCGCCATGTTCGTGATGATGGACTTCGGGCTCGGGCTGGAACGGCCGCTCGATTTCGCTCATCGCGCAGCCCTGGCCGCGAACCAGCTCGGCGAGCGCCGTATCGCGCTCCACATAGATCGCGTCGGCGGTGACCTCGGCCGAAACATGATGCCCGCCGAGATGCCAGGCCAGACGCGTCAATCGTAGCGGATTCTCGGCGGTGATCGCGATCAGCTTTTCCGCCGCCGCCTTGATCAAGACCAGCGAGCCGTCTTCCAACTTGACGGCATCGCCGTCATTCAGCGCGGTCGGCTTGTCGAGATCGAGCAGAATCTCCCGCCCGCCATCGCCCTTGTGCGCGGCATTGCGAGCATTGCGGCCGTGATGGTCGAGGGTGAGGGTCTCGACGACCCGGTCCTGCTTGACCGCGGCCTTGCGGACGACGGAGATGGCGCGCTGCATGGAGAAACCCGTGGCGTGATGGATCAGAGGCGATCGACCGATCGCGGTTCCACCACTTCGATCACCGGAGCAGCGCTGACGCAAGTCCCTGCGATGGCGAGGAAGGCCTGGAGATGGGCCTGCTGCATATGCCGGTCGACATCGGCGCGCTTTTCCCAGCTTTCGACACTGATGAAATGGCCGGGGTCGGCGAGGTTTTCACAAATGTCGTAGCCAAGGCAGCCCTGCTCGCGGCGTGTGGCCGCAATGCAGTCGTGCGCCGCCGCGATGAAGCGTTCGCGCTCGGCGGGAAGAACCCTGGCGCGGGCGATGACGAGGACGGGATCGGACATGCAGGACGGGTCTCCACTTTACGCAAGCGCCAGATACGGCGGAGAACGGCGCCTGGATGCAGGCTCCCGCTCAATTAGCCGCATAAATAACTCTGGCTCGCGCGATGGCAGCGCGGTTAGATCGCTGCGGCTATAATCAGGGGAATCTAATGCTTAGAATTTCAGCACGCCGCGCCCGTAATTTCGGCAGCGCTTTGGCGGGCCTTTGCCTCGCGGCTGCACTTCCGCTGGCTGCCCAGGCGCAGACGACGCTGGAGCGGATCAAGCAACGCGGCCATCTGATCTGCGGCACCAGTCAGGGCGTCGCCGGCTTCTCGCTGCCCGACGCGCAGGGGCAGTGGCGCGGCTTCGACACCGATCTTTGCCGGGCGCTGGCCGCAGCGATCTTCAACGATCAGGAGAAGGCGAAATACATCTCGCTCGCGTCGAAGGACCGGCTGACCGTGCTGCAGAGCGGCGAGATCGACGTGCTGTCGCGCACCACGACCTGGACGCTCGGCCGCGACGCCGGCTTCGGCCTCAACTTCACCGCGATCAACTATTTCGACGGCCAGGGCTTCCTGGTGCGCAAAAGCACCGGCGTGAAGGACCTCAAGGCGCTGAACGGCGCCTCGATCTGCGTCGCGCAGGGCACCACGACCGAGCTCAACCTCGCCGACTATTTCCGCAATCACGGCATGAAGTACGAGGTCATCGCCTATGCCGGCCTCGATGAGACCATCCAGGCCTATGAGGCCGGGCGCTGTGACGCCTACACCACCGACCTGTCGCAGCTGGCGGCGAACCGGATGAAACTCAAGGCCCCCTCCGAGCACGATCTCCTGCCCGAGATGATCTCGAAGGAGCCGCTCGGCCCATGGGTCCGCCAAGGCGACGACGCCTGGTTCGATATCGTGCGCTGGACCGTCTACGCCCTGCTGAACGCCGAGGAGTTCGGCATTACCCAGGCCAATGTCGACGAAATGGTGAAATCGGCCAATCCCGAGATCAAGCGCCTGCTCGGCAGCGAAGGCAAGTTCGGCGAGAGCCTTGGCCTCACCAACGACTGGGTGGTGCGCATCGTCAAGGCAGTCGGCAATTACGGCGAGAGCTTCGACCGGCATCTCGGCGCCAAGTCGCCGCTCAACCTGCCGCGCGGGATGAACAGGCTATGGACGCAGGGCGGCCTGCAATACGCGCCGCCGGTGCGGTGACGACCTCTATCGCTTAAAGCGTTTGGTAGCACTGGCTCCGGCCAGTGCTACCAAACGCAGCCGCCTCAGCGCGGCAGCGCCTTCACCTCGTCGTCGAACTTCTTCAGCAGGCGCGAGCGTTCGGCCGGGCTGCCCCAGCGCGGGGTGTCATAGTCGATCAGCTTGATCTCCTCGAATTTCGGCGCATCGGGCGAGAGCTTGGCGTTCTTGTTCGACGGGATCGAGTTGATCTTGAGCTTCGCGTTGATGTCCTGCGCCTCCGGCGAGAGCGTGAAATCGACGAACTTGCGCGCGGCCTCCGGGTTCTTGCCGCCCTTGATCACCGAGACCGAGCCCGTCTCGTAGCCGGTGCCCTCACAGGGCGCGACGATGCCGATCGGGGCGCCCTGCAGCTTCTGCGTCAGCATATCGTGCATGAAGGCGATGCCGACGGCCGTCTCGCCGAGCGCCGTCGCCTTAACCGGCGCGATGCCCGACTTGGTGTACTGGCTGATGTTCTTGTGCAGGCTCTTCAGGAACTCGAAGCCCTTCTCCTCGCCGAGGCGCTGGACGGTCGTCGCCAGGAAGACATAGGCCGTGCCGGAGGAGCTTGGATCGGCGACCTGCACCTCGTCCTTGAACTTCGGATCGAGCAGGTCGGCCCAGCATTTCGGCTCGGCCAGCTTCTTGCCCTTCAGGGTCTCGAGATTGTAGCCGATCCCGAGCGCACCGAGATAAATCCCTGAGGTGCGGAACTTCGACTGCTCGGCATGGCGCCTGGCCCAGTCGTGCAGCTCGGCCAGTTTCGGCGACTTGTACTCGTCGAGCAGACCCTCATCTGCGGCCTGCAGATGCGGTTCCCCCGGCCCACCCCACCAGACGTCGCCGCGCGGATTGGTCGCCTCGGCCTTGACCTGGGCATAGACCTCCCCGGTCGACTTGCGGACCATCTGGACCTTGATGCCGGTCGCCTTCTCGAAGATCGAAGCGCCCTCGCGGCACTGCTCCTCGAGGATCGAGCAGTAGACGGTAACCTGCCCCTGGGCGGCGGCGGGCGTTGCAAGGGCAGCAAAAGCGGTGCCGGCGAGCACAACGGCGCGAGACAGACGGAACAAGGCAACCTCCCTGGGCGGCGAATTTTGTTAGCCGACACCAGAAAGAGCGCGCATCGACCTGTCAACCGCCCTCTGCTGCCTGATCAGGTTCGAGCAGGCGTCAGGCTGTGGAGTCTGGCTCCGGCAACTCCGCAGGAACTGCTGCCACCACCTTCTTCTTCGTCGCCGGCTTCTTGCGCCGCTTCGGCTTGCGTCTCGGCACTTGCGCCTCCTGCAGCAGTTCGAGCTGGACCTGCTGGATCTCGGCAAGGCGTTGCCATTGCCGCGTGATCAGATGGTCGATCTTCTCATGCAGGTGCCTAACCTCGAGCTCGGCCTTGAGGTTGACCTGGTAGTCATTGAAGGAGCGCAATCGGTCCTTCGCCTCCTGCCGCTTCTGGCTCATCATGATGATCGGCGCCTGGATGGCGGCGATGCAGGAGAGCACGAGATTAAGCAGGATGAACGGATAAGGGTCGAAAGCGCCCGTACCGGCCACGACATTGACCACCATCCAGACCGCCAGCACGACGCCGAAGCTGATCAGGAAGGCCCATGAGCCGCCGAAGCTGGCGAGCCCGTCCGAAAGGCGCTCGCCGAGGGTGCGATGCTCCTCGAAATCGTCCTCGATATTCTCGGCGATCGTATCCTGCCGGGCAATGCTCTCGGCAACCTCGCGGTCGAGATCGGTGTATTCGCCGTGCTCCTCGCGCAGGATCTCCTCAACATAGCGGGTGCGATAGCGCGCCAGCTCCTTGAGGCTGATCAGGCTATCTTCGTCGAGATCGGGGAAGTCGCGCCGGATATGCTCGACCAGCGAGGGGCGCAGCGTCCCGAGCGCAATCAGATTCTTGCGGCTGAGCTCGACGCCGCTGATGGCGCAGACGCCACGCTTGAGCTTGCCGGTCTCGTGCGTGGGAAGAGTCGGGAACACAACGTCGTCTTGCATCGCGGCCTGGCCTGGGGATTGTTCGACTCTGGCGGCGGCCGGCACCTGCGGAAAATGAGGACCAGCAGCACCGCATCGTTACGCTGTAACAGGATCGCGTCGCAAATGCGTCGTTCCGGGCTTACCGCGAATTCGCGTTAGGGGCGAGCTTTGCCGCCGCGCGCGCGGCCATGAGGTCGCGGACTGGCGCGGCGGCTTCGGGACAATTGGGGGTAGCGCCGCGCTCGACGTGCTCACGCGGCCGCGGCCTCAGGCCTTGACCTTCTCGCCTTCGTCTTCGGCGACTTCGTCTTCATCGTCCTCGGCGACTTCGGCGTCCTCGTCGTCGTTCTCGTCCTCATCCTCGCCTTCGTCGTCGAGGGTGGCGTATTCGTAGGCGAAGACGATCTCGCCCGTCGCCGGGTCGAAGCTGCTCGCGGTCGACTCGTCGAAGGCCTCGATCAGCATCTCGGCATCCTCGGGGCCGTCGACATCGAAGCGGCGCACGGCTTCCTCGCCCTCGCCCTTCAGCGCGAGCTCGATCGCCCAGCCGCGGGAGCCGGTATCATAGACGCATTTCAGTCCCTGGATCGCCAGCATGACGCTCTCCTCAGATTGACCAGGTGCGCGGGAGCGCACCGCCAATCTGATGCCCGAACAGCGTGACGAGGGCGCGACGCGGCACTGACGCATCGACGACACCGGGGATTGAATTGCGGAGCATTCAGGGATGCGCCGCCAGGAAGCGCTCGACTTCCTCGCGCGTCGGCGTGCCCGCCCGGCCGCCGAAGCGGGTGCACTTGATCGCCGCCACCGCCGAGGCGAAGCGCACCGCCCGACGCTCCCCCTGCCCCTCGGCCAGAGCCAGCGCGAAGGCGCCATGCCAGACGTCGCCGGCGCCAAGCGTGTCGACTGCCTCGATCGGGAAGGCCGGCAAGTGCTCGATCCCGCCATTTTCCATGAAGAGCACGCCGCGCGGGCCGAGCGTCACCGCGAGCCAGTTCTGCGCATCGCGCGCCAAGGCTTCCAGCGCCGCCCTCGGCTCCTGCCCGCCCGAGATTTCGCTGAGCGCCTTCTCGCTGAAGGCGACATGGCTGGCGGTCGTGACCATCTCCGGATGCGTCGGCTGACGGTCGCCGTCGATCACCCCGGGCACGCCGGCCTTGCGGGCCAGCTTCAACGCGGCGAGCGAGCCCTCGCCCCAGCGCGTGTCGACCAGCACACCGTCACAGCCGGCCGGCAGCACCTCCGGCAGCCAGTCGGGCGAGAGCGGCGTCTTCGGGTCGGTATAGGAGACGACCATGCGCTCGCCCTGGGCGTCGATCAGGATCGAGGAGACCGGCGAGCGCAGGCCCGGGAAACGCGGCGAGAGCGAAGTGTCGACGCCGTCCTGCTGCAACTGCGCAACGATGGTATCGCCGACAGCGTCATCACCGAGGCGCGTCGCCAGCCAGGCCCTGCCGCCGAGCCGGCCGATCGCGGCCGAGCCGCTGCCGGCGCAGCCGCCGCCGGTGACGACGAGATCGCGGGCCCGGTCCTTCTCGCCGGGATTGGGCACGCGCTCGACGCTGTAGACATAGTCGAGCGTCGCGATACCGAGACAGAAGACACCGGCCATGCCGCTTACGCTCCGAACCTGAATTCGCTGATCTGGCGATAGACCTCGCCGGGGCGCAGCACCGTCGACGGGACATGCGGGAGATTGGGCGAATCCGGCACATGCTGAGGTTCGAGCGCGATCCCGGCGCAGGCGCCGTAAGGCACGCCGTCCAGCCCCGCGACCGGCGAATCCAGCTTGAAGCCGTCATAGACCTGCAGCGCCGGCTCGGTCGTCCAGACCTCCATGGCGAGGCCCGAGCGGCGCGAGCGCAGCGTCGCGGCATGGGCGAGCTCGAGGCCCGTCGCCGCGGCCGGCTCGCGGCGGTCGCGCCGAAGCAGATAGTTATGGTCGTACCAGAAACGCGAACCATCCGGATTGGCGAAGCGGATCGGCCGGGCCTTGCGGAAATCGAAGGCTGTCCCGGCCACCGAGGCGACCGAGCCGTCGGGGATCAGGTCGGCATCGACCGGCGTGATCAGATTGGCGCGGACCTCGAACTCGTGATCGAGGATGTCCGGGGCGTCGTCGAGACGAAAGTAAGAGTGATGCGCCAGGTTGACGATGGTCGGCGCGTCAGTCGTGGCTGATAGCTCGATCCGCAGGGTCGCCGCGCCTATGAGGCTGTAGCGGCAGAAGACGTCGAGCGTGCCGGGATAGCCGGCATCCCCATCGGCTGAGACCAGCGCCAAGGTCGCGCTCGCCTCGTCCTGATGCACCAGCGTCCAGCGCCGCTTGCCGAAGCCCTCGCCGCCGCCATGCAGCGAGTTGCGGCCGTTTTCGTTCAGTGGAGTCTGGTACTCGACGCCATCGAGCGCGAAGCGGCCGCCGCCGATGCGGTTGGCGAACCGGCCGGCGATCGCGCCCATATGCGGCGAGTGCCTGGGATAGTCGGCGAAATCGGCAAAGCCGAGCACGACGCGCTGGCGCCCGCCATTCGGCAGCGGCACGACGAGATCGCGCAGCACCGCCCCCCATTCCATCACCCGTGCCTCGGCGCCGGCGGGAGAGCGCAGCACGGCCTCGTGAATCGGCGTGCCGTCGTCGAGATGGCCGAACAACGTCTTGGTCAAGGCAGAGCACTCCGAAGCAGGATGTCAGGCTCCGAAGCGGATGCCGTCGATGTCGGTGTGGACGAAATCATTGCCCTTATAGGCGAGTGGCACGCCCGATGCGCGCGCCGCCGCATAGGCGAAACAATCGCCCACATTAAGACGAGCGGGATGGCCGGCGAGATAGTGGTAATGGGCCGCACAGAGGTGGGCAGCCGCGCCGACCGCTGCATCGATCGCGACAACCCGAATTGCCGTCTCTTCAATGAAGTCGCGAACGATCTCATAGGCCTTGTCGATCGAGACCCGCTTGACCGCCGCAATCCTGGTCGAAGCCTCGAATATCGCCAACGGAGAGGTCACGTTTTCGGAAGCCTGCGCCAGGGCCGACCTGAAGGCGATTGCCTCGCGCTCTTCTAGAAGATTGACGACGATAACCGAAGCGTCGAGGAACATCAGGCGTCGCCGTATTCGCGATCCCAGAATTCTTTGTGCGTCAGGCCGTCGTCGATCGTCGGATACTGAGCTAGCCTTTCCTGCGCTCGGCGCGTGGCCGCCTCGATCCTCTCGCGCCGTTCCGCACGCTGCTTCAGCTCGTTGTCCACCGCCAGGCCGATCGCCGCCTGAAGCGAAATCCCGTCCTGACGGGCCAGCTCTCTTACCTGCCGGTCGATCTTCTCGTCGCGCACCAGAATGCCCATGCGAGCCTCCCTGATATCACCAGATGATATCAGGGAGCATCTCAGCTCGCAATCAGCGCCCTCACCACACCCCGGTGTTCGGCATGCTCGCCCAAGGCTCGGCCGGAGCTTTCGGCTCGCCCTTCTGCAGGATCTCGATCGAGATGTTGTCGGGCGAGCGGACGAAGGCCATGTTGCCGTCGCGCGGCGGCCGGTTGATGGTGATGCCGGCCTTCATCAGCTTGTCGCAGGTCGCATAGATGTCGTCGACCTCATAGGCGAGATGGCCGAAATTGCGCCCGCCGGTGTAGACCTCCGGATCCCAGTTATAGGTCAGCTCCAGCGTCGGGCGGCCGCGGCTGCCCTGCTCCTTGACGCTCGCCGCATCGTCGGGCGCGGCGAGGAAGACCAGAGTGAAGCGGCCCTTCTCGTTCTCGATCCGGCGGGTTTCGATGAGGCCGAACTTGGTCACGTAGAAATCGAGGGCAGCATCGAGGTCGGTGACGCGGACCATGGTGTGGAGATAGCGCATCGTTTGTCTCCCGGGGTTGATCTGGTTGATGGATCGGGCCAAACCGGCGCCATTCCAAGCATGTCCCGCAAAAGTGTCAGCCACCTTTGCGACAAGAACATGCTCAACTCATAATTGGCGTCATGTCAGCCCGGTTGATCACAATCGGGCTGACATGACGCCTGGGGCTCGCGCGGACCTATCATGAGCGAAACGCAGGATCGCACGCCGAACCCGGCCGGCTCGGTGTCGCCCACCGAGGTCTCCCGGGTCAAGCAGAAGGCCGCGACGCTGTCGGTGATCGCCAGCGTCGTGCTGACGCTCGCCAAGTTCGGCGCGGCGATCCTCTCCGGCTCGCTCGCCCTGATGACCGACGCGCTGCAGGGATTGATCGACATCGGCTCGACGATGTTCACCTGGTTCGCGGTACGGGCCGCCGACAAGCCGGCCGATGACGAGCACCATTACGGCCACGGCAAGTTCGAGGCTCTGGCGGCGCTGCTGGAGACCGCGATCCTGTTCGGGCTCTCGGGCGCGATCCTGTGGGAAGCGGCCAACCGGCTGTGGAGCGGAACGGAGCCGCATGTCGCGGTGACGCCGCTGGTCATCGGCGTGCTGCTGTTCTCGCTGATGGTCGACGCGACGCGCTGGCGTACGCTGACCATGGTCGCCAAGGAGACCCGCAGCGAGGCGCTTTCGGCCGAGGCGCTGCACTTCGCCACCGATTTCGTCGGCACGGCGCTCGTCCTGCTCGGCCTGATCCTCACGCGGATGGGCGTGCCGATGGCCGACAGCGCGACCGCTCTCGCTCTCGCCGTCTTCATGATCGCCACCGCCGTGAAGCTCGGGCGGCGCACGGTCGACACGCTGATCGACGCGGCGCCGAAGGGTGTCGCCGAGCGCCTGCGCGACGCGGCACAGGGCGTTGCCGGCGTGGTCAATGTCGAATGGCTGCGGCTGCGGCCGGCCGGCGGCGTGGTGCAGGGCGAGATCGGCATCCAGGTCTCGCGGACCCTGCCGCTCGACCGTGTGACGGCGATCAAGGACGACCTGCTGCGGGCCCTCGTCGCGGTCGAGCCGGATTCGGCGCTGACCGTCACCGCCAACCCTGTCCAGGTCGACGACGAGACGGCGCTGGAGCGCGTGCTACTGATCGCGCTGAAGATGAAGGTGCCAGTGCACCATGTCAGCGTCCACACGATCGGCGGGCGGCTCGCCGTCTCGCTCGACATGGAGGTCGACGCGCTTCTCCCTCTCGGCGAAGCCCACGAGGTCGCCACGCGGCTGGAGAACGCGATCCGCGCCGAATTCGGCGGCGAGACCGAGGTCGACACCCATATCGAGCCGATGGAGACCGGCCAGCCCTCCGGCCACAACGCGCCCTGGGAGGTGGTCGAGGCGATCGGCAAGGCGATCGCGCAGGAGGCGGCCGAGGCCGGCGGCCCGGTCCGCGACATCCACAGCGTCCGCGTGCGCGAGACCCGCAACGGTCTGGTGGTGAACTACCATTGCCGGGCCGATGGCGCGCTCGACGTCGCCGCCGTGCATCGCGCCGTCGACAAGATCGAGCGCAAGGTTCGCGAGGCCCGGCCGGATGTCTGCCGTTTGGTCAGCCATGCCGAGCCGGCCATCACGTCAGACTAGCCACTCGCCCTGTCCTGACGGCTTCCGCCGCGGTCCCGGGCCCCATAGACAAGAGCGACTGAAGGAAGCGAACCTGCCATGCGCGCCGAAGACGCCCCGCTGATCCGCCTCGAGGACTACCGCCCCTCCGACTGGCTGATCGACACCGTCGATCTCGACATCGTCCTCGATCCGACGCGGACCAAAGTGCGCTCCCAGCTGCAGCTGCGGCCGAACCCGGCCGGCCATGCGGGCGCGCCGCTGGTGCTCGACGGCGACGAGCTGGCACCGGACTCGATCCTGCTCGACGAGGTCCCGCTCGATCCGGCCCTGTATTCCCTCTCGCCGCAGGGGCTGACGATCCACGCGCCGCCGACGCGGGCGTTTTCGCTCAGGGTCGAGACGACGCTCGACCCGGGCGCCAACACCAAGCTGATGGGGCTCTACCGCTCGAGCGGCGTCTACTGCACGCAATGCGAGGCGGACGGCTTCCGCCGCATCACCTATTTCCTCGATCGTCCCGACGTGATGAGCGTCTACACGGTCCGGCTCGAGGCGAGGAAAGCCGAGGCGCCGGTGCTGCTCTCAAACGGCAACCTCGTCGCCGCGGCCGAGCTGCCCGGCGGCGAGCGGCATTTCGCCGTCTGGCATGATCCGCATCCGAAGCCGGCCTATCTCTTCGCGCTGGTCGGCGGCAAGCTCGACCATGTCCGGCAGCCTTACGTCACGGCCGATGGCCGCAAGGTCGAGCTCGCGGTCTATGTCGAGCCGGGCAAGGCCGGGCGCGCCGGCTGGGCGCTGGACAGCCTCGTGCGCTGCATGCGCTGGGACGAGCGCGTCTTCGGCCGCAACTACGATCTCGATGTGTTCAACGTCGTCGCCGTGTCCGACTTCAACATGGGCGCGATGGAGAACAAGGGCCTCAACATCTTCAACGACAAGTATGTCCTCGCCGATCCGCTGACGGCGAGCGATGGCGACTACGCCTCGATCGAGGCGATCATCGCGCACGAGTACTTCCACAACTGGACTGGCAACCGCATCACCTGCCGCGACTGGTTCCAGCTCTGCCTGAAGGAAGGGCTCACCGTCTTCCGCGACCAGGAATTCTCCTCCGACGAGCGCTCGCGCCCGGTGAAGCGCATCGCCGATGTCCGCACGCTGCGCTCGACGCAGTTTTCCGAGGATGCCGGCCCGCTCGCCCATCCGGTCCGGCCGCGCGCCTACAAGGAGATCAACAACTTCTACACGCCAACGGTCTACGAGAAGGGCGCCGAGCTCATCCGCATGCTCAAGGTGCTGATCGGCGAGGACACCTTCGCGCGCGGCATGGATCTCTATTTCGAGCGCTGCGACGGCACGGCCGCGACGATCGAGGAATTCCTCGACTGCTTCGTCGAGGCCTCCGGCCAGGATCTCGCCCATTTCGCCGGGTGGTACGAGCAGGCGGGCACGCCGACCGTGGTCGCCTCCGGCAGATACGATGCGCAGGCGAAGAGCTACACGCTGCAGCTGGCGCAATCGACGCCGGCGACGCCCGGCCAGTCCGAGAAGAAGCCGGTGGTCATCCCCGTCGCGCTCGGCCTCGTCGGCAAGGGCGGCGACCTGCCGCTCGCCAGCACCTCGCCGGCGCTGAAGGCCGGCGGCGTGGTGGTGCTCGACCAGCCCTCGCTGTCCGTGACCTTCACCGACCTGCCGGAGGCGCCGACGCCGTCGCTGCTGCGCGGCTTCTCGGCGCCGGTCCGGCTCGAACTCGACCTCGGCGACAGCGAACTGCTGCGACTGTTCAGCGCCGACAGCGATTCCTTCAACCGCTGGCAGGCGCTGCAGACGGTCGCGACACGGGCGCTGGTGCGCGCCGGCAAGGGCGATCAGTCGACGCTGGATGCGACCGCGACCGACCTCGCCAAAGCGCTCTCCGAATTCCTCGCCGGCCCGGCACTGGCCGACCCAGCCTTCGCTGCGCAGGTGCTGCGCTTGCCTGCCCCGGCCGACATCGCCCGCGAGATCGGCCGTGATGTCGATCCGGATTTCGTGCATGGCGCCCATCGCCGGCTTTCCGCCGCGATCGGTGCCGCACTCGCAAGCGAGCTTGCGGCCCTGCGCGGCAGCCTCGCGGAGCGCGGCCCCTATTCGCCGGCGGCGGCTCCGGCGGGGCGGCGCGCCCTCCGCAACGAAGCGCTCGGCCTGATCGCTCTGGGCGCTCCCGCCGAGGGCGCGCGGCTGTCGCTGAAGCAGTTCAGCGAGGCCGACAACCTGACCGACCGGCTCGCAGCGCTCGCCGCGATGACGCTGATCCCGGGGGCCGAGCGCGAGGAGCTGATCGCCCGCTTCGGCGAACTTTATGCCCGCGAGCCGCTGGTGCTCGACAAATGGCTGATGGCGCAGGCACTGATCGCCGAAGACGGCACGCTCGCCCGCGTGAAGGGGCTGATGAACCACGCCGCCTTCTCGCTCGGCAATCCGAACCGGGTGCGTGGCCTCATCGGCGGCTTCGCGGCGAACCTGACCCAGTTCAACCGCGCCGACGGCGAGGGCTACGCCTTCATCGCCGACATTGTCATCGCGCTCGACCGAACCAACCCGCAGGTCGCCTCGCGCCTGCTCGGCTCGTTCAAGAGCTGGCGCATGCTGGAGGCGGGGCGCCGGGCCAAGGCGGAGGCGGCTTTGCGCATGGTGCAGACGACGCCCAATCTGTCGCGCGACGTCGCCGATATCGCCGCTCGCTCGCTGGGTTGAATGGGGTGCCTCGGAGGGCTTCTGTGCCCCCCTTCGAGGCCTCTACACCCTCGCCAGAATCGCCCGTTAACCGCCTGCTCAGCCAAAGGTTAACGAAGTCCTGCGCGCGCAGGATTCAACCGATTCGCGGCTACAACCAGCGCGCGCAAAACAACGGGCAGGGCGTAGTTTCCGCTAGACAAAGCGAGTCCCGCGGATTCAACTGACTGTGATTCGGGGATGCGGCACGTCTCTCGATCTTACTGTCGGTACATCGCTTTCCGAAGGGGGACGGGCATGACGCGTGCAGACGCGGCTTGCGCACACGTGCGCGCAAATTCAGTTCTGGGCGTAGCACGATCCCTGACACATCCGCTCTATAAGCGCTTCGAGCAGCTGGAGCCGACGTTCCGGAAAGTCATTCCAGCGCTCGTCGCGGGCTTCGTCCTGCTCCTTGCCCTGGGCGCCTACGTCCAGACCTCGGCCCTGCGCGATGATGCCATCGACGATGCCGCGACCGACCTGGAAGCACTCGCCGCGTTGCTTGTGCGCGAACTCGATCTAGCCTCGAAAGACGACAAGCGCCCTGACGGCGTCCTCGCTCCCCTGTCGACCAAGCATATCGCCGGCCGCGGCCGCATCGTCTATGTCAGCGACGCTGGCGGGCGACTGGTCGCCGGTGAGCCGGCGATCGGCGCCAGCGAGCGCAGCCTGGTCGACGTGCTCGGCCCGGGGCAGGCCTTGACCGTCTTCGCCGATCGCGCCGGCGTGATGCCGATCACGCTGCCCGGCGGCGTCGAGGCGCTCGCCACCGTTCGCAACCTCGCCGCCCCGCTCGGCCAGGTCGCGGTGCTGCATCCGGTGAAGCGCGCGCTCTCGACCTGGGACGAGCGCCGGCGCTCCATCCTCGTCCTGTTCGGCTCGGCGGCGATCGTGCTCGCGGGCATCACCGCCGCCTTCGTGCTGCAATCGCGCCGGGCCCGCGCCGCCGACGAGGATTGCGACTGCGTGCGCGACCGCATCGACACAGCACTGAGCCGTGGCCATTGCGGCCTGTGGGACTGGGACCTCGCCAAGGGCCGGATGTACTGGTCGGATTCGATGTACGCCATGCTCGGCTACGATCGCGCCGGCGAGTTCATGTCCTTCGGCGAGGTCAATGCTTTCATCCACCCCGAGGATGCCGACCTCTATGGCCTGGCCGATGCAGTCAGCCGCGGCGAGACCGACCATCTCGACCAGGAATTCCGCGTCCGCAACGCCTCGGGCGAATGGGTCTGGCTGAAGGCAAGGGCCGAGCTCGTCACCGATCGCCGAACCCATGCCCAACACCTCGTCGGCATCGTCGTCGACATCTCCGAGCAGCGCCGCATGGCCGCCCGCACCGCCACCGCCGATGCCCGCCTGCGCGACGCGGTCGAAGCGATCTCGGAAGCCTTCGTGCTCTGGGACGCCGAACAGAAGCTCGTGCTCTGCAACGCCAAATACCAGCAGCTGCACATGCTGTCGCCGGAGCTGGTGCGCGCCGGCACGACCTACGAACAGATCATGAGTCACAGCGCTCAGCCGAGCATCGATCGCGAGCCGGTCCGCAGCGTGCGCGCCGGCTCCGGCAGCCATTCCTACGAGGCGAAGCTGTCGGACGGGCGCTGGCTGCAGATCAACGGCCGCCGCACCAAGGATGGCGGCTCGGTCTCGGTCGGCACCGACATCACCATGCTGAAACAGCAGGAGGAGCGCCTGACCCGCTCCGAGCACGAACTGCTCAAGACCGTCACCGACGTCAAGGCCTCGCGCCAGAAGCTCGAAGCGCAGGCGCAGCAGCTCGCCGAGCTGGCCGAGCTCTATCTCGAGCAGAAGGCCGCCGCCGAAAGCGCCAACCGCGCCAAGTCCGAATTCCTCGCCAATATGAGCCATGAGCTGCGCACGCCGCTCAATGCCATCCTCGGCTTCTCCGAGATCATGGATGACGGGCTGTTCGGCCCGCTCGGCTCCGAGCGCTATGTCGAATATGTCCGCGACATCCGCTCCAGCGGCGGCTACCTGCTCGCGGTCATCAACGACATTCTGAACATGGCGCGGATCGAGGCCGGCAAGATCGAGCTCGAAAAGACCGACGTTGCACTCGACCTCGTGGTCGGCGAGGCGATCAGCTGCCATCGCGAGGAGATCACGCGCAAGCGGCTCTCCCTCACCAGCGATCTCGGCAGCGAGATGCGCCTCGAGGCCGATGCTCACGCCCTCTTCCAGATCGTCGGCAACCTCGTCGACAACGCCATCAAGTTCACGCCCGAGGGCGGCCGGATCGCGGTCCGGGTCAAGCCGGCGCCCAATGCGCTCAACCTCTATGTCGAGGACAGCGGCATCGGCATTCCGCGCGAGAAGATCGGCCGGATCGGGCGCCCGTTCGAGCAGGTCGAGGGCGATCTCATCCGCAGCCATGGCGGCTCGGGCCTCGGTCTCGCCATCGCCCGCTCGCTCGCCGAGCTGCATGGCGGCTCGCTGCGTGTCCGCTCGATCATGGGTTCGGGCACGATCGTGATGGTCCACCTGCCGTTGAAGGGCCCGGCGAACGCGGAGCTCGAACAGGCGGCCTGAGGAGAGCGCCCTGCGCTCAGGCCTTCTGCGCGGCGCCCAATATCTGCTTGAACAGGCCACGGACCATCGCCCGGCGCTCGTCGAGCTCCGCCTTCAGCACCTTGGCATCCGGCAGGCCGACCGCCGTCGCGATCCGGCGCAGGACGCGCTCCGGCACCGCCTTGGCATCGAAATCCTCTTCCATCGCGAAACGCTGCCAGAGCTGGACGTCGCCGATGAAGCGTGCCGCAGCCGCGAGCCGCTCCGCCTCTCCAGCGGCGATGACGCCGGTGTCGCGCGCCGCCGCGAAGACCCCCGAGGTCGTGCGGGCGAGAAGCTGCGGATGGTCGTGGCCATGAGCGAGCACCAGGAACTGGGCCAGGAAGTCGAGATCGGTCAGCCCGCCAGCGGCGAGCTTCAGATCCCAAGCGTCGTTCTCGCCCTTCTCCTTGGCGATGAGCGCCCGCATCTCGGTAACGGCGGCGGCGACCTTGGCCGGCTGGCGCTTGCGCAGCAGGATCTCGCGGATCGCGGCTTCGACCTTGTCCCGCAAGCCGGCATCGCCGGCGACGACGCGGGCGCGGGTCAGCGCCATCTCCTCCCAGATTTCGGCTTCGCCCTGATGATAGGCGGTAAAGCCGCCGAACTGCGTCGCCGCAGGGCTCTTGTTGCCGGCGGGCCGCAAGCGCATGTCGACCTGGTAGAGCGTGCCGCGCCGCGTCGGCACGGTCAGCGCCGCGACGAGTCTCTGGGTGAAGCGGACATGCCACGTCACCGGATCGAGCGGGCGCTTGCCGTCACTGGCCTCGGCGTCCTCCGGACGGTCGTAGAGCAGCATCAGGTCGAGATCGGATGATGGAGTGAGCTCGCCGGCTCCCAATCGCCCCATGCCGAGCACGACCGCCTCCGCGCCTTCAACGAGACCATGGTCGGCGGCGAAGGCGGCGCGGGTATCGTCGAAAGCGACGCGGATACTGGCAGCAGCCGCTGCGGCATAGCCCTGCGCCGCCTGTTCGGCATTGATCACGCCGGAGAGCAGCCGGGCTCCGACCAGAAAATTCTCCTGCCGGACGGCGTCGCGCATGCGGTCGAGCCCGTCCTCGACGCTGGGCGGCGGCGTGCCGACCATGGCACGTACGCGCTGCGCCACACGCTCGGCATCGTGGCGCGGGGCGCTGAAGGCGGGGTCGATTACCGCGTCGAGCACATGCGGATAGAGCGCCGCGACCTTGGCGAGACGCGGCGCGCTGCCGAGAATCTCCGCGAAGAGCTGCAGCAGGGCTTCATGCGAGCGCAGCAGCGTCAGAAGCTCGACCGCAGCCGGCATGCGCACGAAGGCGTTGTCGAGATGGGCGAGCGCGCCATCCGGGTCGGTGGTGCGGCCGAGCGCGACGAGCAGCGCCGGCGTCAGCTCGGTCAACACCTCGCGGGCGCGGGCGCTGGTGACGGCAGCGCGGCGGCCGAAATGCCAGCCACGCACCGTCTCGGCTGCGGCCGCAGGCTGGCGAAAGCCGAGCTTTCCCAATGTCGCCAGTGTCTCCGGATCGTTCTCGGTACCGGTGAAGGAGAGAGAGCCGGCTTCACTGGCGAGGCTGGGCGCGTCCTCGAACAGCAGGGCATAATGGCCCTCGACGCGCCTGGCATGCGCCTCCAGATCCTTGCCGAGGGCCTTGGCCGAGGGATAGCCGCAGAAGCGGGCGAAGGCGTCGAGATCGGCGGCGTCCGTCGGCAGGGTCTGCGTCTGCTCGTCATGGCGCATCTGAAGCCGGTGTTCGATCGTGCGCAGCCAGCAATAGGATTCCGTCAGCTCGTCGCGGGCCTGTGGGCTGATCCAGTTCTCCTTCGTCAACTCGCCGAGCATGTCGAGCGTGCGCGGCCCGCGCAGCGCCGGGCGCCTGCCGCCGAAGACGAGCTGCTGGGTCTGGACGAAGAACTCGATCTCGCGGATGCCGCCGCGGCCGAGCTTGACGTTGTGGCCGGGCAGGCTGAGCGTCTCGAAGCCCTTCACCGACTGGATCTGGCGCTTCATCGCATGGATGTCGGCGATGGCGGCGAAGTCGAAATATTTGCGCCAGATGAAGGGAGCGAGATCGGCGATGAAGCGGCGGCCGAGCTCGATATCGCCGGCGACAGGCCTCGCCTTGATCATCGCGGCGCGTTCCCAATTCTGGCCGACCGTCTCGTAGTAAGCGTAAGCCGTCGGCAGCGCGACGGCGACATGGGTCGAGCCGGGATCAGGCCGCAGGCGCAGATCGACGCGGAAGACATAGCCGTCCGGCGTGCGCTCCTGGATGATGCGGGCGATCTGCTGCGTCAGCTTGACGAAGAAGCTCGTGGGCTCGCCGACGCCGGCGGCCTCGGCCATCTCCGGATCGAAGAAGACGACGATATCGATGTCGGAGGAGTAGTTCAGCTCGCCGGCGCCATGCTTGCCGAGCGCCAGCACGACAAGCCCGGAGCCCTTGCCGGGCTCATTGCCGTCGGGAAGCTCGATCCGGCCGAGACCGGCGGCCTGATGCAGCGCGTGCTCGCTGGCAAGCTTCACCGCCATGTCGGCGGTGGCACTGAGCGCGGCGGTGACCGTCTCGACCGGCCAGATGCCTCCGATATCGACGAGCGCCAGCAGGAGCGCCATCGCCTGGCGGAAGCGGCGCAATTCGCGCATCAGATCGGCGGTCGCGGTCTCCGGCGTGGCGAAGGCGGCGATACCGGCGAGCAGCGCGTCGCGGCGCTCGCCAGGATCGGTCGTCAGCGAGGCGAGGAGCCCCTCCGGATCGCGCCGCATGATCTGGGTCAGGAAAGGCGAGTGCGCGAGAATACCGGCAACGAGCGCGGCCGAGGCGTCATGACCCGTCATATGGGCGGCGAGCCGTTCACCAGCCTCGGCATCGAACAAGCGCTCGATCAGCTCCTCGCGCCAAAGCGCCTCGATCTTGCCGCGCGCCGGCAGGACGGGCGCCGCCTTCAGGCGTTGGCATAAGGGCTCGCCCACACTGACCTCCGCGTCGACCGGCTGAGCGAGCCTTAGCCCTTCGTCATGCCGACTGGAACCCTGCCCCGTCAGACTGCGATGTCGAGCCTTGCGGCACCTCCGCGGCAGAGCTGTCCACAGGAGGAGGACTGGCCGGCAGCGACATCACGACATCGAGCCCCGGCGCATTGTCCGACAGGCGGATTGCACCGCCATGCAGACGCGCGACGGCAGAGGCCAAGGCGAGCCCAAGTCCGAAGCCCGGCTTGCTGCGGCTCTGATCGAGCCGGACGAAGCGCTCCAGCACACGGCCGCGATCAGCCTCGGGGATGCCGGCACCGTGATCGGCGACACCGAGCTCGACCATGTCGCCGACACGCCGCGCCGTCACCACGACCGTCGCCGGCGCATCGCCCTCCGGCTTGCCGTATTTCAGCGCGTTGTCGATCAGATTGGCCAACGTCTGGCCGATCAGCTCGCGATTGCCGGTGAGCGACAGGCCGGGCTCGACGGAAGCCGACAAAGTAAGGCCTGCCTCCTCGGCCAGCGGCTCGTAGAGCTCGGACAGCCCGTCGACGATCTCGGCAAGATCGAGCGGGGCCATGCTGTCGCTGATCTGGCGGGTTTCGAGCCGCGCGATCATCAGCAAGGCGTTGAAGACGCGGATCAGCCCATCGGCTTCCTCGATCGCGCCGTCGAGCGCGCTGCGCAGCTGCTCGGGCGACTGCGCCGTGCGCAGCGCCTCCTCGGCACGGTTGCGCAGGCGGGTCAGCGGCGTCTTGAGGTCGTGGGCGATGTTGTCCGAAACCTGCTGCATGCCGCTCATCAGCTCGCCGATGCGGTCGAGCATGGCGTTGAGGTTCCCGGCCAGCCGGTCGAGCTCGTCGCCGGTGCCGGCGATGGCAAGCCGGCCCTTGAGGTCGCCGGCCATGATCGAGCGGGCAGTGTCGTTCATGCCGTCGATGCGCTTCAGCACCCGCCGCGCCACGAACCAGCCGGCGAAGCAACCGAGCACGACGACGAGCAGGACCGACCAGGCTGCGGCGCGCTTGATCACGACGCGCAGGCGTTCGCGCTCCTCGACATCGCGCCCGACCAGCAGGCGAAAGCCGGCCGGCAGCATGAAGACGCGGACGATGGCGTGATTGGTCTGGTCCAGCGTTTCCGAGGAGCGCGCGTATTCGATCTCGCTCTCGCCCTGGCGGTCGAGCGTGCCCGGCGGCAAGGCCTCGATATTGCCGGCGATGCGCTCGCCCAGCGGCGTAGTGACGAGATAGAGCGAGGCGCCGGGCCCGCGCGAGCGCCGCTCGATGACCTGGACGAGCCGCCTGATGCCGCCGAGGCGCTGCTGCTCGGCCAGCCCCTGGATCTCGGCATCGATGGTCGAGCGGATCTGGTCGTCGAGCAGGTTCTTGGCGTTCCAGGCGACGTAGCCCAGCACGAAGATGGCGAAGATCGCGAAGACGACGAGATAGATCGCCGTCAGCTTGAAGGCCGTCGTGCGGACAAGATGCGGCAAGAAGCGCAGGCGGCCGGCCGGCTGCTGCCCTTCGGCCGCCTGGCCGTCAGCGAGCTGTGTCACGGACCATGTATCCCGCACCGCGGATGGTGTGGATCATCGGGTGCTCGAAGCCCTTGTCGACCTTGGCGCGCAGGCGCGAGACATGAACGTCGATGACATTGGTCTGCGGATCGAAGTGATAGTCCCAGACGTTCTCGAGCAGCATGGTACGGGTCACCACCTGGCCGGCATGCTTCATCAGATATTCGAGCAGGCGGAACTCACGCGGCTGCAGCGCGATCTCCTCGCCGGCGCGGGTGACGCGGTGCGCCAGCCGGTCGAGCAGCAGATCGCCGACGCGATAGGTGGTCGGCTCGGAGGCCGGCGCGCCACGACGGCGCGAGAGCACCTCGACCCGGGCGAGCAGCTCGGAAAAGGCATAGGGCTTGGGCAGATAATCGTCGCCGCCGGCGCGCAGGCCTTTCACCCGGTCGTCGACCTGGGCGAGTGCGGACAGGATCAGCACCGGCGTGGTCTCGCCCTGCTCGCGCAGGGAGCGGATCACCGAGAGCCCGTCCATGCGCGGCAGCATGCGGTCGACCACGAGCACGTCGTAGCCGCCGCCCTGCGCCATGGCATAGCCCTCGAGTCCATCGGGGGCATGGTCGGCGACATGGCCGGCCTCGCGAAAGGCCTTGACCAGATAGGCTGCCGCTTCGGCGTCGTCTTCAACGATCAGGAGTCGCATGGCGACACGCTACCTCAACACAAGGAAAAGCGGCAGGCCGGAGGTGACGATCCGACCTGCCGCCGTGACGGCTGGCATTCCCGGCAGGGGGCGACGTGACAACCGGGAGAAACCATCCGCCCGGAACATGCTCTTGCAAGGTGGACTGACGCTACGCGCCCGAGCATGCCCCGATTTGGATAGTCCCGGGTCAGGCCGCCGGCTGGCGCCCGACCTCGAACGAGACTTCGCGCTCCTTACCGTCGCGCCAGATGGTCAGGCTGGTCTTGGCGCCCGGTGCGAAGGTGGCGATCTTCTTCGACAGCTCGCGCGCATCGGCGATCTTCTCGCCGTTGACCGCGAGGATGGTATCGCCGCGCTTGAGGCCGGCCTTGGCAGCGGGGCCATTGGGCTGCGCCTCGGCGATCAGGGCGCCCTTGGCATCCTTCAGGCCGATCGCGTCTGCGACTTCGGCGGTGACCGGCTGGATCTGCACGCCGATGAAGCCGCGGGCGACCGAGCCATGCTCCTTGAGCTGCTCGACGACACTCTGGACCGTGGCGGCAGGGATCGCGAAGGCGATGCCGACATTGCCGCCCGACGGCGAGTAGATCGCGGTGTTGACGCCGATGACCTCGCCCTTCTGGTTGAAGGTCGGGCCGCCGGAATTGCCGCGGTTCACCGCCGCATCGATCTGCAGGAAGTCGTCATAGGGACCGGAGCCGATGTCGCGCCCCTGGGCCGAGACGATGCCCGCGGTCACGGTGCCGCCGAGGCCGAACGGATTGCCGACTGCCAGCACCCACTCGCCGATGCGCGGCTTGCCGCTAGCGAGCTGGACGAACGGATAGTTGCCGGACTCGTTGACCTTGAGCAAAGCGAGATCGGTGCGCGGATCGGTGCCGATCACCTTGGCCGAGAGCGTCTTGCCGGCATCGGTGACGAGCTGGACCTCGGCCGCGTTGGCGACGACATGGTTGTTGGTGACGACATAGCCGTCCTGGCTGATGAAGAAGCCCGAGCCCTGCGAGAGCTGCACGCGCGGCTGTTGCTGCTGCGGCCCACGCGGGCCCATGCCCTCCTCGCCGAAGCGACGGAAAAAGCGCTCGAGCGGATGACCGGGAGGCAGGCCTTCGACGCCGGCCGGGCCGTCTTCATCGTTGGCGCTGGCGACGACCTTGGCCTTGACGCGGACGGAAACGACGGCGGGCTTGACCCGGTCGACGACGTCGGCGAAGGACGGCAGCTGCGTCTGCTGCAGGCCAGAGAGCTGGACCGGCTGCGCATTGGCGGCGCCGTGGGTATTGAGGAAATTGTCGGCGAGGCCGGCCATCAGGCCGATGCTCAGCGTCGCGGCGCCGGCAACGATCGCGCCGCGCTTCAGGATCGAGCGGGCGGTAGCCGGCGAGCGGGTCGTGGTGTCGGGGGTGTTGTTCTCTTGGGCGGTCATGGGGTCTCACCTCGATGCGGGAGGCAGGGCCTTCCCTGCTTCGTGAGATGGACCATGACGGGCGGCGCCTTACCTGGATTTCGCCCGACGATGACAGTTTCGTAAGGTTGGCGCGTCGTCAGCCGCGGTCGTCGCGCAGGAGATCGTCGAGCCGGCGCTGTTCCTCGGCCGTCAGCGTCACACCAGCCGGTGCCGCAGCGAGATTGCGACGACGCCAGAGGAAGACGGCGCCGAACAAAACGATCAGAAAGGGCGCGGCCCACAGCGCGATCGTGCGCGCGTTCATCGGCGGGCGCAACAGAACGAAATCGCCATAGCGCGCCACGACGAAATCCATCACCGCGCCGTCGCTGTCGCCGGCGGTGAGCCGCTCGCGCACCAGGACACGCAGATCCTTGGCGAGCGGCGCGTCGGAATCGTCGATCGACTGGTTCTGGCAGACCAGGCAGCGCAGGCCGGAGGAAATCTGCCGCGCGCGCTGCTCCAGCGCCGGGTTTTTCAGGACCTCGTCAGGCTGCACGGCGATGGCCGGCGCTGCAAGGGCCAGCGATCCGACGAGGAGGAGCGGGAGCGCGCGCATCGGGCTCACTCGGCCGGCTGCGGAAGCGCGGACGGTGCCGCCACGCGCCGCGGCGCGGCCAGCCGGAAGCGCCGGTCGGTCAGCGAAAGCGCGCCGCCCGCCGCCATCACCAGCGCGCCGATCCAGATCAGGAGGATCAACGGCTTGTCATGCAGTTTGACCGCAATGGCGCCGCTGGCGTCGGGCTCGCCCAGGCTGATATAGGCCTGCCCGAGTCCCACGGTGCGGATGCCGGCCTCGGTCGTCGGCATGGCGCGCGCCGTATAGATGCGCTTCATCGCCTCGACCGGCTCCAGCACGCGGCCGTCGGCGACGATGCGGAAGCGGGCCGCATCCTCGCGATAATTCGGGCCGGTGCGTGGCGTCACCGCCTCCAGCGTCACGGTGTAGCGGCCGCTGGTCAGGCTTTCGCCGACCTTCAGCATGCCGATCGCCTCGGTGCCCCAGGCCACGGCGGCGATGCCGATCACGCTGATACCGACGCCGGCATGGCCGAGGGCCGTGCCCCAGGCCGAACGCGGCAGGCCCTTCGCGCGCGACAGAATTGCCGACGCGCCGCTGGCGCGGCCGACGACACGTTCGCCGACCTCCCAGAACGCTCCGACGACCAGAAAGACGCCGAGCCCGATGCCGAGCGGCGCCAGTACGGGACCGCCTCGCACGAAGGCGAAGATCGCCAGCGTGGTGACGACGCCGAGCCCGAAGGCCACCTGGGCGCGCTGTGCGGCGCCGAGCAGATCGCCGCGCTTCCAGGCCAGGGTCTGGCCGATCGGCAGCAGCAGCAGGAGCGGCACCAGCAGCGGCACGAAGGTGGCGTTGAAGAAGGGCGGGCCGACCGAGATCTTGTCGCCGGTGACCATCTCCAGCACGAGCGGGTAGAGCGTGCCGATGAAAACGGTGGCGCAGGCTGTCGCCAGGAAGAGGTTGTTGACGACGAGGGCGCTCTCCCGCGAGACCGGCGCGAACAGGCCGCCCTGCTTCAGGAGCGGCGCGCGCCAGGCAAAAAGCGCCAGCGAGCCGCCGATGAAGGCGATCAGGATGCCGAGGATGAACAGGCCACGCTGCGGATCGCTGGCGAAGGAGTGCACCGACGTCAGCACGCCCGAGCGGACGATGAAGGTGCCGAGCAGCGAGAGCGAGAAGGTCAGGATCGCGAGCAGGATCGTCCAGACCTTGAGCGCGTCACGCTTCTCCATCACCACGGTCGAGTGGATCAGCGCCGTGCCGGCGAGCCAGGGCATCAGCGAAGCGTTCTCGACCGGGTCCCAGAACCACCACCCGCCCCAGCCGAGCTCGTAATAGGCCCAGTAGGAGCCCATGGCGATGCCGAGCGTCAGGAAGGTCCAGGCCAGCAGGGTCCAGGGCCGGACGGCGCGGGCCCAGACCGCGTCAATCTTGCCCTCGATCAGCGCCGCGACGGCGAAGGCATAGGTGATCGAGAAGCCGACATAGCCGACATAGAGCAGAGGCGGATGGATCGCGAGGCCGAGGTCCTGCAGGATCGGGTTGAGGTCCTGGCCCTCTCCCGGCGCCGGGACGAGCCGGCGGAAGGGGTTCGAGGTCAGCAGCGTGAAGGCGAGGAAGGCGACGCTGACGCTGCCTTGCGCCGCGAGCGTGCCGGCCCGCAGCTTCGGCGGCAGCGAACGGCGCGACAGGGCGACCAGCGCGCCGAACAGCACGAGGATGAGGACCCAGAGCAGCATCGAGCCCTCATGGTTCCCCCAGACGGAAGTCAGCTTGTAGATCAGCGGCTGCGTCGAGTGCGAGTTGGCAGCGACGTTCTCGACCGAGAAGTCGGACGTCACATAGGACGCCATCAGGCAGCCGAAGGAAATCGCGACCAGCAGGAAACTGGCGATCGCGGCCGCGGGGCCGACAGATGCCAGGGCCGGATCGTTCCGGGCCACGCCCCAGAGCGGCACGATCGTCTGGACGACCGCGACGCCGAGCGCCAATGCCAGGGCGAAATGACCGATCTCGACGAACACAGGCGCAGCCCTATTTCGTGGCCGGCGCTGCGGGCGCGCCGGGCTTGGTTTCGCCGGGCTGCCAATGGCCCTGCTTCTTCAGCGCGTCGGCGACCTCGCGCGGCATATAGGTCTCGTCATGCTTGGCGAGCACGGAATCGGCGCGGAACCGGCCCGCCCCTTCGAGCACGCCTTCGGTGACAACGCCCTGCCCTTCGCGGAAGAGATCGGGCAGCAGGCCGGTATAGCTGACCATTGTCCGGGTCTTGCCATCTGTCACAGCGAAGCTGACGCGCTGGTTGGCACCACGCTCGACCGAGCCGGTCTCGACCAGGCCGCCGAGGCGCAGGCGTGTGCCGGGCGTGAGGCCCTTCTCGACGATCTCGGTCGGGCCATAGAAGAAGACGATCGAATCCCGCAGCGCATAGGCGACGAGGCCGGCCGCAAGACCAAGAACGACGCCGGCCGAGGCGATCACCACGAGGCGACGCTGCTTGCGGGTCAGGCGCTTGCGCGGGGGCGAGGCAGGGATACCGGCCTGGACGGTCATCGCGACGCCTCCTGCAGGCCGAGTTCGCTGCGCAGGCCGTCAAGGGCAGATGACGCCGACTGATCGGAGCTCAGGCGCTGGCGCGCTGTAGAGAGCGATCTCTGCGCCGCCGCGCGATCTCCCAGGACGGCCTGCGAGCGGATCAGCCGAGACCAGTCGGCGAGGCTGCCGCCGCCTTCGGCGAGCCGCGCGGCGAGGCCGTCGACCATGCCGCGTATCGCACCCATACGCTCGGCCTCGGGCAGGCTCGCGATCGCGTCGGACGGTGGGAAGGAACGTTCCAGTCCTTCGAGGCGAGCCCGTACGGTCGCCGTCCAGGGGGCATCGGCCGGCGCGTCGGCGAGCAGAGCCTTGAGCGACGCGATCGCGGCCGGCACCTGCCCATCCTGCTCCTGCGCGATCGCCATGAAGAAGCGGGCGCGCGGATTGGCCGGATCGAGCTTCAGCGCCTCGGCGAGGCTTTCACGTGCAGCCGCGGTGACGACGCCGCCGGCAGCGAGAATCTGGGCCTCGGCCTGGCCGCCAAGCCGCTCGGTCGTCGCACCGTCGTAGCGGACAGCATTGGCGAAGGCCTTCGCGGCATCCTCGAAGCGGCCCTGGCGGAGATAGACCGGGGCAAGCACGTTCCAGCCCTTGCCGTCGGTCGGATTGGCGGCGAGATGCGCCTCGATCCGCGCCAGCGCCAGCTCGAAATCCTCTGCCGGATTGCCCTGCATCCGCGCCGCGAGCGGCTGATCGGGAACCGTCGGCGAGCCATAGGCGCCATAGACCAGCAGGGCCAGCAGGGGTACGCAGGACAGCGCGATGGCGGACGCTGCGCGGCGCCGACGCAGCGCCGGCTCGCTCTCACCGGCGGGAACGGTCTCCGATGCCGTCTCGCGCAGAAGCCTGCGCGCGGCTTCGGCCTTGGCCGCCTCGGCCTCGGCGGCACCGATCAGCTTCCGGCCAAGATCGCGATCGATCTCGGCGAGTTGGGCCCGGTAAAGCGCGGTCGCTCCGGCCGTGTCGGCGGAGAGTGCCGGCGCCCGGCGGCCGAGCGGCCAGAGCACCGCCATGACCGCAGCCCCCGTCATGGCCGCGAAGATGATCCAGATCAGCATTCGCCGTTCATAACCGTTCGAAGGTGCCTGTTCATGTCCGAAGATGGCGACAAAGGGTCACGCGGGCAATGCGACGTCAGACCGCCGGCAGGACGAGACGGGCGCGGAGGCCACCGAGCGGCGAACGCTCCAGCGAGAGACCGCCGCCATAAAGCTTGGCGAGATCGACCACGATCGAGAGGCCAAGTCCCGAGCCCGGCGTCGTCTCGTCTAGCCTTCGGCCGCGCTTGAGGACCTCGGCCATCGCCTCGTCGGGCAGGCCGGGCCCGTCATCGTCGATCAGCAGCACGAGGCGCCCTTCCGGTGCCTGCGCTTCCGGTACCAGGCTGACCTGGACTTCGGTACGCGCCCATTTGAAGGCGTTGTCGAGGAGATTGCCGAGCATCTCCTCGAAATCCTGCTTTTCGCCGCGAAAGCGGACGCTGGCGGGCACGGTGTGGCTGCCCTCGATCGCCCTGCCCTGCGCGATCTTCTCGAAGGTACGGATCAGCGCGTCGAGCGAGGGAGAAATCTCGCAGATGCCGCCGAGCGCGCCCGACAAGGCCGCGGCCCGGGCCCGGTCGAGATAGTACTGGACCTGGTCGCGCATGATCGCGGTCTGATGGCGGACTGTCTGGGCAAGGACGCCCTGGCTGGCTTCGGCCTCGTTCTGCATCACGCTGAGCGGCGTCTTGAGGGCGTGGGCGAGATTGCCGACCTGGGTGCGGGCGCGCTCCAGGATCTCGCGATTGGCATCGATGAGCTGGTTGAGCTCCCCCGCAAGCGGGGCGAGATCGGGCGGATAGCGCCCGGCGATGCGGGTGCTCTCGCCGGTACGCACTGTGCCGACGGCCGAGCGCAAACGCGCCAGTGGACGCAGGCCGAAGCGCACTTGGGCGATCGTCGAGGCGACAAGGGCGAGCCCGAGGAAGAGGAAGGTCAGAGTCAGGGCGAAGCGGAAATCGCGGATATCGCCCTCGATCTCGTCGGCGGGCGCGGCGACCCCTACGGTGAAGCGGCCATCCTCGCCGACATCGATCTCCCGTTCGAGCACGCGCAGACGCCGCTCGTCCGGCCCCGAGATATAGCTCTCGCGCAGGCCGCGCGGATTCGGCTGCAGATTCTGATCGAGCAGTTTCGGCAATTGCCCCCCGACCAGCGAGCGCGAGGTGCGCACGCTCGGACGCTCGCCGTCGAGCCTGATGATCTGCCAGTACCAGCCGGAAAGCGGCAGGTCGAAACGCGGCTCGCCGAGATCGCCGATCGCCTGGCGCTCGGCCTCGGGTGGCGCGGCGAGGTCGGCGACCAGTTCTTTGATGTAGACGCTGAGGCGCTCGTCGAAGCCGCGTTCGGCCGTCCGCCGATAGAAGGTCGTAAGGCCGAAGCCGGCGAGGATCAGCACCAGCGCGCAGCAGATCGCAGCCGAAATGAAGAGCCGCGCGCCGAGCGAGAAGCGCTGCCGCGTGACCGGCATGGCGCCCCTCAGGCTTTCGCGGCAGCGATATAGCCGAGGCCGCGTACGGTCTCGATGACGTCGACGCCGAGCTTCTTGCGCAGGCGGCCGACAAAGACCTCGATCGTGTTGGAATCGCGGTCGAAATCCTGGTCGTAGAGATGCTCTACCAGCTCGGTGCGCGAGACCACGCGGCCCTGATGGTGCATCAGATAGGCAAGCAACCGGTACTCGTGCGAGGTGAGCTTGACCGGGTTGCCGTCGACGACGACGCGGCTGGCACGGGTGTCGAGGCGAACAGGGCCGCAGATCAGCTCGGCTGTCGCATGGCCGGCCGCACGGCGCAGCAGCGCGCGAACGCGAGCCAGCAGTTCCTCGATGTGGAAGGGCTTTACGACATAGTCGTCGGCGCCGGCGTCGAAACCGGATACCTTGTCGCTCCAGCGGTCGCGCGCCGTCAGGATCAGCACCGGCATGGTCTTGCCCGCCCGGCGCCACCCCTGCAGCACGGCGACGCCGTCGACCTTGGGCAAGCCGAGATCGAGGATCACCGCGTCATAAGGCTCGGTCTCGCCGAGATAGAGGCCTTCCTCACCGTCGAGCGCCTTGTCGACGGCATAGCCGGCATTCTCCAGCGCATTGACGATCTGGCGGTTGAGGTCCTTGTCGTCCTCGACGACGAGCAATCGCACGGCGGCTTTTCTCCGATTGGCGGATCAGGAACGGGAAATAGCGGAACTAGCGGATATCCGCCACCTTGCCGGAGGCGCCGTCGAGCGTGACCCGGGCGACGCGGCCGTCGCGCTTCATCGTCGTCACCACATAGACGAACTCGTCGCCCTGGCGGCAGAGCCTGATCCGCAGGACTTCGCCAGGCGCCGCCTCGCGGGCATGGCGGGAGGCCACCGCCGGCTGCATGACCTTGCCATCCGACACCGCCTCGCGCGTTTCCTGAGCTGACAGGCACGCGATTGGCGGCGCCGCATCGACCGGTTCCACCGGCGAGGCAGTCGCGGTCACAAGCGCGAGAATCGCGACGTTGGGGTCGAGCAGCATCATCGCCATTGGGCTAGCCCGGCATGCGTGAATGCGCCATGAACATCGGCGTGAGGCTAGCTCAGCGCACGGCGATGTGTCCACGCCGGGAAAGGCCGACACCGGCAACAATGCTGAGTTGCACCAATTCGACGTCCAGCACAGCCTGGGCGCTGCCGAAATCGGCGAGTTCCTGGGCGGTTTCATAGAGCACTGTCGGTGCGCCGACATCGATGATCCTGATGACCTCGTCGCCGGCGCGGATCGTGACGCGATAGCGCTCGATCTCCTCGCCGAGCGGGACCTCGACCGCTTCCCAGGAATCACCGCCGACGCGGCTGCGCCGAACCCAGCTCAAGGCGACGCCGGACGGCAGGCGCCTGGCGCGCGGGCGCACCGGGGCAAGTGGCCGCAGCGCTGCTGTTCCGACAGTGGCGGAGAGCTCGCGCATCGAGGCCGACGCGACATCGGCATTGGGCGGCCCGATCCGGTAGCGCAGATGCCGGCCGACATCGTCGAGGCTCGTGGTCAGTGCGACCGCCGCGCCGTCGAGGACAACCACGCGCGCTCCAGCCGCCAATGTCCGCGCCGCCGCTACCTCCGAACCGCCGAGCCCACGCACCATCTGCGACAGCCGGAATGTCCGTGCGCCGATCAGTTCGACCCGCGCCGCCGTCACGATCTCGACCTGCCCGGCAGGATCGATGAAGGCGAGCGCGTTGGCGCCGGCGAGCGCCTCTTCCGCTGCGACCGAGGCAAGACCACCGCCACGCAGACGGACATCGACGAAGGCATGCCGATCGGTCCGCCAGAGGGGACCGGGCCTCAGTGTGGTCAAGGTCTCGCCCATGATCGAGGGGGCCGCGACGATGCCAGCCAGGGCGAACGGCATGCCATCGGTGGCGCGCCAGATTGCGAGCCCGCCGGGCCAGGGATCGGCGAAGGCTGCGAGGGACTGCAAAGGCGGCGGCGTTTCCCGCGGGATCGGCAGGTCGAGGATCAGTGCATCCGGCCGGCCGGCGATCCGCGGCGTCACCTTCGGCGGGCGCGTCTCTGCCGCTCCCGACGCCGCACCGCGATAGATCGCAGGCTCGACCGAACGCGCATCGGCGCGTCGCGTCGGACCATCGCTGATGCGCGTCAGCCGGAACAGGCGCGGCTGGCCGGCCACCTCCAGGGAGACGACGTCGCCCGCCTCGAGGTCGATGCAACGCGGCGACAGGTCCAGTTCGAGCGTTTCGCGGCCGGCCCAGATCTCCTGCAGCCGTTGATCGGCAAGCCGTTGCCCTTCGGCCCGGCGCGTGACCATCGGGAGCTCGACGGCATTTTCCCGCCGCGCGGCCCCGGCAAGGCGGCGCGAGCGCGCCGTCGCCTGGCGGTAGTCGTTATTGCCGTCGATATGAACGAGGCGCAACTCGCGCGGCAGCTCGCTCTCCTGCGCGCGGCGCAATTCGAAGGGCTGGCCGTTGCGATCGAGCACAAGGTCATAGGGCGCGTGCAGGCCGCCATAGAGCTTGCAGAGCTGGAAGACCCGTGTGGCGCCGTCGCCGATGCCGATCTGCTGGTCGCTCGCCGCAGGTGTCGCCGACGGGGCGCAACTCTTCCAGTCGAGCCGGTCGCGCCAGCGGAACCCATAGAGCCGCCCGCGCCGCTCCTCGAAGAAGGCGACGACCTCGGCCAGGGCATCGAGCGTGCGGATGCCGAAGCCGGCATCGTAGCGCCGGCGGGAATGGGCCCAGCGGCTGTTGCGGACCTCGCGGCCCGAGGCCAGCGTCACCACCTGGGTCAGCCGCTCCGGCCCGCCGCGGGCGCCGCGCGCGATCCCCGCGGGAAAGCGCACCTCATGGAAGCCGCTCATGACGCCTCTCCCTGTCCAGTCATGAGGCTTGCCTCAGAGCGCGCGGTTGCCGCGCGCCACGGCCCGCGCGATCGCCGTCACCGTCGGCAGATGGGTCTTGGGATCGCGGGCGAGCTTCGAGGACAGCCAGGTCAGGTTGGCCAGCCGGTGGCCCTCCGGCACGAGCACTGCGCCTTCGAGGCTCGCGACTATGCGCGCCGCCGCCTCGAGCGCTTTGCGCGAGGAGGCGCTCTCCCCGGCCCAGACGACGAGCGAAAGCTTCTGCTCGCAGCCCCGATCGCTCCCGGTCGACCAATCCTCGGCCGTGACCTCGCCATGGACGACGTAGAGCCCGCTCGCGGCGCGCGGCGGCTCGTCATGGATGCGGCCGGCCCCGATCAGCGCCGTCAGCTCGGCGTCAACCGAGAGATGCGCATGGATGGCGCGCCGCAGCGGCAGGATGGCGTCGCTCATCGGCGGACCTCCTCGACCAGGCAGATCAGGCGCCGGTGGCCGCCATCGGGATCGCCGACCGCGCGGATGTCGAAGACCTGGCTGCCATCCCGCAGGCGCTGGCCGGCATCGACGCCGATACGCCAGCGCAGGGTGATGCGGTGGCTCACCGCCTGCTCGGGCCGCTCGCCGCGCCAGCGTTCATTCCCCGAAAGCCATTCGACCTGGGCCCAGACCGCAGCAACGGTCTCGAAGCCGATGAGCCGCCCGCCTGCGCCGTCCGGCGTCTCGACAGGCGCCTCCAGCAGCAGGCGACGGCGCAAGGCACCGACAGGGCGGCCTTTACCGACCTCCCTGGTCATCACAGCCTCACGCGGCGGAACGGGGCGACCAGCGCAGCGATCTCGGTCGGCAGCCGCATCGCATCGCGGCTGACCACGTCGCCGCGATGCTCGAACCAGCGGCAGGCCAACCGAAGCACCGCCTGTCGCAGCTGCGCCGGCACCGTGTCACGCGTCGGGCCGAAGCCGGCGACGAGATCGATCTCGATCGCAGCATGTGCACGGCCGGGTGCCGGGACCGGACCTGCAATCCTGATCAGCGGCGGGTCGGAGCCTTCGGCCAGCGTCAGCGAAGACGATACAACAGCTTCTGACGGACCACTCGCGGGATAGACGCGTGCCACCGGGAGGCTGCGCACCGGCGAGAGCGGCAAGCGGATATCGCCACCCTGCGGCCAGGCGTCGAGGACGATGCGCCAGACCTGCTCGATCAGCAGACGGCCGGACGCCGCCTCGACCATGAGTCTGGCCGCCGTGATCAAAGTACCGAGCAGTTCGTCCTCGTCAGCGGTGAGGATGCGCAGGAAATCCTTGGCTTCCGACAGCGAGACCGGCTCGATGGCCGGCGGCGTCAGGGCAATCGGCGTCATGGCCTCTCCTCTTTTCCGGATTGATCGGCGTCGTTGATGCGCTATCGAGCCCGGCCCGACAGCGGAGACAGGTCGATGCGTGGCAGAACGGCGATTGCACTGGCGGCCCTGGCGACGGCATTTGCCGCAGCCTGCCCCGCCTCGGCCGTGGTCGGTGGGCGCGAAGGCGGGCCTGTCGCCGGCGCGACCGTGATGGTTCTCAATGCGCGCGGCGGCGTCTGCACCGGCATCGTGCTGTCACGCCGCGCCATCCTCACCGCCGCCCATTGCGCCGACTCCCGCGTCGATCTGCGCATCCACTGGCGCGAAGGCGGCGAGCCGATGCTGGTTGAGCCGGCGGCGATCGCGCTGCACCCCGAGTTCAACGCCAAATCCGTCACGAACCGGCAGCGCTCGATCGACCTTGCCCTGGTCAGGCTCGGCGCGCCTTTGCCGGGACGCTTCTCGACCGCGACGCTCGTCGATGGCGGCCTGCCGCGCGCCGGCTCGCCGGTGACGTTGTCAGGCTATGGTGTCGCCCGCGAGGGTGATGCGAAGACGACCGGCACCTACCGCTCGGCCGCACTCGCCACCGTTGAGCCCTACGGCCCCGGCAAGATCCTACTGTGGGCGTCAGACCCTGCGACCGGCGGCAAGCGGCCGGGCGCCGGCGCCTGCCAGGGCGATTCAGGTGGACCGATCGTCGCAGGCTCGGACGGCGTCGTCGCCGTCTCCAGCTGGTCGACCGGCCCGTCCGGCAAGCAATGCGGCCTGCTCAGTCAGGGCGTGCTGGTCGCTCCGCAACGCGCCTGGATCGACCGGACGCTGGCCGGCTGGGGCGAGAGCGCCGACTGGACCGGCACACCTTGATAGGCGGCGCTGCGAAGAGCACTGGACTGCGCCGCAGCAAACCCTAGACTGGCACCATGGCAATGATGGCCTCGACCATGACCTCTTCGAAGCGCGCCGCGACTGTCGCAATCGCTTTTTGCGCGGGCCTGCAGATGACTGCGCCGGCCCAAGCGGTGATCGGCGGCGTGCAGTCCCGAGCAGTCGACGGCGTGCGCGCCTCGACCTTGCGGGTCGAGACCAGCCGCGGCGAGCTCTGCTCGGGCGCTGCGATCTCCTCCGAACTCGTGCTGACGGCGGCGCATTGCCTGATGACCGGCGGATCGGTCCGCGTGATCAGCCTCGACAAGCGCTTCCGCAACCGCACGCATGCCGTCGCGGCCGTACTGCCGCACCCGACCTTCGTGCCCGGCACGACGCCACGCACCCAGCCGGGTGCGGACCTCGCGCTTCTGCGCCTCGCCACGCCGCTGCCGGCCGACATCCAGCCGCTGACGCTTGGCAGCGGCCTGTGGCAGGGCGAGACCGTGACCATGGCCGGCTTCGGCCTCGCCTCGGAGACGAACAAGAAGTCCGCGCGCACGCTGCGCGAAGTCACCCTGGTCAACGCCGGCAACTACACCACCGCCAACACGGTCAAGGTCGCGGTCGATACCGAGAACCGTGGCGAGATCCTCGGTGCCGGCGCCTGCCGCGGCGATTCCGGCGGGCCGGTCTTGCGTGGACCGCCCGGATCGCGCGATCTCGTCGGCATCGTTTCCTGGTCGAGCGGGCCGCTGAGCTCCCGCGTCAAGATGATCTGCGGCGGCTTCACCGCGATCACCCCGATCAACGATCATCGCGCCTGGATCGCCGAGGCGAGCGAACGCCTGCTCAACTACGGCGACGAGCCGCGCCAGGCGGGCGAGAACGCACGCCCGAGCGCCAGCTACAGCTGGTGGTTCGGCCGCTGACGCAGCCGAAACGGGCACTCAGGCCGAGAACTTCAGCCCCTTGATCGCGGCGAAGTCCTGCACGCCGCCGCCGACGCGCTTGGTCGTGTAGAACAGCACATGCGGCTTGGCGGAATAGGGATCGCGCAGGATGCGCACGCCCGCCCGGTCGACGACGAGATAACCGCGGCGGAAGTCGCCGAACGCGATCGAGACCGAGTCCGTCGCGACGTTCGGCATGTCCTCGGCCTCCACGACCGGGAAGCCGAGCAACGTTGCCTGCGCCCCCGCCGCGGCCGGCGGCTGCCAGAGATACTGGCCGGTCGAGTCCTTGAACTTGCGCACCGCGGCCTGCGTCTTGCGGTTCATCACGAAGCTGGCGTTCTGGCGATAGCCCGCCTTCAGCGCATAGACGAGATCGACCAGGATGTCGGACGGGTTGGAGGCAGCGAATGCCCCGGCGACACCGGTTTTGAGCGTGCCGATATTGCCCCAGCTCCAGCTTGTATCCGCAACCGTCGGATAGGCCAGGAAGCCCTTGGGCTTGTCGACGCCGTCGCCGGTGACGAAGGCGGCGCCCTCCTGCTCGGCGAAGGCGCTCTCGACCTCCTCGGCGATCCACTGGTCGATGTCGACGATGGCATCATCGAGCAGGGTCTGCGTCGCCGCCGGCATGGCGTAGAGTTCCATCGCCGGGAAGGAGAGCTCGGCCAGCGTCGGCGTGCCGGTCTGCGGACGCGCCGCCGTCTCCGCCACCCAGCCGGAAGCCGGGCCGGTGGTCGAGAACGCCTTCTTGTAGGTGCCGGACGAGATGGTGCGCACCGTGGCGATCGAACGGATCGGCGAGACGGTGGCCAGGCGGCGCAGGATCTCGCCCTCGACCGTGGACGGCGCGAGATAGCCGCCATCCGGGCCGGAACCGGCCGAGAGCGCCTTCGCCTCCAGCCGCTTCAGCCCCGTGGCCTCACCATGGCGGACGTAAGCCGCGAAGGCGGCCTTGTGCTCGGCCACCGCCGGATCGCGCTCCTCGCTCGCACCCAACGCCGGGCGGCGGCTGTCGAGGCTCAGCCGGTCGAGCCGGCGGCGGGTCTCGTCGAGCGCATCATCGAGGCGAGCGAGCTTCTCGCCCGTCAGCACGTCACCGCCCATGCGGGTTTCGAGCTCGGCCAGGCGCTCGTCATTGGTGGCGCGGTAGGCCTCCAGCGTATAGCGCAGATCGTCATAAATGGCGGCGGTCTCGCCGGTCGCCTTGGTCTCGGGAGCCTTGTTCAGCGCAGTCATGGAATCTCCTGTGGTTCAAGCGGCTTCAGGTTAATCTTCAGGGAAAGGCGGCACGGCAGGGGGTGCGCAACGCCTTGACGGCGCTGACCCTTGCCTGCGGCAGCATCGGGAAGGTGACGAGCGAGATCTCCCAGAGGTCGACCCTCTCCAGCCGGCGCAAGCCGCTGCGCGGCTCGTTGCGAGCGCGCTGCGAGCGGAAGCCGATCGAGAGCCCGTCGACGGCGCCGTCGCGCATCAGCGCATGCAGCTCGCGGGCCCGCGCCACGGCGAGCGAGAGCCGGCCCCGGACATAAAGGCCGCGCGAATCCTCGTGCAGCTCGAGCCAGCGGCCGATCGGCTGTGTCGGATCATGCTGCCAGAGCATCCGGATGCCGCCGGCTCCCCGGCGGCCGAGGCTGTCGCGGAAGGCGCCGGGCTCGACCACGTCCTTGCCGAGATCGGCGATGCGGAACAGGCTGGCATAGCCCTCGAAAGCACCGTCCGGCTCGATCCGGGCCAGCGGCTGCGCCAGAAACTTGGCTTCGCGCGCCAGTGCGGGATAGCGGGGCGTAACGGCTGTCATCGCACCCCTCCCCGCCCGCCGCGACCATTCGTATCGAGCTGTCCCAGCGTCTCGAAGAAGCGGCCGAATACCTCGCGCGGCTGGCGGCCGGGGCGCGGCGCGGCCGCGCCCGATCTCACAGTTGCCGGAGCCGGCCTGGGCGGCGCTTTGCCACCGGTCTTGCTCATGAATCCCCTCCTTCATAGCGGGCGTTGAACCGGGCGAGTTCGCGGACGAACTCGTCGAAGCGCCGGTTGGCGGCGATCAGCTCGCGCAGGGAAAACAGCGCGAGCCCCGAGGCGCAGAAGGCCCAGAGCAGCAGGGCGAGATGGCCAAGATCGCCGCGTGCGACGATCCCTGCCGCGGCTGCGTCGAACGGGTTCATGACGGCACCTCCCGGCGGCCATAGCCGACCGCCTCGCGCTGCTCGTCCTCGCTGAGGAAGCCGGCAGCGGAGACCCGCCGCCAGAGCGATTCCCGCTCGTCTGCCAGCGCCTCGACCGCATCGAGATCGGGCTCGAGCACGAGCGCATCGCCGAAGGCGGGGCCAAGCCATTGCGCCAGCGACTGCGCCGTGCGCCTGACGAGTGGGATCAGCGTCTGGCGCCAGAAGGCGCGGTTGGCCTCGGCGAAATTGGCATGGGTGTTGTCGCCAGGCAGGCCGAGCAGCAAGGGCGGCACCCCGAAGGCGAGCGCGATCTCGCGCGCAGCGACGCCCTTGGCGGCGACGAAGTCGAGCTCGGCCGGCGACAGCGACAGCGGCTTCCAGTCGAGCCCGCCTTCGAGAAGCAGCGGGCGCCCGGCATTGCGCGCTCCCTGGAAACCGTCTTCCAGCTCCTGCTTCAGCCGCTCGAACTGCGCCTCGGTCAGCGTGCCGCCTTCCGGCCCGTCATAGACCAGTGCGCCGGAGGGCCTGGCCGCGTTGTCGAGCAGCGCCTTGTGCCAGGCACCGGCGGCGTTGTGGACGTCGAGCGAGCAGGCGGCTGCCTCGACCGGCGAGAGGCCGTAATGGTCGTCGACCGGATGGAACAGCGACAGATGCAGGATCGGCGGCAGCGCGCCCTCGTCTTGGCGGAAACGGATGGTCTGCGCGCCAACCGTATAGTCATAGGCCTCGGGCCAGCCGTCACGGCCGGGCACGACCCGCATCCGGTCGGGCCGGAGCGCATAGAGCTCGCGCGGCTCGCGGCCGATGCTCGCCGCCTCGACATAAGCATTCCCGGCGACGAGCAGATGGCCGTAGAGCATCTCGCGGAAAGCGATGCCGCCCTGGCGCGGATTGGGCCGCTCGATCAGCGCCAGCGCCGGGTGCTCCGGCATCTCGCGCCCATCGACTTTGGCGATGAGCTGGGCCTGCGCCGCCGCCTCGGCGATCAATCGGACGCAGCGATGCACCACCGGATTGCGCTGGTAGCCCTCCCTTGCGAGGGCGCCATAGTCGCGCGGCGTCCAGACCGGGCGGCCGGCCTCGTGCAGGGCGATCAGCGGCCCGACACGCGAGCGCTTCTGTTCCGGCGCGGCAGGGCCGCGCAGGTTGCGAAGGAAATTGAGCATGGGTTTCTCGCTGTTGTTGCGACGGTGGGGTGCTAGAGCCCCCTCACCCGCGGCCGGCCCTTCGGCCCGAGCATCAGATGCGTCAGCGCCCAGACCAGCGCGTCGAGCCGATCGGGCGAGCGACCGGAGCTCAGCCCGGTCGGGCCGAAATCGCACATTTCGTCTTCCAGCGCCGGAAAGGCGCCGGCATGCCGTACCCGGCCCTGCGCATAGAGCGCGGCCACCGGCTCGGCGCGCAGGAATTTTCCGCGCGAGGCCCGAACCGGCGTTACCGGCACGCCCGGATCGACCTCCCGGATGACGCTTGTCGCCATCTCGCCGCCCTGGTTGACCTCGACGACCAGCGCGTCGGCCTCCAGCCGGCGATAGAGCGCGACGGCCGCCGCCGCCCACTCATGCGGCTTCGCTCCGGCGAGCGTCGCATCCGCCAGCACATGGCCGATACCTTCGCGATCGATCCCCGCGGCGACGAGCCCGCAGCTATCGGCCCGTTTCGACGAGGAGGCCGGCGGATCGATCGCGACGACGATCCGCGCCAGTTGCGGCGCGTCGCGCTCGCGGCATCCCTCGATCAGCGCCCGGCTCCACAGCGCATCGGCGCTCTCCTCGACGATCTCGCCTTCCAGTTCCTGGCGGCCAAGCCTTGTGCCGCCATAGGCTTGGCTCACGCTGTCGAGGAAGCTCGGTGCCAGGTTGAAGCGGTTGGCCCGGGTGGCCGCCCGGCTGACGGCGACTCTGGGATCATCGAGCAGGCGCTTGATCAGCGGCAGTGGCCGCGGCGTCGTCGTCACCACCTGACGCGGCTGGTTACCGAGCCTCAGGCCGAGTTGCAGCATGTCCCAGGTCTCCTGAAGGTTCGGCCATTTCGCCAGTTCGTCGGACCAGGCGGCGCCGAATTGCGGCCCGCGCAGTCCTTCCGGATCCTCGGCGGTGAAGACCTGCGCGATCGCGCCATTGCCCCATTCGAGCCGGCGCCGCGATGGCGACCAGACCGGCTTCTCCCAGCGGTGATGGATCGCCAGCAGCCCGGAGACGCCCTCGATCATCACGTCGCGAACCTGCGCCTGCGTTTCGCCGACGAGGGCGATGCGGCCAACGGGCTCACTCGCGATCGGGGCCAGTCCCAGAGCCATGCCCTTCACCCACTCGGCCCCGGTCCGGGTCTTGCCGGCGCCGCGTCCACCGAGAACGAGCCAGGTCCACCAGGGCGGCAGGCGGGGGGATTTCTGGTCAGGCCGTCCGTAGTAGGTCCACTCCTGATCGGCGAGCCTAACCAGCTCCGGCGTCAGGTCCGGCAGCAGCTTGAGGAACAGCTTCGCCTGTATGATCGGCGATAAGGCGTTCCATGCGTCGTGCCAGCTCTCGCCGCAGTTCAGCGACCCGGCGTAATCCTTCGGCGGGGCTGGGCTCATCCTCGGACTTTCCTCCCTCCCCCGCGGCGGCTGAATCCAGCGCGACCAGCTCGCGCACGGTGCGGGCTAGCGTCGCCAGCGTCTTGGCGTCGGCCTCGCTCGCCGCCGAGCCGGCCGGCAGTTCGGCCAGATGCGCCTCATGCGCTTCGAGCTGCGTCTGCGCCGCCTTCCAGAGCTTGCCGATCACGGTCTTGCGGCCACGCGGTGCAGGCTTGCGCTTCGCCGCCGGCCGAACCGGGGCGGTCTCGTCACTCTCGTCGGTCATCGGAACCCTCGGCTCGGCCCGGACATGCAAAAGCCGCCGGCTGGGAGCGCGGCGGCTTCGTTCGTCTCAGGCACACTTCGTGAGCGTTCCTGATCTCTACCCGATCAGCGTCACGATGTCAAGGACAAAATTCCTATCCTGCGGAAGGCAATCAAACCTCCGTCTTCTCCACCCATTTGATCTGGGTCTGCGGCTTGTAGGCCTCCATCTTGTCGAGCAGCGCCGCCGGATCGGTCTCCATCATCGCCATGTCGCGATGGGCCTGCCACATGAAGCCGGCCTTCGTCGTATTGTCGAGGAAGACGCCGAGCGCGTCGTAAAAGCCGTCGATGTTGAGGAAGCCGAGCGGCTTGCCGTGGATGCCGAGCTGGCTCCAGGTCCAGATCTCGAAAATCTCCTCGAAGGTGCCGATGCCGCCAGACATGGCGATGAAGCCGTCGGAAAGCTCGGCCATGCGAGCCTTGCGGATGTGCATGGTCTCGACCACCTCGAGCCGGGTCAGCTTGTTGTGGCCGACCTCCTTCTCGCGCAGGGCGCGGGGAATCACGCCATGGACCTCGCCGCCGGCTTCGAGCGCGGCATTGGCGACGATGCCCATCAGGCCGACGGCGCCACCGCCATAGACCAGCGTCAGGCCGCGCCGGGCGATGGCCGTGCCCATGGCGCGGGCGCCTTCGGCATGGACGGGATCATGGCCCGGGCTCGAGCCGCAGAAGACACAGACGGATTTCATGAGGCGAGTGCTTGCAAGATGCGGGCCCAGGAGCGCTGGCCTTTGTGGAAGGAGGACAGATCGTACTTCTCGTTCGGCGAATGGACGCGGTCGTCGTCTAGTCCGAAGCCGACGAACAGCGTATCGAGCCCGAGCGTGCGCTTGAAGTCGCCGCCGACGGGGATCGAGCCGCCGCTGCCGATCGAGACGACGCGGCCGCCCCATTCCTCGGCAAGAGCCTTGCGCGCCTTCTGCAGGACGGGTGAATCGACCGGCACGGCCAGCGCCGGCGAGCCGGAATGGCTGATGAACTCGGCAGTCACATCCTCCGGCAGGCGCTCGCGCACGAACTGGTGGAAGGCAGCGGCGATCTTCTCCGGGTCCTGGTCGCCGACGAGGCGGAAGGAAACCTTGGCCGAGGCCTTGGCCGGGATGACGGTCTTCGAGCCCTCGCCGGTATAGCCGCCCCAGATGCCGTTGACGTCGCAGGTCGGGCGCGACTGGATCTGCTCGATCAGCATGCGGCCCTTCTCGCCGACCGAATGCTTCAGCCCGATCTGGCCGAGGAATTCCTTCTCGGTCAGGTTGAGATCGGCCCATTCGGCCTTCTGTGCATTGGTCGGCTCGTGCACGCCGTCATAGAAGCCGGGGATGGTGATCCGGCCGGTCTCGTCATGGATCTCGGCGATGATCTTGGTCAGCACATGGATCGGGTTGGCGGCGGCACCGCCGAACAGGCCTGAATGAAGGTCGCGGTCGGCGGCGCTCAGGCGCACCTCCTGATAGACCATGCCGCGCAGGGTCGAGGTGATCAGCGGCGTGACGCGGTCCCACATACCGGTGTCGCAGACCAGCGCGAAATCGGCCTTCAGCTCGGCGGCATTGGCCTTGATGAAGCCCGGCAGGTTGACCGAGCCGGATTCCTCCTCGCCCTCGACCAGGATGGTGAGACCGATCGGCAGGTCGCCGGTCTCGGCGAGCGTGGCCCGGATCGCCTCGATGAAGGTCATCACCTGCCCCTTGTCGTCGCAGGCGCCGCGCGCGAGGATCGCTTTGCGCCCCGGCTCGATCTCCTTGACGACCGGCTTGAACGGATCGTTGTCCCACAGCTCCAGCGGATCGACCGGCTGGACGTCGTAATGGCCGTAGAACAGCGCATGCGGCGCGCCGGGCTTCGGGCGATGCGCCAGCACGACGGGATGGCCGCCAGTCTCGCGCAGCTCGGCCTTGAAGCCGAGGCCTTCCAGATCAAGGCGCAGCCATTCGGCTGCCTGGCGCGTCTGCGCATTGAAGGCCGGATCGGTCCCGATCGACGGGATTTCGAGCCAGGACGACAAGCGGACCAGCGAAGCGTCGAGATCGGCATCGAGGCGGGAGAGGACTGCGGGAAGCTGGGACATGGCGCTCACTGGAGGCTGATTCCGGTGGCGCCATCATGCCCAGTCGCGCGCCGGATGCCAGCCGTCCGTGCGCATGGCGGCGTGCATCGTGAAAGCGTCCTACGCCTCATCCATGTCATCAGGCCACATCCGGGCACCGTGCAGGACGCGAAGAATGCGGATCTTGTCGGCAGTCACCGCATAGACCGCGATATAGGGCGTGCGCGGAACAATCAGTTCGCGGGTGCCGGCGACCCTGCCCGGCCTGCCACTTTCTGGAAACCGAAGCAGCCGACGCGCCGCAGAGGCAATCCGTTCATCGACCTCCGCAGCTGCCTTCGGACTATCGGCTTCGATATAGCTGAAGATCTCGTCACGATCGGCCAGGGCGAATGGCGCCCAGACCAGCCTGCTCACGCCTTGCCACCAGCTTTGCGATAGGCGGCCGCGCGCCGCTCTGCGAAGCGGGCTTCGGCCTCGGCGTCATCGATGTCGGAGCGTTCATCCGCCAGGGCCTGCAGCACCTTCGCGCGGAACCAGGCATCATGTGCATCGCTGGTGCTGACGAGCTCGAGCGGCAATGCGCCCTCGTTCGCCGTGCGGGTCAGCAGAATGCGCACAGCATCCGAGACGGTGAGCCCCATCCCTTCAAGGACCGCCGTCGCGCGGTCCTTCACGTCGGCGTCGATACGCGCCTGCACCAAGGCATTCGAGGCCATGCTAAAACTCCCTTCAGGAGCAAAATGTAATGCACCTGAATGACAATTACCAGATGCGGCAATTGTGCTCGCTACCGCCGCCCGCCGGTGAGGCTCCCGAGCACGCCGCGCAGGATCGCGTTGCCGACCTGGCGGCCGATCGAGGTCGCGGCCGAGCGCGCCGCCGAGGTTATGATCTTCTCGGCCATGCTCTGCGGCAGCGGCCCGCCGCGGCTGCCCGGGCCGGTCTTCGGGCGCTCCTTCGGGCCGCCGAGCCAGCCGCCGATCGTGTCGAGGATGCCGCCGCCACCGTCCGTGGAGGCCTCGACCGGCGAGCCCTCGGCATTCATCCCCTTGCGCTTCATCAGCGCCTCATAGGCCGACTCCCGGTCGACCATGGTGTCGTATTTGCCGGTGAAGCCGGAGTCGCGCATGCATTGCGCCCGCTCCTGCGGCGTGATCGGACCGACCTGCGCCATCGGCGGGGCGATCAGGCAGCGCTCGACCATGGTCGGCGAGCCCTTGCCCTCCAGCGTCGAGACCAGGGCCTCGCCGACGGCGAGCTGGGTGATCGCCTGCTCGGTGTTGATCTTGGGGTTCTGCCGGAAGGTCTCGGCGGCAGCCCGAACCGCCTTCTGGTCGCGCGGGGTGAAGGCGCGCAGCGCGTGCTGGACGCGGTTGCCGAGCTGGGCCAGCACAGTGTCGGGGATGTCGAGCGGGTTCTGGGTGACGAAGTAGACGCCGACGCCCTTGGAGCGGATCAGGCGCACGACCTGCTCGACCGCGGTGAGCAGTGCCTTGGGCGCGCCGTTGAAGAGTAGATGCGCTTCATCGAAGAAGAAGACGAGCTTGGGCTTGTCGAGGTCGCCGACCTCCGGCAGCTGCTCGAACAGTTCAGAGAGCAGCCAGAGCAGGAAGGTGGCGTAGAGCCTGGGATTGGCCATCAGCTTGTCGGCGGCCATGATGTTGACGATGCCGCGGCCGTCGCGATCGGTCTTCATCAGGTCGTTGATGTCGAGCGCCGGCTCGCCGAAGAACAGGTCGCCCTTCTGGTTCTCCAGCACGAGCAGAGCGCGCTGGATCGTGCCGACCGAGGCGGAGGTGACGTTGCCGTATTTAGTCGTCAGCTCCTGGGCGTTCTCGGCGATGAAGGCGAGGATCGCGCGCAGGTCCTTGAGGTCGAGCAGCAGCAGCTTCTGTTCGTCGGCAATGCGGAAGGCGATGTTGAGCACGCCTTCCTGGGTGTCGTTGAGATCGAGCAGGCGCGCCAGCAAAAGCGGCCCCATCTCCGAGATCGTTGCCCTGACCGGGTGGCCCTGCTCGCCGAACACGTCCCAGAACACGGTGGTGAACTGGTCGGGCTCGTATTTCAGCCCGAGCTCCTCGGCGCGCTTGACGAAGGGCGGCTTGGAATTGCCGGGCGCGGCGATGCCGGACAGGTCACCCTTGATGTCCGCGGCGAAGACTGGCACCCCGTGCCTGGCAAAACCTTCCGCCAAAACCTGCAATGTCACAGTCTTGCCGGTGCCGGTCGCGCCGGTCACCAGCCCGTGGCGGTTGGCGAGCTTGAGCAGCAGCACCTCCGGCTTCTCGCTCTTGCCGATCAGGATCGTGCCGTCATCCGCCATGGTCGCGCCTGTTCCGTTGCCATAAGGTCGTAGACAGGGTGTAGCGAACCGAAACGTTGGGCGGAAGCATGAAGATCGCTTCCATCCGAGATAGTTTATGTGTAAACTATCTTGAGAGCACCAGCAAGCTCGTCATAAGAGGACCGCACGATGGAAGAACTGATCTCCCGCATCATGGCCGCTTCCGGCCTCGACGAGTCGCTGGCGAAGAAGGCGATCGGCATCATCCTCGCGTTCCTGCAGAAGGAAGGTCCCGCGGCCGAGATCGGCCAGCTGATGGCGGCGCTGCCGGGTGCGCAGGAGCTGGCCGAGGCCGAAGGCGGCGCCAAGGGCGGCCTGATGGGCGCGATCGGCGGCCTGATGGGCGGTGGCGGCGGCGTGATGGCGCTCGGCGGCCAGCTGATGGGGGCCGGCCTGTCGATGGGCCAGATCCAGAGTGTCTCGAAGGAGATGTTCGCGGTCGGTCGCGAGAAGGCAGGCGAGGACACCATGGGCGCGATCGTCGGCGCCATCCCGGGCCTCGGCCAGTTCGTCTGAGCCGACCCAACCCTCACGAATTTCCGGAACGCCGCCCTACCGGGTGGCGTTTTCGTTTGCGGGCATAGGAGTTCCCTGTCGCGGGGTTGCGCATTTCGGCACGGCTTTCCGACCAAGGGGGCATTTGCGTTCGCGCCGAGCCATGGCAATCAGGACTTCGCGGTTGCACAATGGGCCGCCAACTGGCGTGTGCTTCATCGCCCGACAGGAATGGCGGGAGGAACGCGTGCAAGGAGTTCGCTGCTGATGACCTCGACAGTCCTCGCCGATCTGCCCTTCATGGACGCATTCGCCACCCCGGGCGAAGCGCAGTGGCGCGCCGCTGTCGACAAGGTACTGAAGGGCGCCGATTTCGAGAAGAAGCTGGTCGGGCGGACGGCGGACGGTGTCCGGATCGAACCGCTTTACGAAGCCGCGGCAGAGGGAGGCGCACGCCCCTTACGCGCCGAGGCTGGGCGCTGGCGCGTCGCGGCCCGCATCGATCACCCTGATACGGCTGAAGCAGCAAGGCTCGCCCTCGCCGAGCTGGAAGGCGGCGCCGATTCCCTCAGCCTGAGTTTCGCCGGCGCTCCCGCGGCGCGCGGCTTCGGGCTCAACGCGACCTCTGTAGATGCTCTCGACGCCACCCTCGACGGTGTCATGCTCGATCTCGTCCGCCTGCGCCTCGACCCGGCTCCCGGTGGCCGCAAGCATGCGTTGCTGCTGGCTGATCTTGTCGACAAGCGTGGCCACGCACCCTCCTCGCTCCAGATCGATTTCGGCATGGAGCCGATCGGCGTGCTCGCCAGCTCCGGTTCACTCGCGGTGCCATTGCCAGAGCTCGGCAAGCGCATCACGGAGACGATCGGCAATCTGAAGGCGCGCGGCTTCACCGGCCCCTTCCTCGCCGCCGACGGCCGCACCTGGCACGAGGCCGGCGCGACCGAAGCGCAGGAACTCGGCGCCGTCCTGGCGACAGCCGTGACCTATCTGCGCCTGCTGGAAGCGCAGGGCATCCCGCTCGCCGAGGCGCGCGACGCCATCTCCTTCACCCTTGTTGCTGATGCCGACGAGTTCGTCACAGTCGCCAAGCTGCGGGCCGCACGCCTGCTCTGGGACCGGGTGCAGCGCGCCTGCGGACTTGAACCCAAACCCGTCTTCATTCATGCCGAGACGGCCTGGCGCTCGCTGACCCGGCGCGATCCATGGGTGAATCTGCTGCGTGGCACGATCGCCGCCTTCTCGGCGGGCGTCGGCGGCGCCGATTCGATCGGCGTCCAGCCCTTCACCGCGGCGCTCGGCCTGCCCGACGGCTTCGCACGGCGCATCGCCCGCAACACCCAATTGATCCTGCTCGAAGAAGCCAATCTCTGGCGCGTCGCCGATCCGGCGGCCGGAGCCGGTGGCTTCGAGGCGTTGACGCAGGCGCTGTGCGAGCAGGGCTGGCGCAAGTTCCAGGACCTTGAGGCGGAAAGCGCCGATGGCCTGACTGGGATCGTCGGCGCGCTCGCCAACGGCCATATCCAGAAGGGGCTGGCGCGCGAGCGCGACGCCCGGGCAAAGGCGATTGCAACCCGACGCGAGCCAATCACCGGCACGAGCGAATTTCCGAATCTGTCGGAAGCCTCGGTTTCGGTGCTGGCTCCGCCGCCCCCCATGCCCGGCAACGACGCGACCGGTGCTGCGATCACTGTCGAGGCCCTGCCGAGCATCCGTTTGGCCGAGCCGTTCGAGGCGCTGCGCGCCAGCGCCGATATCGCGCAAGCCGCCGGCGAGCGGCCGAAGGCGTTCCTCGCGACGCTGGGCCCGATCGCAGGGTTCACCGCCCGCTCCGGTTTCGCCCGCAATCTGTTCGAGGCCGGCGGCATCGCTGCGCCCTCCGGCGACGGCTTCGCCAAGGCCGGCGCGACCGATCTCGACGCGCTGGTCGCAGCCTTCCGCGCTTCTGGCGCGAAGCTCGCTTGCCTCTGCGGCTCGGATGAGAGCTATGCCGCCGAGGCAGTAGCCGCTGCGGCAGCGCTGACGGCAGCCGGCGCGACGGTCTGGCTCGCCGGCCGTCCCGGTGAACAGGAGGCCGCACTGCGCGAGGCCGGGGTGACGAACTTCATCTTCGCCGGCTGCGACGCCATCGCCGTGCTGCAGGATGCGCTGGCGATCGCCATATCCCCAGTCAGCACGAGCAAGGGATAGGCATGCCGATCGCCCTCACCATCGCCGGCTCCGACTCCAGCGGCGGCGCCGGCATCCAGGCCGACCTCAAAACCTTCGCGGCGCATCAGGTTTATGGCGCCAGCGTCATCGTCGCGCTGACCGCGCAGAACACCACCGCGGTCACTGCGATCCATCCGGTGCCGGCCGATTTCGTCGCCGCGCAGCTAGGCGCCGTCTTCGACGACCTTTCGGTCGATGCGGTCAAGATCGGCATGCTCGCCACCGCCGAGCTGATCGAGACCGTCGCTGATGGGCTCGAACGCCACAACGCGAAGAACATCGTGCTCGACCCGGTTATGATCGCGGCTTCAGGAGGGCGACTCCTGCAGGAAGATGCGATCGAGGCGCTGAAGCGTCGCCTGCTGCCGCTCTGCACGATCGTCACGCCGAACCTGCCCGAGGCGGCGGCGCTGCTCGGTACTGCCATGGCTGAGACCGAGGATGCCGCGGCTGAGCAGGCCGAGGCGCTGCTGGCGCTCGGCCCGGCCAATGTGCTGGTCAAGGGCGGCCACGGCAGCGGCGACGACAGCGTCGACATCCTGATCGGCAAGGATGGCCGGCGCGAGCGCCTGGTCGCGCCGCGCATCGCCACCAAGAACACGCATGGCACCGGCTGCACGCTGTCGTCGGCGATTGCCTCGGGCCTCGCCCATGGCATCGCCCTCAACGAGGCGGTGGCGCTGGCGAAACGCTACATATCGGCCGCGATCGCGGCCTCGGACGCGGTCAAGGTTGGCCGCGGCCACGGACCGGTGCATCATTTCCACCATTGGTGGGACAGGCCAGACGGGAGCAAGCCATGACCGCGATCCCGGATTTCACGAAGCTCGCTTTCGCCGACGATGCGGCCGGCGCGGCCGCCCCCCAGGCCGCAGGCGAACTCTGGCAAACCCCGGAAGACATTCCGGTCAAGCCGCTCTACACCGCCGCCGACCGCGACGGCCTGCCCTTTGTCAACACGCTGCCGGGCATCGCGCCCTATCTGCGCGGTCCCTACCCGACGATGTACGTCAATCAGCCCTGGACGATCCGGCAATATGCCGGCTTCTCCACGGCCGAGGATTCGAATGCCTTCTATCGGCGAAATCTCGCCGCCGGCCAGAAGGGCCTTTCGGTCGCTTTCGATCTCGCCACCCATCGCGGCTATGACAGCGACCATCCGCGCGTCGGCGGCGATGTCGGCATGGCCGGCGTCGCGATCGACTCGATCTACGACATGCGCACGCTGTTCTCCGGCATCCCGCTCGACCAGATGAGCGTGTCGATGACGATGAACGGCGCGGTCCTGCCGGTGCTGGCGCTCTACATCGTCGCGGCAGAAGAACAGGGCGTGCCGGCGGCCAAGCTCTCGGGGACTATCCAGAACGACATCCTCAAGGAGTTCATGGTCCGCAACACCTATATCTACCCGCCCTCGCCCTCGATGCGGATCATCGGCGACATCTTCGCCTACACCTCGGCGAACATGCCGAAGTTCAACTCGATCTCTATCTCCGGCTACCACATGCAGGAGGCCGGAGCGACGCAGGACCTCGAGCTCGGTTACACCCTCGCCGACGGGGTCGAATATATCCGCGCCGGGCAACGGGCAGGGTTAGGCGTCGACGTCTTCGCGCCGCGGCTCTCCTTCTTCTGGGCCATCGGCATGAACTTCTTCATGGAGGTGGCGAAGCTGCGGGCCGCCAGGCTGATCTGGGCCAAGCTGGTCAAGGATTTCGGGGCGCAGAACGAGAAGTCGCTGCCCTTGCGCACCCATTGCCAGACCTCGGGCTGGTCGCTGACCGCACAGGACGTGTTCAACAATGTGCCGCGCACGATGATCGAGGCGATGGCGGCGACGCAGGGCCATACCCAGTCGCTGCACACCAACGCGCTCGACGAGGCCCTGGCGCTGCCGACCGACTTCTCCGCCCGGATCGCCCGCAACACCCAGATCGTGCTGCAGCAGGAGAGCGGCACCAACCGGATCATCGATCCCTGGGGCGGCTCCTATTATGTCGAGCGATTGACCGCCGAGCTCGCCGCCAAGGCCTGGGGCAATATCCAGGAAGTCGAGAAGCTGGGCGGCATGGCCAAGGCGATCGAGGCCGGCATCCCCAAGCTCAGGATCGAAGAGGCCGCCGCCAAGACGCAGGCGCGCATCGACGGCCGCCAGCAATCGATCATCGGCGTCAATATCTTCAAGCCGGAGAACGAGGCGGCGATCGACGTCCTCAAGGTCGACAATGCCTCGGTCCGCGCCCAGCAGCTCGACAAGCTCCGGCGGCTCAAGGCGGAGCGCAACGAGGCCGAGACGCAAGCCGCCCTCACCGCCCTCACCAATGGCGCGCAGGGCGACGGCAACCTCCTCGACCTCGCCGTCAAGGCGGCACGGGCCAAGGCCACAGTGGGAGAAATCTCGCTGGCGATGGAGAAGGTCTTCGGGCGCCACCGCGCCGAGATCAAGGCGATCTCGGGCGTCTACAAGCGGGAGGTCGGCGAGATGAACCCTGCCGTGACGCGCGTGCAGCTGATGTGCGAGGCCTTCGAGGAAGCGGACGGGCGCCGCCCGCGCATCCTCGTCGCCAAGATGGGCCAGGACGGGCACGATCGCGGCCAAAAGGTGATCGCCTCGGCCTTCGCCGATCTCGGCTTCGACGTCGATATCGGCCCGCTCTTCGCCACTCCGGAGGAGGCGGCACGTCAGGCAGTCGAGAACGACGTCCACATCGTCGGCGTATCCTCGCTGGCCGCCGGGCATCTGACTCTGGTGCCCGAACTCAAGGCTGCGCTCGCCAAGGCCGGCCGGCCCGATATCATGATCGTCGTCGGCGGCGTGATCCCGCCGCAGGATTTCGACGCCCTGATCGCGGCCGGCGCCAGCGCGATCTTCCCGCCGGGCACCGTCATCGCCGATGCGGCCGAGAAGCTGCTGGAAGAGCTCAACCAGCGCCTCGGCTACACGCAGAAGAGCGCGGCGGAGTGACGCGCCGCGCTCCACTGGGTTTCAAAGGTCACCAGCCACCGCGCCAGCGGTAATAGTGGCGCGGCGGGGGCGGCGGGCCGTAGAAGCGCGGGCCCTCGTAGTAGCGCCGCCAGCGCGGCACGCCCCAGTAGCCATAGGCCGGCGGCGCACGCCAGCCATAGCCGGGGCCGTCATAATAGGCCTGCTGGATCAGGACGCCGGCCTCGGCCTTGCTGGGCGATGCCGCGCTGATCCCGAGCGCGGCGGCAGCGATGAGGCCGGCAGAAGCGAGCGTGCGAAACATCGTGATGTCTCCTTGTGCCGGAGCGGAAAGGCTTCCCGCTCTGGCAGGCACTATCGCGCGGCTCGGCTGAACCGGCTTTGAGCGGGACGTTCAGCGAGCGTTTAGCTCACCGCCCGGCCAGTGCGTCCCGCTTCATCAGCAGGGACGCCCCGATCACCGCGACCGCCACCGCCGCGATCATGATCGTGCAGGCGGCGTTGATCTCGGGCGTCACTCCGAGGCGGATCGCCGAATAGAGCCGCATCGGCAGCGTCGTCGCGCCCGGCCCGGTGGTGAAGCTGGCGATGACGAGATCGTCGAGCGAGAGCGTGAAGGCCAGCATCCAGGCAGCGGCGACTGCCGGCCAGATCAGCGGCAGCGTCACGGTCCGGAACGTTTCCGTCGGCGTCGCACCGAGATCACGCGCAGCTTCTTCCAGCGAGCGGTCGAAGCCGGCGAGGCGCGCCTGCACGACGATGCAGGCAAAGCCGAGGCTGAAGGTCGCGTGGGCGATGACGACGGTCCAGTAGCCACGCTCGACTTCGCCGGCGACGAAGAGCAACAGCAGCGACAGGCCGGTGATCACTTCGGGCATGACCAATGGCGCCATCACCATGCCGGAGAAGAGCATGCGTCCCGCGAAGACCCGGTAGCGCGCCAGCGCCAGCGCCGCCAGCGTCCCGAGGACTGTCGCCAGAGTCGCCGAGACCAGCGCGACGCGGATCGTCAGCCAGGCCGCGTCGAGCAAGGGTTCGTTGCGTAGCAGCGCGCCATACCAATGCGTCGAGAAGCCGCCCCAGACCGTCACCAGCCGCGAGGCGTTGAAGGAATAGGCGATCAGCCCGACGATTGGCAGATAGAGAAAGGCGAAGCCGGCGAGGAGCGCGGCCAGATGGAAGGCTCCAAAGCGCCTCATTGGGTCGCTCCGCGCGCCCGCTGCAGCAGCATCAGCGGCAGGACGAGGACGACGAGCAGCACGATCGCCACCGCCGAAGCCAGCGGCCAGTCGCGGTTGGAGAAGAACTCGTTCCAGAGCACCTTGCCGACCATCAGCGTGTCGGAGCCCCCGAGCAGATCGGGGATGACGAACTCGCCGATCGCCGGGATGAAGACCAAAGCCGAGCCGGCGAGGATGCCGGGGATCGAGAGCGGAAGGGTCACGGTCAGGAAAGTGGTCAGCGGCTTCGCGCCGAGATCGGAGGCCGCTTCCAACAAGGTGCCGTCGAGCTTCTGCAAGGTAGAGAACAGCGGCAGCACCATGAAGGGCAGATAGGAATAGACCATGCCGATCAGCACCGCGGCGTCGGTGTTGAGCAGGCGCACCGGCTCGGAGGTCAGCCCGATGCCCATTAGCGCCATGTCGAGCAACCCGTCCGGCCGCAGGATACCGATCCAGGCGTAGACGCGGATCAGGAAGGAGGTCCAGAACGGCAGGATGACGAGGACCAGCAGCATGCCCTGCCAACGCTTGGGAGCAAGCGCCATCGCATAGGCGAGCGGATAGCCGATCGCGAGCGCGATCAGCGTCGTCAGCGCCGCGATGCGCAGCGAAGACAGATAGCTCTGCCAGTAGAGCGGGTCGTCGCCGAGCAGGCGGAAGTTCTCGAGATCGAGCGCGCCGAGGAACTCGCCGAGTTGGCCGATGCCGGGGAAATGCGGCGCATAGGGCGGCTGGTCGGTCGCGGCGTCCGACAGCGCGATCCGGAGCACGATGACGAAGGGCGCCAGGAAGAAGGCGATGAGCCAGAGATAGGGAATGGCCGCGACCAGCAGGCCGCGCCCCGTTCCGCTGGCTCGGGGGACCGGCGTGCTCACGACACCAGCACCATGCCGGCCTCGACGTCCCAGGAGAGCCAGACCTTGTCTTCCCAGGCGAAGGGCCGCTCGATCCGCCGCGTGCGGTTGGTGAGCGAGACCTTGAAGAGCTTGCCCTCGTCGCCACCGACCATGACCTGGACCATGGTCATGTCGCCGAGATAGCCGATATCCCAGATCTCGCCGGCGACCTTGTTGACGCCCTGCGCGGGCTCGTCGTGGCTGAGCGCGATCTTCTCGGGGCGCAGGCCGACGGTGAGCGCATCGCCAGGCCGGCAGCTCGGCGCATCCTCGTCGAGCTCGATCACCCCGGCAGGACCGCTCTCCAGCGTGACGAGATCGCCTTCGACAGCCGCGACCTTGCCCTCGATCAGATTGATGTCGCCGACGAACTCGGCGACGAAGCGGCTGGAAGGCGCCTCGTAGATCAGGTCCGGCGGCGCGATCTGCAGCAGCCGGCCATGGTCCATCACCGCCATGCGGTCGGCCATGGTCATGGCCTCGTCCTGGTCGTGCGTCACGACCATGAAGGTCAGGCCGAGATCGGCCTGCAGGTCCATCAGCTCGTATTGCGTCTCTTCGCGCAGCTTCTTGTCGAGTGCGCCGAGCGGCTCGTCGAGCAGCAGCAGCTTGGGCTGCTTGACCAAAGCGCGGGCGAGCGCGACGCGCTGGCGCTGGCCGCCGGAGAGCTGGTCCGGCCGGCGATTCTCCATGCCTTTCAAGCGGACGCGGCCCAGCATGGTCTCGACGCGCTGGGCGATCTCGGCCTTGGGCAGGCCTTCGCGCTTCAGCCCATAGGCGATGTTGTCGCCGACACTGAGATGCGGGAACAGCGCATAGGACTGGAACATCATGTTGACCGGCCGCTGGTGCGGCGGCACCGCGGTGATGTCGACGCCATCAAGCAGGATCTCGCCCGCGTCGGGCTGCTCGAAGCCGGCGAGCATGCGCATCAGCGTGGTCTTGCCGCAGCCAGACGGCCCCAGCAGCGCGAAGAACTCGCGCTGGTGGATCGCAAGCGAGAGCCGGTCGACCGCGGTCACCGTGCCGAAGCGCTTGGTGACGTTCCTGAACTCGACCAGCGGTTTCGCCGCCGGGTCGTTCCAGGGCTGGAAGTCGCGCCGGACGCTGCCCGGCGAGGCGCGCCTTCCCCCGGCCTCCGGCCTGTTCACCTGCCGCTCTTGACGCGGGTCCACAGCCGGTTGACCACCCGCTGCGTCTTCTGGTCGTAGGGCGTGATCGTGTAGAGGCGGCTCATCACCGCGTCGGTCGGATAGATGCCGGGATTGTCGCGAACCTCGGCCGAGAGCAGCGGCTTGGCCGCGAGATTGCCGTTGGCGTACTGGATGAAGTCCGAGTTCTTCGCCGCCATCTCCGGCCGGTTGACGAAGTCGATGAACTGCAGCGCCGCATCCTGGTTGCCGGCATCCTTCGGGATCACGAAAGAATCGAACCACATCAGCGCGCCTTCCTTCGGGATGACGTAGCTGATCTCGACCTTGTTCTTGGCCTCGACCGCGCGCTTCTTCGCCTGCAGCACGTCGCCGGAATAGCCCACCGCAAGGCAGATATCGCCGTTGGCGAGCGCGTTGATGTACTCCGACGAATGGAACTTCTGGATGTGCGGGCGGATCTTGCGCAGCAACTCGCCGGCTTTTTCGAGATCGGCCTCCTTCTTCGAATCGGGATCGAGCCCGAGATAGCGCAGTGCCGCCGGGAACATCTCCTCGACCGCGTCGAGCACATGCACGCCGCAATTGGAGAGCTTCTTCAGCTTCTCCGGATCGAAGACGATGTTCCAGCTGTCGATGACCGCGTCGTTACCGAGCCGTTCCTTCACCTTGGCGACGTTGTAGCCGATCCCGGTGGTACCCCACATGTAATTCACGGCGTATTTGTTGCCGGGATCGTATTTGGCCAGACGCTGCCTGATCTCGGGCCAGGCGTGCTTGAGGTTCGGCACCTTGGCGGTGTCGATCGGCGTATAGAGTCCGATCGGAATATGGCGTGGCAGGAAGGAAGCGGTGACGACGACGAGGTCGTAGCCGGTCTTGCCGGCAAGCAGCTTGGTCTCGACTGTCTCCATCTGGTCGAAGGTGTCGTAGACGACGGTGATGCCGGTCTCTTTCTTGAAGGCATCGAGCACCTCCGGATTGACGTAGTCCGACCAGTTGAAGATGCGCAGTTCCTTGTTGTCCTGCGCCCTAGCCGGGCTGGCCGCCAGAACGAGCCCGAAAGCCACCGCAGCGGCCACTCTATGCATAACCGACGTCAACGTGCGCAATCTGCCCCTCCTTTGATTTCGCGGCTGCACGCTAGCAGCTTGCGACGAAGCCTCAACCTCGATTTCGTGATCGGTGACGCGCCGTCGCGCCTTGTTGCGGCCCCGCCTCGCGCCCTATTTTCCGCAGAAGAATGATCCGGCGCTTTTTCCTCTTTTTCGCGGTTTTCTTCCTCCTGCCGCTCGGCACGCATGCCGCCTGGTGGCAATGGCAGGCGCGCGCGCCCGACTGGGCCCGCGCCGACTGGTCGAGCGCCGCGCTGCTGCCGGCGCCCGCCATCGCGCCCGAAGCGACTGTCCACATCTTCGCCGCCCGGGTCGGACGCTGGCGCGGCGTCTTCGCCCATCACTCCTGGGTCGTGGTCAAGGAGAAGAACGCCCCTGCCTATACCCGCTTCGACGTCGTCGGCTGGGGCAACCCGGTACGCGTCAACGTGCGCGTCGCCGACGGGCGCTGGTATGGCAATGTCCCGGAGCTGGTCGGCGAGATCAAAGGGCAGGCAGCCGAGGCGCTGATCCCGCGCATCCGCGACGCCGTGAAGAGCTATAGCTACAGCGAGTATGGTTCCTATGCCGCCTGGCCTGGGCCGAACTCGAACAGCTTCGTCCAGCACATCCTTTCCGAAGTGCCGGAGCTTGGCCGTGCCCTGCCGCCGACCGCGATCGGCAAGGACTGGCGCGAAGGCGGCCTCTATGCCGGCCTCACGCCAAGTCGCACCGGGCTGCAAGCCTCGCTCTACGGGCTCGCGGGGGTCACCTTCGGCTGGGTCGAGGGCGTCGAGATCAACCTGCTCGGGCTGGTGGCGGGCTTCGACCTGCAGCGGCCGGCGCTCAAGCTGCCGGGCTGGGGCCGGGTGGGGTTATAGTGTCCCTCGCACAGCGGCTTCGCGATTCAAACGCGAGTCGTCCCGGGCGACCGAAGGGAGACCCGGGACCCATTCCGGAACCTTTCCGATCGAGCTTCAGGAATGGATCCCGGATCGGCGCCGCTGCGCGGCTTGTCCGGGATGACCAATACCGAAGGCCGCAGCAGATCGTTTAGTTCCGCAGCACCAGGCAGGCTCCGCCCGCCTGCCGCAGGCGATTGCAGGTCAATGTCGCCTCGCGCAGGCTCTGCGCCGGAAGCCTGACCCGGTAGAAGCGGCCCCTCCCCCGTCCCGGCACGGCCGAGCCCAGGATCATGGTCGGCTTGGCGGCGAGCAGCGAAGCGAAGCGCGCCGCGACACGCTGATAGGAGGCGATGGCGCGCGCCTTCGAGGTGTTGCCGGCGAGCTGCACGCCGAACGGCCCATAGGCGCCCTCGACCAGCACGGCCGGCGTGGTGATGCGGATCGAAGCCACCGTTGCGAGGCAATCGGTCTCCTCGCGCGTCGCCGGCGGCGGCGTCTCGCCTGCGCCGAGCCGCCATTCCTCGACGGGGCGGCCGGTGATGAAGCGGACATAGGCCTGCGTCTCATAGGGCAGCATGCCGCCACGCTCGACCCAGCGCGCGACACGGTTCGGCCCGCCGTTGTAGGCGGCAGCGGCGAGGCCGAGATTGCCGAACTGGTTCTTCAACGCTGCGAGGAAGGCGGCCGAATGGGGGATCGCCGCCTCGGGATCGAACGGGTCGGCGAGGCCGCGCTCGCTCGCCGTGCCCGGCATGAACTGGGCGATGCCCTGCGCCCCGGCCGGGCTGACGACGTTCGGCCGGAAACTGCTCTCGCGCCAGATCAGGCGGGTGAAGAAGGCGACCGGCAGGCCATGCGTCTTCGCGGCGCCTTCGATCAGGCGGCAGATGGTCTGCGCCACACTCTCGGTCTGCGGCTCGGCCAAAGCCGGGCCGCCGAGCAGCGTGGCGGCGAGCGCCGCGGCGAGGATGCGGCGCCGCCCTGCCCTCACGCGGCGTCGAGCGCCTGGGCGAGATCCGAGATCAGGTCCTCGATATTCTCGATGCCGACCGAGATGCGGATCAGTGCGTCGGTGAGGCCGATCTCCTCGCGCAGTTCCCGGGCGACGCCGGAATGGGTCATCGCGGCGGGATGCGAGACCAGAGTCTCGGTGCCCCCTAAGCTGACCGCGAGCTTCATGATCTGCAGGTTATCGAGCACGGCGAAGGCTTCCTTCTCGCCACCCTTGACGTCGAAGGCGAACGTCGAGCCTGGCTCGACGCATTGCCGGTCGAACACGGCCTTGCGCGGGTCGCCCTCAGCGAGATCGCCGAGATAATGGACCTTGGCGATCTTCGGATGCTTGCGCAGATAGTCGGCGACCTTGCGGCCATTCTCGTTGGCGCGATGCATGCGGATGTCGAGCGTCTCGAGAGAGCGCATCAGCATCCAGCAGGAGTTCGGATCGAGCTGGGTACCGAGCGAGCCGCGCCAGCTCTTCACCTGCCGCACCAGCGCCTTCGAGCCGCTGATCGAGCCGCCGACGAGATCGCTGTGGCCGCCGACATATTTGGTCAGCGACAGCAAGGTCAGGTCCGCGCCGTGCTTCAGCGGCTTCTGGAAGATCGGGCCGAGCATGGTGTTGTCGACCACGACCGGCGGACGATGCCCCTGCGACATCTCCAGCTCGTCGGCGATAGCCTTGCAGGCCGAGAGATCGACAAGGCCGTTGGTCGGGTTGGCCGGGGTCTCGACCAGGATCATCGCGACCCGGCCCTTGGCGGCGGCGTCCTGCGCGACCTTGCGCATCTGCGCGACGTCGACGCCGTCGGTGAAGCCGAAGGGCGTGACGCCGAAGGCACCCATCTGGTTCTTCAGCAGCGTCTCGGTGCCGCCATAGAGCGGCCGGCTGTGGACGATGGTGTCGCCCGGTCGCAGGAAGGCGAAGCAGGTCGTTGCGATCGCCGCCATGCCGCTGGCGAAGACGGCGCAGGCTTCCGCCTCGTCCCAGATCGCCAGGCGATCCTCGAGGATCTCCATGTTGGGATGGTTGAAGCGCGAATAGACCAGGCCCGACTTCTCGCCCGGCTTGAGCTGGCGGCGGCCGGAGGTCAGGTCGAAGAAGTCCTTGCCCTGCTGGGCGTTCTCGAAGACGAAGGTCGAGGTCAGGAAGACCGGCGGCTTGAGCGCGCCTTCCGACATGGCCGGCGAATAGCCATAGCCCATCATCAGCGTCTCGGGGTGGAGCCGGCGGTTGGCGATCCGGTCCTTATGATAGTTGTCGTCGCTCATGACTGCCTCCTCGCCGGCCGATGCGGCCTGGTGACGCGAGCCTAGGACGATCCTAAGGCCATTGCATGAACGATCACCCGTGCTCTAGAGCAAGATTTTGCAGCTTCCTGCTCGAAGATCAGCGCGAAGGAGCAGACCATGCTCGATACGATCGACCGCCGCATGCTCTCCCTGCTCCAGGAGGATGGCCGCATCACCAATCAGGAGCTGTCGGAGAAGGTCGGCCTGTCGCCGACGCCCTGCCTGCGCCGGCTGAAGCGACTGGAAGAGACCGGCGTCATCAGGGGCTATTCGGCGATCGTCGACCCCAAGGCCTATGGCCTGCCCTTCAGCGTCTTCGTCTCGGTCCGGCTCAGCCAGCAGAACACGGAGCAGATCGCCGAGTTCGAGAAGGCAGTCGAGACCTGGCCTGAGGTCGCGGAGTGCTATCTGATGACCGGCAGCCAGGACTATCTGCTGCGCGTGCTGACCGACGGCATCGAGGGCTATGAGCGCTTCCTGAAGCAGAAGATGACACGGCTGAAATGCGTCCAGTCGGTCGAATCCAACTTCGCCCTGGCGACGATCAAGAAGCGCGTCGGCCTGCCGCCGCTCTAACCGGGCACGCGCAAGGAACGATCCAGATCACATGCCGACGCGGCAGGGCCGCCATGTGGCCAGGAGCGGTGGCCGGCCTCCACTCTCCCCCTAAGCTCCCCCGGCAAGGCCCGTCGCCAAAGACGGGCCGCACGGAGGAACACCATGAGCAGAGCAGATCGCGCCCACGGCGCAGCGTCGCTGTTTGCCATCGCCGCCGTCACCATCGCCGGATGCCTGCCCGCGAAGGCCGAGCTGTCCAGCGCCGTGAAGCGCTCCGAACAGACGGTCGCCGGGCTGCAGGGGCCGGCCGAGCTGATCCTCGATCAATGGGGCGTGGCGCACATCTATGCCGCCTCGTCCCGCGATGCCCTCTTCCTGCAAGGCTACAATGCGGCGCGCGACCGGCTCTGGCAGATCGATCTCTGGCGCAAGCGCGGGCTCGGGCTGCTGGCCAAGGATTTCGGCCCGTCCTATGTCGCGCAGGACCGCGCCGCCCGGCTCTTCCTCTATCGCGGCGAGATGGACAAGGAATGGGCGGCCTACGGGCCCGACGCCAAGGCCTATACCGACGCCTTCGTCGCCGGCATCAATGCCCGCGTCGACGAGGTGCGAGCCGGCAAGCAGCCGTTGCCGCTTGATTTCCGCGTCGCCGGCACCTTGCCGGATCGCTGGAGCGCCGAGGACGTCGTGCGCATCCGCAGCCATGGCCTGACCCGCAATGTGCTATCCGAGGTGGTGCGAGCTCGCGTCGCCTGCGCCGCCGGCATCGAGGCCGACCGCTTCCGGCGCGTGCTGGAACCGAGCGTGAAGACCACGGTGCCCGATGGGCTCGATCCCTGCGCGATCAAGCCTGATATCCTCGACGACTACAATCTTGCGACGCGCGACGTCACCTTCGCCGCGCCCGGCGAGAAGCGCGCTGCGCTCGACCGCGACGCCATCTTCGCCGCAGCCGGAGACAGCGTCTCGACCATCGGCTCGAACAACTGGACGATCGCCGCCAGCCGCACCGCGACCGGCCGGCCGATCCTGGCCAACGATCCGCACCGCGCCCACGGGGTGCCGTCGCTGCGCTATGTCGTGCATCTCAACGCGCCGGGTCTTTCGGTGATCGGCGCCGGCGAGCCGGCCCTGCCCGGCATCTCGATCGGCCACAACGGCGAGATCGCCTTCGGCCTGACGATCTTTGCGATCGATCAGGAGGACCTCTACGTCTACGAGACCAACCCGGCCAATCCGAACCAGTATCGCTATGGCAGCGGCTGGGAGGAGATGAGGACCGTCAGCGAGACGATCGAGGTCAAGGGCGAGGCGCCGCGCCAGATCGACCTGAAATTCACCCGCCACGGCCCTGTCATGAAGGCCGAGCCCGACGAGAAGCGCGCCTTCGCCATCCGCACGGTCTGGTTCGAGCCGGGAACCTCGGCCTATTTCAACTCGGCCGAATACATGACGGCGAAGGACTGGCCTGGCTTCAAGAAGGCGATGGCCGAATGGGGCGCGCCATCCGAGAACCAGGTCTATGCCGACAACAAGGGCAATATCGGCTGGATCGTCGGCGGGCGCGCGCCGCAGCGGCCGAACCATGACGGCCTGATGCCGGTGCCCGGCGACGGACGCTATGAATGGACCGGCTTCCTCAAGGCCGGCGAACTGCCCGAGGTCTTCAACCCGACCGAGGGCTTCTTCGCCACCGCCAACGAGATGAACATCCCGAAGGACCATCCGCTGCTCTCCAAGCGCATCGGCTACGAATGGTCCGATCCTTCGCGGATCAACCGGATCAAGGCCGTGCTCGGCACCAAGAACAAGGTGACGCTCGCCGACGCGATGGCCCTGCAGAACGACGACAATTCCGAGAATGCCCGCAAGCTCGCCGTCCTGCTGGCGCCGCTGTCGTCGGACGATCCCGTCACGGCCGAAGGCCTGAAGCTGATCAAGGGCTGGAACCAGGAGATCGCGGTCGACAGCGCTGCTGCTGCTTTGTCCGAGGTCTGGATGAGCAAGCATCTCGGGCGCGCCCTGACGGCCAAGGCAGTACCTGAGAAGGCGCGCAGCGTCATTGGCCCGCTCGATGTCGCGGCGGTGGTCGCTTATCTCGAAGCGCCGGACAACGCGCTCGGCGCCGAGCCGAAGGCAGCGCGCAATGCCTTGCTGCTCGAGACGCTGAAAGCGGCGATGGAGGAGTTGCGGCAGACGCTCGGCCCGGACACGGCGACATGGAACTGGGGCAAGATTCACCACGCCCAGTTCGATCATGCCCTGTCGCCGCTCGCCGGCGGCCCGGATCGGGCACAGCTCAATGTCGGCCGGCTCGCCATGGGCGGCTCGGCCTTCAGCCCGCGCGCGGCCTCCTACCGCATCTCCGACTTCAGGGTGATCGCAGGCGCCTCGTTCCGCATGGTGCTGGATGTCGGCAACTGGGACGACAGCCGCTTCATCAATACGCCGGGCCAGTCGGGCGACGCCTACAGCCCGCACTATCGCGATCTCGCCCCGCTCTGGGCAGCCGGCGATTATGCGCCGCTGCTCTATTCGCGCGAGGCGATCGAAAAGGCGGCGCGCTCGGTCATCGCGCTTAAGCCGGCCGGCTGACGCGGCAAGACCCGGGTACGGAGGCTCCCGCCTCCGTTCTCAGGAGCGCGCCCGGTCGATGGCGCGGCGTACGACCTGCGTCACTTCGCTGTTCGACAGGAAGAGGTCGTGGCGCAGCAGGCTCCAGCCGCGGCCGGCCGTGTCGGCGACGCGCACGCCGAGCTGCTCCAGCCGCTCGCGATCGGCGGCGCCGGCGCGGGCGACGCCGCCGGCGATGCGCGAGGAGATCGCCAGCGCCTTGTCGCCGGGATCGATGATCACGGTCATGCGCTGGGCGATCGGCCCGAGCCGCGGCACAGTCTGCTCGAAAGCGTCGATGTCGACATCGGGCGAGGCCAGCACGACGGCCCCGATCCGGTCGGACAGCCCCTCGAAATCACGCAGCTCGCGCAGACCTTCCATCGTCAGGAAGCTGCCCATCGAATGCGCGACGATGTTGATCCGCCCGATCGTCGGGTTGGCGACCAGCGCCTTCAGCGTCTGGACGAAGCCGTCACGCGACCAGAGCGCGCTTTCGCGATCATAGGCATAGGCGAGCAGGCCGCCGCCGGACGGCCAGGTGAACAGCGCCGTGCGCCCCTCGAAGGCGAGCGCATGCGAAAGCTGGCCGGCGCTGCGTGCGGCCGATTCGAAGGTCTCGTTGAAGCCGTGGACGTAGAGCAGCACGTCGCGGCCGGTCGCAGCGTCCGAGAAGGCGCGGGCGGCATCGCTCGCACTGCGCCGGGTCACGCCGAGCACGGCCCAGTCACCGCTGACGACGGAGCTCACCTGCGCAGCGACGCCGCGGCCTGGCGCCGACAGCCTTACCTCGGCGAAGGTCAGCCCGGTGCCGCGCTCCGAGCCGAAATAGGGTGCGCGGTCGCCCATCGGCTTGCGGGTGGTCGCAACCAGAAGCTGCGGCTCCTTGCCGAAGCTGGACGAATCCGCCGGCCCGACGAAAGGCGAGACGGAGGCTTCGCTCTGCGCGCAACCGGCCAGTCCCGCCCCGAGCAGGGCGACGAAGGAGCGGCGTGAAACGGCGTGTCGCGAAGGCGAGGTCACTGGCGAGGTCCAGGATTGGGGGCGTGCGGACCTTCTGGCCGCCAACCCTTAAGGCCTGATCAACGCGGCCAGAATTGGGCAGTCATTTGTCGCGCGCGGCGAAGGATGGCGAGGCCTTTGAGTCGAGCCCAAGCATGCTGCCGCTCGTGCTGCCATCGAGACCATCGTCGCTGAGCCGCTTGCCGATCATTTGAACGATGCGCGGTGTCGTCGCGAACTTGCCGTGATTGTAGTCGTCGCTGCTGCGGTCTTTCGAGAGATCGATGATCGTCGCCCCGGCCTTGCGCAGATCGGCGACGACGTCGGTATCCTTCTCCGAGATCGCCCCGAGCCTGGCCTTGTCCCCGGCGAACTGGCGCGAGAAGTCGAGCGCGCGATCGTCCGAGGAGACGAAGACGGTCACCGGCCGCCTGATCGTGGCGAGTTGGGTCTTGAACACGTCGAGATCGATGTCGGGCGCCGCAAGCATGACGTTGCGCAGCTTGCCCCCGAAGCTGCCGTCGCCGCGGATCGCCGCCTGGCGCAGGGTCTCGGCCGTCAGCAGCGTCCCCATCGAATGCGCGAGGATGTCGAAGCGGTTGGCGCCGAGGTCACGGGCGATCACGCGCAGGCCGGTCTCGAGCGCATCGCGCGAGAAGTCGGCGCTGTCGCGATCATAGGGATAGGCGAGCACCCGGGCACGCGAAGGCCAGGTAAACAGCACCGGCACGCCCTTGAAGCCGGAATCGGTGACGATCTGGGCGAAGCGAAATGCGGCGTCGGCGAAATTGGTGTTGAAGCCGTGGACGAAGACCAGCACCTCGCGCTCGCTTGGCGGGCGCCGGGCGACCTCCGCCCGCACCTGCTTCAGGATTTCCGGCTCGGTCAGCCGCTCGACGGCGCTGACAGTGAAATGGCTTGCCGGATCGCCGGCGCTGGTGACGCTGCCCGGCAACTCGACCTGGCCGACCTGATGGGCGCGCGGAACGCTGATATCGAGCCGGGCGAAGCCGACCGAAGGGCTGCGCTCCCCGCTGAAATACTCGGGCTGCCCGGTCGTGGCGCGCGAGGTCGCGACGAAGATGCGGACCGTACCGACGGTGTCCTCGGGCTTCGCCGCCGAAACCACCAGAACACGCGGCGGGCCACCGCAGGCGGCGAGCACGAGCGACAACAGTGAGACGAGAACGACAAACCGCAAGCCGGACACGCGACAGGCTCTCCGCACCCCGCGGGACTCGTCTCACCCTCCTCGCCGCTTGGCAAGAGTGGGGATGACGGCCTGGGCCGCCGAAAGCCTCGCTTCCGTTGCGGGCGCTCGCTTGTTACCAGCGGGCATGGTCGATCTCACGGCGCTCGGCGATGCGATTCTCAAGGGCGAGCGCGCCGCGCTGGCACGGGCGATCACGCTCGCGGAAAGCCGGCGCGCCGACCATCGCGAACAGGCGCAGGCCCTGCTCTCGCGCCTGCTGCCACATACCGGCAAAGCGATCCGGGTCGGCATCACCGGCGTTCCTGGCGTCGGCAAGTCGACGACGATCGACGCGCTCGGCAGCTATCTGACCGGCCAGGGCCACAAGGTCGCTGTGCTCGCGGTCGATCCGTCCTCGACGCGCAGCGGCGGCTCGATCCTCGGCGACAAGACCCGGATGGCCCAGCTCGCCATCGACCCGAACGCCTATATCCGCCCCTCGCCCTCCTCCGGGACGCTGGGCGGCGTCGCAGCGAAGACGCGCGAAACCATGCTGCTTTGCGAAGCCGCCGGCTTCGACGTCATCCTGGTCGAGACGGTCGGCGTCGGCCAGTCGGAGACGGCGGTGGCCGACCTCACCGATTTCTTCCTGGTGCTGATGCTGCCCAATGCCGGCGACGAATTGCAGGGCATCAAGAAGGGCATCATCGAGCTCGCCGACATGCTGGCGGTCAACAAGGCCGATGGCGAGGGCGCGACCGCCGCGCGCGCCGCAGCTGCGCAATACAAGGCGGCGCTGCACATCCTCGCGCCGACCTCGCCACTCTGGTCGACGCCGGTGGTGACGATCTCCGGCCTGACCGGCGCCGGGCTCGACGCGCTCTGGGCCAAGATCGAGGAGCACCGCGCCCGTTTCGAGGCAAAGGGGCTGATCGCGGAGAAGCGCCGTCGGCAGGACGTCAAATGGATGTGGGCGATGGTGCAGGACCGGCTGCAGGCCAAGCTCCGGCACGATCCGGCGCTGAAGGCGCGCACGCCAAAGCTGGAAGCGGCCGTCGCCGCCGGCGAGATGGCGCCGACCGCCGCCGCCGCCGAGATCGCCGGAGCGCTCGGCCTGTAATCGGCAGTCGTGCCAGAGGTCGCGGCATGCCTCTTGAAGGCTCTGCGGCATGATGGAGGCTTCGATGACGCTTTCGCGCCGCGACTGGCTGCGGACGGCCCTTTTCGGCACGGTCGCGGCCTCCGCTGGTCCCGTGCTGGCACAGGCGCCGCGCCCGAGCACGCCAGCTCCGCTCGGCATGCTCGGGCTCGAGGCGGCACAGTTCGGCTTGCGCCCCGGCTCCGCCGAGGATCAGTCGCGTGCTCTCCAGGCCGCGCTGGTCGAGGCGGTGAAGCGCGATGCGCCGCTGATCGTCGCGCCCGGCCGCTATCGCATCGCCAATGTCGTGCTGCCGGAGAATACCCGGGTGATCGGCGTTCCCGGCGCGACGCAATTCATCGCGGCGCAGGCCGGGCCGATGCTGGTGGCGCGGCGGATCAAGCGGGCCGCCATCGCCGGCATCATGCTGGATGGGCTCGACATCAAGCTTGGCCAGCGCATCGGCCTGCTCAATGCCGAGGAGGTGCTCGATCTCGCGCTGTCCGACTGCGAGTTCGCCAATGCCGGCTCGGTCGGGCTGACGCTCAACCGCACGGCCGGGCGCATCGAGCGCAACCGCTTCCGCTCGATGCGGGATTCGGCGCTGTTCTCGCTCGATTCGCGCGGGCTCTCGATCGAGGCCAACATGGTCGAGGATTGCGGCAACAACGGCATCCAGCTCTGGCGCAGCCAGGCCGGTGACGATCAGAGCCTCGTTCGCGGCAACCGGCTCAACCGCATCCGCAGCGATGCCGGCGGCGACGGTCCGAACGGCAACGGCATCAGCCTCTTCCGCGCCGGCGGCGTCGTGATCGAAGGCAACACGCTGCGCGACTGTGCGCTGACCTTCATCCGCAACAATTCCGGCTCGAACGTGCAGATCCTCGGCAATCAGGGCCGGCGCTGCGGCGAGACGGCGCTCTACTCGGAATTCGCCTTCGAGGGCGCGATCATCGCCAACAACCTGATCGAGGACTGCGCACAGGGCGCCAGCGTCACCAATCTCGATCATGGCGGACGGCTCGCGGTCGTCGCCAACAACATCATCCGGAACGCCCAGAAGGGGTTGGCGCCGAAGGGCAAGGAGCCTGTCGGCGGCTCGGGCCTTCATGTCGAGGCGGAGGCGGCCGTCACCGGCAACGTCATCGAGAACGCCAGCGATGTCGGCATCACGCTCGGCTGGTCCTGGGCGATGCGCAACCTCGTCGCGACCGGCAACGTCATCAGGCGAACCGGCATCGGCATCACGGTGTCGCTCGTTCCCAAGGAGCGCAATGCGCTGATCGCCAACAATGTGATCAGCGAGGCGAAGCTCGGCGCGGTCGTCGGCACCGAATTCGGCAAGGCGGTGACGGGCGACCTGACCAAGGGCGAGGACAAGCGCGCCGCCGGCATCCGGGTCGAGGGCAATTCGGTCAGCTGACGCTCGCGGCCCTCATTGGCCCAAGCGCCCTCACCGCCTCCTCCACGCTGTGGAATACGTGCTCCGCCCCGATCTCGGCGGTCACGCCGAAATCCCGCAAGGCCTGGAGCGCGCGCACCGACTCGGCCCGGGCGATGGCGAAGGTTCCGCCCTGCGTCCGGCAGGCCGCCGCCACGGCCAGCAAGCCTTGCGCCGCCGTATAATCGATGGCCGGGATGCCGCCGGCATCGAGGACGAGCAAGGTCGGCCTGCGCTCCGCCAGCAGCGCCAGCACGCCGCGCCGGAAGATCTCGGCATTGGCGAAGAGCAGCGGCGCCGGGAAGGCGATCACGAGCACACCATCGACCTGCTCGCCCTGGTGGCCGGGCTCAGGCGGCCACCAGATCGTCGTGCCAGGGATGCGCAACTGCTCGATCGGCTCGCTGCGCGTGGTCATCCAGACCCCGTGCAGCAGCGACAGGCCGATCCCGACGGCGACGCCCGTCTCGACAGGCAGCCAGACGATCGCGATGGCCGTGAGCACGACGAGCGCAAATTCGGAGCGGGACTGACCGGCGATCCGCCGGATGACCTCCACCCGGACGATGCGCTGCGCCACGAAGAGCAGCACGCCGGCCAGCGCCGCCACCGGCACCTGTGCCAGAAGCGAACCGCCCGCGACCGCAAGCGCCAGCACGATCAGCGCCGCCGTCGCCGCGGCGAGCTGCGAGCGCCCGCCGCTTTCGGCCACCACCGCCGTCCTTGGCGGGCTCGCATTGACCGGAAAGGTGCTGGCCAGCCCGGCGAAGAGGTTCGCCGTGCCGAGGCCGATAAAATCCCGGTCGACCTTCGGCTCGGCACCATCTGGATCGCGAAAGGAGCGGCTGACGGTGGCCGTCTGCATCATCACCACCAGCGCGATGACCAGCGCGAGCGGAACAAGGCTGCGGATATCGGCCCAGTCGAGTTCGGGGGGCGCGAAGCTCGGCCAGCCCGTGGGCAGGGCGCCGAGCACCGCGACGCCGTGCGTCTCCAGCCGAAAGAGTACAACCGCCGCCGTTGCTCCCGCCAGCGCCAACAGCGCCCCTGGCACGCGTGGCGCGTGGCGCTCGCACAGGTTCACGAGCGCCAACGTCGCGACACCGATCGCCAGCGAGATCGGGTTGATTCCGCCAAGTCCGCGCCAAAGCGCTGCGAACTGGTCGGCGATGTGATGGCCGCCGCCGGGAATGCCGAGCAGGCCGGGGAGCTGTGAAACGGCGATGTGGACGGCGATGCCGGCGAGGAAGCCGGTCAGCACCGGCACGGACAACAGATCCGCGATCCAGCCGAGCCGGAGCAGGCCGGCGACGATGAGTGTCGAACCGACCAGCAGGGCGAGCAGGGTCGCAGAGCCCGCTGGGATAGCTCCGCCCGCCGCCAATGCCGCGAGCCCGCTGACGAAGATCGGCGTGATCGTCGAATCGGCGCCGGCCGTCAGCAGGCGGCTTGCGCCGAACACGACGAAGCCCAATGTTGCCGCGACGAAGGCATAGAAGCCGACCTGCGGCTCGAAACCGCCGAGCCGCGCCGTCGCCATCTGCTCGGGGATAGTGATCGCCGCCAGCGTCAGCCCGGCCAGCAGGTCGCGGCCGAAGGCGCCCGCGCGGCCGGGCGCAGAAGCATTCTCATCTGGCGTTGGAGCAGGCGGCATCGCGCGGGACCGGAAGCGGGCGGCGACCCTCGCGCCGGTACGCCTTCGCCGTCAAGCACGCGACCGCAGCGCCTCCGCAGCACGGACACGACCCACCTCGATGCCGTTCCAGTTCTTCATGACGGTCTCGCGAAACGGCGCAAAGGCTGCTTCGTCATTGCCTTGCCGCGGCAGGAAGCGCTCGACCAGCGCGGCCATCGCGATCTCGGTGGCGCGGCCGGCGCCGTCATCGCATTTCAGCGCGATGCCGTAGCCGAGCTCGGGCAGCGTGCCGAAATAGACGCCTTCGGCCCCGGTCTTGATGAAGGCGCGAGCGCCGAAGACTTCCATGAAGCGGGTGTCGAAGCGTCCGGTGCCGGCGACCATGAACGGGTTGGCGGCGACCGCCTCGCGAATGCGCCGCGCCGCCTCTGCCCGCCTGGGGCCGAAGCCATTGCCAGTGCCGAAGCGGGCAAAGCCGAGCGCCAGCGCCTTCAGCGGCACGGCATAGGTCGGGATCGAGCAGCCATCTGTGCCGGAGAGCTCGGCCTTGTGCGCGGCGCCGGTCACCTCCTCCAGCGCGGCGCGAACCGCCTGCTGCACCTTATGGCCCGCTTTGACATAGCCGGCCGGTTCCTCGTCGAGGCCGCATGACAGGCAGACGAAGCCGGCATGCTTGCCGGAGCAGTTGTTGTTGAGCGCGCTCGGCTCGCGCCCGGCCTGGGCGAGCGCTCGCGCAGCCGCCTCGCCCATCGGCCAATGCGCACCGCATTCCAGGCAGCCGGCGTCGCGGCCGGCCTTCTTCAGCATGGCCAACGAGGTTTCGGCATGGCGCTCCTCGCCGGAATGCGAAGACACCGCGAGGGCGATCTCGGCCGGGGTCAGGCCGTAACGGTCGGCGGCGCCGCTCTCAAGCAGTGGCAGGGCCTGCAGCGCCTTGACCGCCGAGCGCGGAAAGACGGGATGCTCGACGTCACCCAGCGAGAAGACCACCGCCCCGTCGGCATCGACGACGATCGCCGCGCCGCGATGGCGCGATTCGACCGTGCTGCCACGGGTGACTTCGGCGAGAACGGGATTGTCCATGGTGGGCTCCGGCGCGATCGAGGCTGCGTCTTGTCGCGTTTGTCGCAGCCCCTGTCAAAAGACCTCGACCGGCCGGGTGCGCATGGCGCAAACTGGCTCCAAACCGAGCCGCCAGCTCCGGCCGCGGCACAGCAAGATCAGGACATGATGTCAGTCGATTACGAGACCGAATACAACAACCGCGCCCGTGTTCCCGAGCACCCCGGCATCATCGCCGGCTGGGCCCGCGACGCCGCCGCCTATCGCGAGGTCGCAGTCAGCGAGCGCGGCGTCCGCTATGGCGAGGGCCCGCGCCAGACCTACGACCTGTTCAAGCCGGAAGACGTGAAGAGCCAGGCGATCGTGCTCTTCATCCATGGCGGCTACTGGCAGGCGCTCGATCCGAGCCACTTCTCGCACATGGCGCGCGGATTGAACCTGCTCGGTGTCCCCGTCGCGGTCGTTGGCTACGACCTCTGCCCGCAGGTCGAGGTCGGCCATATCGTCTGGGAGCTGCAGCAGGCTGCCGCGACGATCTGGCTGCGCTACAATTTGCCGGTGGTCGCGGCGGGGCATTCAGCCGGTGGCCAGCTTTCCGCCTGTCTGCTGGCGACGGGCTGGAAGAATGTCGATCCGATGCTCCCCGAGCAGATCGTGCCGGCTGCCTACGGCATCTCCGGCCTCTACAATCTGAAGCCGCTGACGGAGACCAGCATCAACAAGGCGCTCGGGCTGACGCTGGAGGGCGCCGAGCGCGAAAGCCCGCTGTTCTGGCCGGCGCCGTCCGGGCTCGTCATGGACGCGGTCGTCGGCGGGACCGAGAGCGCCGAATACCTCAGGCAGAGCCGCAGGTTGACCGATATCTGGGGCCTGGAAGGCGTGCGCACGCGCTATGAGGAGATCGACGGGGCCAACCATTTCACGGTGATTGCCGGCCTCGCCGATCCTGACAGCGCCATGACGCGCCGCATCGCCGAACTCGCGGGCGCTTGACCCGCCCGCCGCAGGCTCTATCCAGAGGCGACAGGATTCCGGAGCCAAGCGATGCAGACCTTCTTCGTCGAGATCAAATGCAAGCTCGGCAAGACCTATGAGGTCGCCAGCGAACTCGCCGACCGCGAGATCGCCTCGGAGATCTACTCGACCGCCGGCAATTACGACATCCTCGCCAAGTTCCATGTCGCCGCCGATGTCGATATCGGCCATTTCGTCGCCCAGAAGGTGCAGTCGATACCGGAGATCGCCGACACCCACACGATCATCACCTTCAAGGCGTTCTGAGCGCTACCTGATCGGCATGGTCAGGCCGTCCTCCGGCTGCATCGCAATCAGTAGATCGGCAAAGCGGCGCGCCGCCGGCGCGACCGAGCCGGCGGATGGAAACAACAGCATCGTGCGATAGGCGATGGCCGGCGCGAAACGGCGGGCGACCAGCCCGCGCAGGCCGCCGAGCGTCAGTGGAAACGGGTTCAGCAAGGCAAGGCCGACGCGCTGCCTGACCATCTCCGCGACGAAAACAGCCGCCGTCCCCTCTCCGACCAAACGGAGCGCCACGCCGGCATCGGCAAAAGCCTGCTCCACCTTGATGCGCTCGGGAAAGCGCCGCGCCAGGGCGATGATCGGCTCGTCGGCAAGGTCTTGCGGGCTCAGCACCTCGCGATCCGCGAGCGGGTGCTCCTCCGGCATCAGGACATGCGCGACGGCCTCGCGGATCGCTTCGCCGTGGATGCCGATATGCGAGGCCGACATGTCGACCAATCCCAGGTCGACCGCCCTGTCGGCAACTTGGGAGATCACTGTCGAGCTGGTGTCGATCTCGACATTCGCCACGACATCGGGCTCCTGCCGGCGGAATTCCGCCAGAACCGGCGGCAGGACGAACTGAGCCAGGGTCGGCGGGGTCGCGATGCGCAACACGCTGGCCTGGACGGCTTGCCCGGGCCAGCTGTTCAGCCTTTCGAGCGCCGCGAAGATCGGCTGCGCCTCTGCGTCGAGCGCAAAGGCATCTGCAGTGGGCACAAGCCTGCCGCCTTCGCGCGCAAAGAGCGGGCGGCCGACATGAGCTTCCAGCGCGGCGAGCGCCCGCGACACGGCAGGCTGCGAAATCCCGAGCATCTGAGCTGCCGCCACCGTCTTGCGGGTGGCGATCATCGCCTGCAGCACTTCGAGTTCGCGCAGGCTCGGGGGACGGCGCCCGCTGGTCGATGCCGGCGGGCGGGCGGATCTTGCCGTGCTCGCCATGGTCCTGCCCACCCTATCCGCGCCTCGCATCCATCTATGCAGTCAGATTATATATTTCCACAAGCCATATAATTTACAGGTATAAGAAATCGTTCTACAAACCCGGCCGGGCGAGAAGAGGGGCAGACCGGCCAATCCGGCGACTCGCCACCCGCGGCTCAGTTGTTAAAGATGGCGCCCCACAGCCATCGGGAGGTTCGGAATGAAAACGTTCAGCGCCAAGGGGCTGAAAGCTCTCAAGCTCGCCATTGTGGCAGCTCCGGTCGTCGGCATCGCCGGCATCGCATCGGCTCAGGAGCTGAAGATCGGCCTGTCGGCCGAGCTCAGCTCGCTCGACCCGCACTACCACAACCTCACCCCCAACAACATGCTGGCTCGGCATATCTACGAGCCGCTGGTCGGGCAGGACGAGAAGCAGCAGCTGAAGCCGGGGCTGGCCGAGAGCTGGAAGGCGATCGACGACACGACCTGGGAATTCAAGCTGCGCAAGAACGTCACGTTCCATGACGGCTCGCCGTTCACGGCGGACGACGTGATCGCCACCATGCAGCGTGCGCCGAACGTGCCGAAGAGCCCGTCGAGCTTCAACGCCTATGTCCGCGGCAAGGAATTCACCAAGGTCGACGACCACACCATCCGGATCAAGACTACGGAGCCGGCTCCGCTGGTCCCGACCGACCTCTCGACCTTCGGCGTCATCTCGGCCAAGTGCAAGGACACGACCACCGAGGACTTCAACCTCGGCAAATGCGCCGCCGGCGGCACCGGCCCGTATAAGCAGGCCGAGTATGTCGCGGGCGACCGCGTCGTGCTGACCCCTAACGAGACCTACTGGGGCGGCAAGGAGCCGTGGTCGAAGGTCACCTTCAGGATGATCACCTCGGCGCCGACCCGCGTCGCGGCGCTGCTCGCCGGCGATCTCGACGTGATCGAGAACGTGCCGACCTCGGACGTCGCCCGCCTCAAGGGCGATGCCAAGCTCAACGTCTCAAGCACGGTCTCGAACCGGGTGATCTATTTCCACATGGATCACTTCCGCGAGGTCTCGCCCTTCATCAAGGGCAAGGACGGCTCGGAGATCAAGAACCCGCTGCGCAACCTCAAGGTCCGCCAGGCGCTGTCGATGGCGATCAACCGCCCGGGCATCGTCGAGCGCATCATGGAGAAGGAGGCGATCCCCGCCGGCCAGCTCCTGCCCGACGGCTTCTTCGGCACCTCCAAGAAGCTGAAGCCGGTCGCCTTCGACCTCAACGGCGCCAAGAAGCTGCTCGCGGAGGCCGGTTACCCGAACGGCTTCAAGATGAAGCTGCACGGGCCGACCAACCGCTATCTCAACGACACCAAGATCATCGAAGCCGTCGCGCAGATGTTCTCGCGCCTCGGCATCGAGACCGAGGTCGAGACACTGCCGTCGGCGAACTTCTTCACCCGCGCCTCGCAGGGCGGCCAGGGCAATGTGCCGGAGTTCTCCTTCATCCTGGTCGGCTGGGGCGCCGGCACCGGTGAATCCTCGGATTCGCTGAAGGCGCTGCTCGCCACCTTCGATCCGAAGAAGGGCATGGGCGCGACCAATCGCGGCCGCTACTCCAACCCGGCCTTCGACGCCAAGCTGGACGAGGCCCTGCGCACCGTCGACGACACCAAGCGCGACGCCGCTCTGGCGGAGGCGATGGAGATCAGCATGAACGATGTCGGCCTGATCCCGACGCATTACCAGCTGAACACCTGGGCCTCGCGCAAGGGCGTCAAGGTGCAGGCCCGCACCGACGAGTACACGCTCGCGACCGGCATTCGTAAGGACTGACCGGGCCCGTCGATCCGGTCCGGACCGGCTTGAAGCCCGGTCCGGACCGCGCGACACTCTTTTCTTGTTGAAATGCGAAGACGTCACCCCATCGGCCCCGCCGAATGGGGTGATGTTCCGCACTCCGCTCCGGAAGGCACCGGACCATGCTGGCATTCGTCCTGCGCCGCCTGGCGCAAGCTCTCTTCGTCATCGCGGCGATGCTCGTGATCGTCTTCTTCGGCGTGAATGTCGTCGGCGATCCCATCTACATGCTGATCTCGCCCGAGATGGACCAGCAGCAGATCGCCGAGACGGCGCGCGCGCTCGGGCTCGACCGGCCGATCTGGGAACAGTTCCTGGTCTTCCTGAAGAACGCCGCCCAGGGCGATCTCGGCCGTTCCTTCGTCCATGGCGAATCCGCGATCAAGCTGATCCTCAGCCGCATGCCGGCGACGCTGGAGCTCGCCTTCGTCGCGCTGGTGATGGCGGTCGTGATCGGCCTGCCGCTCGGCCTCTATGCCGGCCTGAAGCCGGAGAGCCGGCTGTCGCGCTTCATCATGGCGGTCTCGATCCTCGGCTTCTCGCTGCCGACCTTCTGGGTCGGCCTGATGCTCATCCTGACCTTCGCGGTCGGCCTCGGCTGGCTTCCGGCGACCGGGCGCGGGCCGACGGTCTCGATCCTCGGCTTCGAGACCTCGCTGCTGTCGCTACAGGGCTGGAAGCATGTCGCCCTGCCGGCGTTCAACCTGGCGCTGCTCAAGATCTCGCTGGTGATCCGCCTGGCGCGGGCCGGCGCACGCGAGGCGGCGTTGATGGACTACGTCAAGTTCGCCCGGGCCAAGGGCCTGTCGCAGAGCCGGATCATCGGCGTCCACATCCTCAAGAACATCATGATCCCGATCGTCACCGTGCTCGGTCTGGAGTTCGGCTCGCTCGTCGCCTTCTCGGTGGTGACCGAGACGATCTTCGCCTGGCCGGGCATGGGCCGCCTGCTGCTGGAGGCGATCACCCGCCTCGATCGGCCGGTGATCGTCGCCTATGTCATGGTCGTCGTCGTGCTGTTCGTCACCATCAACCTCCTGGTCGACCTGGTCTATTCGGCGCTCGACCCACGCGTACGCCTGACGGAGGCGACATCATGAGCGACGCCGCTTTGCCCACTGCCGCACCGCCCGTCGAGGCCAAGGAGGAGACGCCGTTCCGGCGCTTCGTCCGCTCCTTCATCGAGGACCGGCTGGCGCTGTTCGGGCTCGCCCTCTTCATCCTGATCGTGCTGCTCGCCCTCGCCGCCCCGCTGATCGCGCCGCAGAACCCCTATGATCTCGCCAGCGTAGACGTGATGGATTCGCGCCAGCCCCCGGGCTCGGCCTCAGGCGAAGGCTTCACCATGTGGCTCGGCTCGGACGGCGTCGGTCGCGACCTGCTCTCCGGCATCCTCTACGGCCTACGCATCTCGCTGATGGTCGGCGCCTTCTCCGGCATCCTGGCGGCGAGCCTCGGCGCGGCGATCGGCCTGATCGCCGCCTATGCCGGCGGGCGCACCGAGAACGCGATCATGCGCCTGGTCGACCTTCAGCTTTCCCTGCCCTCGGTGCTGGTCGCACTGATCCTGGTCGCGGGCCTCGGCAAAGGCGTCGACAAGATCATCATCGCGCTGGTGATGGTGCAGTGGGCCTACTACGCCCGTACCGTGCGCGGCTCGGCTCTGGTCGAGCGACGCAAGGAGTATGTTGAGGCGGCGCAGTCGCTGGGCTTGTCGCATGCCCGCACCGTCTTCCGCCACATCCTGCCCAACTGCCTGGCGCCCGTGATCGTCATCGTCACCGTGCAGACGGCCCATGCGATCTCGCTGGAGGCGACGCTGTCCTTCCTCGGCGTCGGCCTGCCGCAGACCGAGCCCTCGCTCGGCGTGCTGATCGCCAACGGCTTCCAGTACATGCTCTCGGGCAGCTACTGGATCTCGGTCTTCCCCGGCTTTGCGCTGCTGATGACGATCGTCTCGATCAACCTGGTCGGCGACCGCCTGCGCGACGTGCTCAACCCGCGGCTGGAGAAGTGAGCATGGCGCCAGTTCTCGAAGTCACCAACCTCAAGACCCATTTCTTCACCCGTGCCGGCACGGTGAAATCGGTCGACGGCGTCTCCTTCCATGTCGATCGCGGCGAGGTGCTCGGTCTCGTCGGCGAATCCGGCTCGGGCAAATCGGTCACCGGCTTTTCGGTGATGGGCCTGATCGACCCCCCCGGCAAGATCGTCGAGGGCTCGATCAAGCTCAATGGCAGGGAACTGGTCGGGCTCGACGAGGAGGGCTTCCGCAAGGTCCGCGGCCGCGAGGTCGCGATGATCTTCCAGGACCCGATGATGACGCTGAACCCGGTCCTGCGCGTCGATACGCAGATGATCGAGGCCGTCACCGCCCATGACAAGGTTTCGCACAAGGCAGCCCGAGACCGCGCCCGCGACGCCCTTGCCAAGGTCGGCATCCCCTCGCCCGAGGAGCGGCTCAACGCCTATCCCCACCAATTCTCCGGCGGCATGCGCCAGCGTGTCGCGATTGCGATCGCCCTGCTGCACCGCCCGCCTCTGATCATCTGCGACGAGCCGACGACGGCGCTCGACGTCACCATCCAGAGCCAGATCCTGGCGGAGATGCAGTCGCTCTGCGCCGATACCGGCACGGCTTTGGTCTGGATCACCCATGACCTCGGCGTCGTCGCCGGCCTCGCCGACCGGATCGCGGTGATGTATGCCGGCCGCATCGTCGAGACCGGCGCTGTCGATCCGGTGCTCGACACACCCCTCCACCCCTATACCAACGGTTTGCTCGGTTCGCTGCCGGCCGAGGGCGAGCCCGGCGCGCCCTTGCGCCAGATCAGGGGCTCGACGCCGTCGCTGGCGCGCCTGCCGCAGGGCTGTGCCTTCGCAGCGCGCTGTAATTACGCGCAGGCCGATTGCCTCGCTATCGCCCCCGACGTCACCCCGTTCGCGGGCGAGCGCGGGGTGCGCTGCCACCATCCGCTGAACCTCGCCGGAGTCGCGGCATGAGCACGCCGATCCTCACCCTCGAAGGCGTCTCGAAGCGCTTCACCAAGCCACTCGACGCCGCCTCGAAATTCGCCAACCTGCTCGGCGCCAACTACAGCGAGCAGACCGTCCACGCCGTCGACAGCGTCGACCTCTCGATCCGCCAGGGCGAGGTCGTCGGGCTCGTCGGCGAATCCGGTTGCGGCAAGTCGACCCTCGGGCGCGTCGTCGCCGGCGTTCATCATGCCAGCTCCGGCCGCGTCTCCTGGCGCGGCCGCTATACCGACGAGATGTCGTCGGAGGAGCGCAAGGCGGCGACGCTCGCGATCCAGATGATCTTCCAGGACCCGATGTCCTCGCTCAACCCGCGCCTGCGCGTCACCGACATCGTCGGCGAGGCGCCCGTCGTGCACGGGCTGGTGCCGAAGGCGCAGCAGGACGCCTATGTCGCCGAGATGCTCGACCGGGTCGGCCTCGACTCGACCTATCGCCGCCGCTACCCGCACCAGTTCTCCGGCGGACAGCGCGCCCGCATCGGCATTGCCAGGGCGCTTGCGGTCAAGCCGCAGTTCCTCGTCTGCGACGAGAGCGTCGCCGCACTTGATGTATCGATTCAGGCCCAGGTTCTGAATCTTTTCATGAAGCTGCGCGACGAACTTAACCTGACTTATCTTTTCATTAGCCATGATCTCTCGGTGGTCCGCCACCTCTCCGACCGCGTCGTGATCATGTATCTCGGCCGCGTCGTCGAGGCGGCGCCGGCGAGCGAATTGTTCAAGGGCCCGCAGCACCCTTACGCGAAGGCGCTCCTCGCCAACGTCCCGACGATCAGCGCCCGCAAGAAGCGCTTCGCTCCGCTGAAGGGCGAGATCCCTTCGCCGCTGCATCCGCCCTCCGGCTGCCATTTCCACCCGCGCTGCCCGCAGGCGGGGCCGCGCTGCAGGGCCGAGCGCCCGGCACTGAAGGAGATCGCGACGGGCCATGTCGCCGCCTGCCATCTGCACGATGGCGGCGTCGGCGCGCTGGCGGCCTGAGGGCTCCCTTTAGAGTGGTGAGAGCTGCCAGGCATACTGATAGCGCCCGTATTGGGTGCTGGTGACGCCGTTGCGCTGCGTGCCGGGGAACTCCTCCGGCGGCGTCACCACCGTCACCCTGAAGACGCCTGTCTTGCCCGGCTTCAGCAGGCCCATATGGACGGCGGCCGCGCCGATCGTCGAATCGCCGCTGTAGACATCGGTGCCCCAGAGCTGGCCTTCCAGAACGCCCGTGACGCGGAAATAGTAGACGGCGCCGACCTTCTCGCAGAGCCCGTGCATGTTGGTCGGCGCATCCGAGGCGATTGAGTTCTGCTCGAGCAGCGTCTTGAGCTGCCGGCGCGAGAGTTTCCCGCGCTTGTCGAAATAGGCGACGAGATCCTGCACGACTTTCACGATCCACCTCCCTAGCGCGCGTTCCGTTCGACCGGGATCGGTCGAACGAAAAGAATTCGCGCAAAATCGAAAAGTTGAGCATGTTCTCGTCACAAAAGTGGTCCCCACTTTTGCGGAACATGCTCTTGCATGACAATCACGCGTCCATAGGACGGCTGGAACGAGGCTGACGCTTTCGGCAACGCCCAGAGCACCGCGTAGGGCACGGGCTCGTTGGGATAGGTGATGTCGCCATCGGTGATGATGATCGCCGAGCTCACCCGCGGATCATCCGCCAATGCGGCGAGCGCCGGTGTCAGGTCGCTGCCGCCATAGCCGCTGATCTGGTAGTCTGCGAGCGCTGCCGGCGACAGCACCTCGTCCGCGGTGACGACTGTGTCGCACTGGACGACGCGGATATCGTCGACCCCGGCCGCGTCGCAGAAATCGGCGATGGCGCCGAGCGCCTGCGGGATGTCGTCGCCCATCGAGGCGCTGGTGTCGAGGATGACGTTCAGCATCCAGGAATGGCGCTTGCGTCCGGGCATCACGACGTCGCTGCGATCATGGCCGCGGCGCGAGGCACGGGTGTAGGTGCGCTCGCCCGGCGCGGCGCCGTCGAGCCAGGCCTGGAGCGCGACATGCCAGGGCGTGTGGAACAAGCCGCGCTGCGCCCGCACGTTCTGCTGCTGGCCGCCCGGGCTGTCGCCCCTGCCGCGCAGGGCCCCCATCGCCTTTGCCAGCACCATGCCGCGGACCGCAAGATCGCGGACCGCCCGCGCCCGCTCGGCCTGGTCGGCGCTGTCCTCGGGGAAAAGCTCGCGCTCGCGCCGGGCGTCGAGCGCATCGCCCATCGCCCCGGGAGGCGCCTGACGCGCCGCGCCGAGCACTTGCTCGACGGTGATGGCCTGCCCCTCCCAGACTTGAGTCCGCGACGACATGTAGCTGCCGGTGCGGCGCATCTCCAGCACGATGTCCTCGGCCGAGCGCTCACGTGCGCCCTGCATATCGAGCCCGCCAGCCGGGATCTTGGTGGTGCCGAGCGCATGCCGCAGCATGTCGTTGATGATGTAGTCGTGGGCATAATTGAACTCGAGCGTGGCGCTGCCGCGGGCCCTGTCATGGGTCCGCAGCGCCAGGTGCAGGAGTTCGTGGGCGAGCACGAAGACGAGATCGTCGCCGGAGAGCCTGGCGGTGAAGGACGGGTTCGCCAGCAGCCGGCCGGAGGCGAAGACCCCCATGGTCGGCACGCGCTCGTCGATCTCGACGCGCACGGCCGCGGCAAGCCCGGCCAGATGGGGGAACGGCACCGTCACCAGCCGCAGGCCCCGCATGATCCGCCCATGGGTGGCGCGGTCGGCAACCGAAAGATCGGGCGCCGTGCTCATGCCGCAACCTTGCGCAGGAGGTCGTACATCGCCCGGTCCGCGCCGAGCGCCCCCCAGACCTCCACCATGTCGTTGAGCACGAGCAGTTGATGCTCCTGCGACAGGCTCCGCAGGAAGCGGTTGATCACCGCCGGCTTCGTGCCTTGCGCGCGCCCGTCCCTGACGAACTGGCGGATGCAATCGAGGATGAACCAGCGGGCGGAATCCCCCTTGGGCAGCAGCTCGGGCTTGCGCAGATAATCCTCGAGCGGGCGCACTGCGCCGATCGAATCCTCGGCGAGCGCGCAGAATACCACGGCGTCTTGCGGCGAGAGCCGGCCGAAGGCGAGCGCGCGCCGCAAGTCATTGCTGAGGAAGCCGGCCTTCTCGGCCATGTCGAGCGCTCGTGACAGCAATGTCCAGGCGCGCGGTGTCGAGAACGGCACAGGCTCGGCCGGCACCGGCCGCATCAGCGCGTCGGGAATCGTCGCGATGAAGCTGCGAATCTCGGCGCGCACGCCGGCACGCTGGGCCCAGGCGAGCCAATCTGCGGTATCGACGCGCAATTGCAGGATGGTGACGCGGTTGACCAGTGCCGAGCTCATCGCCCGCACCAAAGCGCGGTCCTGCAGGCGGTTGCCGGCAGCGACGACCCAGGTGCCTTTCGGCAGGGCATGCTCACCGAGCCGCCGCTCCAGCAGCAGCGAATAGAATGCCTTCTGGACATCGGGCGAGCAGGCCGGCAACTCGTCGAGGAACAGGCAGAACGGCTCCGGCTTCTCCGGCAGCAGCACCCGCGGCGGGCAGAAGACCGAGCGTTCGCCGACGATGCGCGGAATGCCGCTGACGTCCTCGGGAGCGATCTGGGTGCCGAGCAGCGAGCGACAGGGCAGTCCCGCCTCACGCGCGGCTTCATAGACCAGCTCCGACTTGCCGAGTCCGGGCGGCGAGAGCAGCAGGAAGCTCTGCTCATGCGCCATGCACTGGATCAGCTGCTTGGCCTGTCGCAGCGAGACGACTTCCTCGAAGGCGGAACGCGTCGCTTCCATCAACCCCTCCCAAGAGCACCCCGCCGGGATCACGTCCGCGGGTCCGGCGGGAGGTAGTCTGCAACAGCCGAGGCCGTTGAAATCATTATTTCTTTGTAATGTTTAGTTTTGTTTCACGGCTGTTTCACGGACCACCAGCTTCCGCGATTCTGGCGCTCCTGCCGCACTTGCCGGCGAGGCGCGGCCCTGTTTTCCCGACGGCACAAGTCTTTCGCCACCCGCTCCGGCTTGACGCCCACCCGTTTCCGCGCGACCTCCTCAACTCGCAACGGTAGCGCAGAGGAAGCGTGGGATGGCTAAGAGCACCTTGTCGGCGGACCTTCGTTCGGGCGCGCTCGTCTACCACCGCCTTCCCAAGCCGGGTAAGCTGGAGATCCAGGCGACCAAGCCGCTGGGCAACCAGCGCGACCTGGCGCTGGCCTATTCGCCCGGCGTCGCCGCCGCCTGCGAGGCGATCGTCGAGGATCCGGCTGAGGCTGCCGAACTCACCTCGCGCCAGAACCTCGTCGCCGTCATCACCAACGGCACTGCCGTGCTCGGCCTCGGCGACATCGGGCCGCTCGCCTCGAAGCCCGTGATGGAGGGCAAGGCCGTCCTCTTCAAGAAATTCGCCGGGATCGACTGCTTCGACATCGAGGTCGAGCAGAAGAACATCGAGAAATTCGTCGAGGTCGTCGCCGCGCTTGAGCCGACCTTCGGCGGTATCAATCTCGAGGACATCAAGGGCCCCGAATGCTTCGAGATCGAGGAGCAGCTCAAGGCCCGGATGAACATTCCGGTCTTCCATGACGACCAGCATGGCACCGCGATCATCGTCAGCGCCGCCGTCCTGAACGGGCTCGACCTAGCCGGCAAGAAGATCGGCGACGTCAAGATCGTCGTGTCCGGCGCCGGCGCGGCCGCGCTGGCCTGCCTCAACCTGCTCGTCTCGCTCGGCGCCCGCACCCAGAACATCTGGGTCACCGACCTCGACGGCGTGGTCTATAAGGGCCGCAATACCCTGATGGACCGCTGGAAGGAGGTCTACGCGCAGGAGACGCAGGCGCGCACGCTCGCCGAAGTCATCCCCGGTGCCGACATCTTCCTCGGTCTGTCCGCCGCCGGCGTGCTGAAGCCGGAGATGGCCAGGGAGATGGCGCAAAAGCCGCTGATCCTGGCGCTCGCCAACCCCTATCCGGAGATCATGCCGGAGGAGGCGCTGGCCGTCCGGCCGGACGCGATGATCTGTACCGGCCGCTCGGATTATCCGAACCAGGTCAACAACGTCCTGTGCTTCCCCTACATCTTCCGCGGCGCACTCGACGTGCAGGCGACGACGATCAACGAGCCGATGAAGCTCGCGGCGGTGCGTGCCATCGCTGCACTCGCCCGCGAGGCGACCTCGGACGTGGCGGCACGCGCTTATGGCGGTGAGGCCTCGACCTTCGGCGCGAACTCGCTGATCCCCAACCCGTTCGATCCGCGCCTGATCCTGCGCATCGCGCCTGCGGTGGCCGAGGCGGCGATGGCGACCGGCGTCGCCAAGAAGCCGCTGATCGACCTCGAAGCCTATCGCGAGGACCTGTCGCGCTTCGTCTTCCGTTCCGGCTTCCTGATGAAGCCGCTCTTCGCCAAGGCGAAGGCCGACCCCAAGCGCGTGATCTATGCCGAGGGCGAGGACGAGCGCGTGCTGCGCGCCGCCCAGATCGCGATCGAGGAAGGCATGGCGATCCCGATCCTGATCGGCCGCCCCTCGGTGATCGAGACCCGCGTCAAGCGCTTCGGCCTGACGATCCGGCCGGGCATCGATTGCGAGCTGGTCAACCCCGAGGACGACCCGCGCTATCGCGACTACGTCCAGACCTATCTCGACATCGCCGGCCGGCGCGGCATCACGCCAGAGGCGGCCCGCTCGCTGGTGCGTACCAACAACACCGTGATCGCGGCGCTGGCCGTGGCGCGGGGCGAGGCCGATGCGATGATCACCGGGCTGGAGGGGCGCTTCCTGTCGCGGCTGCGCCATATCCGCGACATCATCGGGCTCGAGCCAGGCGTCTGCGACATCGCGGCGATGACGCTGATCATCACCAGCAAGGGCGCGTTCTTCCTCGCCGACACCCATGTGAAGCACGACCCCACTGCGGAAGAGATCGCCGACATGACGATCCTCGCGGCTGGCCATGTCGAGCGCTTCGGCATCACCCCGAAGATCGCCCTGCTCTCGCATTCCGACTTCGGCGCGGCCGACACGCCGTCCTCGATCAAGATGCGCAAGGCGGTGAAGCTGATCCAGGAGCGCGCGCCGGAGCTGGAATGCGATGGCGAGATGGAGGCCGACACGGCCCTCCTCGCCACGATCCGCGACCGGGTGCTGCCCTCCTCGAAGCTGAAGGGCGTCGCCAACGTCCTGATCTTCCCCAATCTCGACGCCGCCAACATCGCCTACCAGTTCGCCAAGGTGCTGGCGGACGCGCTGCCCGTCGGCCCGATCCTGATCGGTGCCGCCAAGCCGGTGCACATCCTCACCGGCTCGGTCACGGCACGCGGCGTCGTCAACATGACCGCCGTCGCCGTCGCCGAGGCGCAAGGACGGGCCGCCGCAGGCTAACCTTGCGCCAGTTCCCGTTGAAGCTGTTTCTGAGCCAGCTTTCGAAAGCGGCTCAGAGACTTAAGCCGAACGGTTGATACCGGCTTTTCGCTCTTGGCGGGCGGCGCGCGATAGGCTCATACTTCGATTCAGGAGCGGGAAAGGGGCCCGTCCGAATCGTTCGGAGAGCGCTCATGTGTGAGATCCACCGTCAGTCCGGTTTCAGGCGCGCCATCCGGCCGCTCGCGCTGGCGAGCGGCCTTTTTCTTGCGCTCGCAGGCTTTGCCGGCGCCGCCATGGCGCAGGTCGTGTTCCATCGCGGCAATGACGGCGATCCCGAGACGCTCGATTCGCACAAGACCTCGACGGTCAGCGAAGCCCATCTCCTGCGCGATCTCTCCGAAGGCCTGGTGATCCACCACATCAACGGCGAGGTCGTTCCCGGCGTCGCCGAGAGCTGGACGATGGCGCCGGACGGCAAGAGCTACAGCTTCAAGCTGCGCGCCAACGCCAAATGGTCGAATGGCGACCCGGTCACGGCGAACGATTTCGTCTTCTCGTTCCGGCGCATGGTCAATCCGGAGACGGGCGCGAAATACGCCAATATCCTCTACCCCATCCTCAACGCCGAGAAGATCAACAAGGCAAGCGAAGGCGCCAAGCTCGAGGATCTCGGCGTCAAGGCGATCGACGAGCGCACGCTCGAGATTTCGCTGGAGCGGCCCACCCCCTATTTCCTGGAATTGCTGACGCACCAGACCGGCCTGCCGGTCCATGTGCCGTCCGTCCAGAAATTCGGCAAGGACTTCGTCAAGCCGGAGAACTGGGTCTCGAACGGCGCCTACACGCTGAAGGAATTCGTGCCGAACTCGCATATCCGGCTGGAGAAGAACAAGGCCTTCCACGACGCGGCGAACGTGAAGATCGACACGGTGATCTACTATCCGACGCCCGACTTCTCCGCCGCCGCCCGCCGCTTCCAGGCCGGCGAACTGCAGATGACATCCGACATTCCGGCCGATCAGGTCCAGCAGCTTCGCGAGAAGCTCGGCAAGGAGCAGGTCCGGATTTCGCCCTATCTCGGCACCTATTTCCTGATCATCAACACCGCCAAGAAGCCGTTCGACGACATCCGGGTGCGGCGCGCGCTGTCGCTGGTGATCGATCGCGAATTCATCGCCGAGGAGATCTGGGGCGGCACCATGCTGCCGGCCTATGGCGTGATCCCGCCGAATATCGGCAACTACGGCGAGCGCGCCGAAGCCGACTTCAAGGGCGCCTCCCCGCTCGACCGAGAGGACGAGGCCAAGAAGCTTCTCGCGGCCGCAGGCTTCGGGCCTGGCGTGCCGCTCAAGGTCCAGCTGCGTTACAACACCACCGACAACAACCGCCGCACCGTCATCGCCATCGCCGAGCAGTGGAAAGCGATCGGCGTCGAGACCAGCTTCATCAACACCGACGGCAAGACCCACTTCGCCCTGCTTCGCGACGGCGGCGACTTCGACATCGCGCGCTATGGCTGGATCGGCGATTATTCCGATCCGCAGAACTTCCTGTTCCTGTTCCAGAGCGACAATACCGGCTTCAATTCCGGCAAGTACAACAACCCGACATTCGATGCGCTGATGAAACAGGGCGCCGACGAAGTCGACATCGCCAAGCGCGCCGCGATCCTGCGCGAGGCGGATGCGATCCTGGCGGCCGAAGTGCCCTGGATCCCGGTGCTCTACTATTCCTCGAAGAACCTGGTCTCGCCGAAGGTGCAGGGCTTCCAGCAGAACCTGCGCGGTGCGTTGCCGACGCGGTTCATGAGCCTGAAGCCGTGATTCCAGACGCGTCATGGCCGGGCTTGCCCCGCCCATCTCAGGCCGAAGCGGGCGCCCGCCAGCGATAATGAGATGTTCGGGTCGAGCCCGAGCATGACGTAGGGACCAGCCCTGTGCTCACCTACATCCTGCGCCGCCTTGCCGCCGCGATCCCGACCCTGTTCGTGATCGTGACGCTGTCGTTCTTCCTGATGCGCGTCGCGCCGGGCGGGCCGTTCGATCTCGAGCAGCCGCTCGAAGCCAAGGTGATGGAGAACCTGCGGCGCATCTACAAGCTCGACCAGCCGCTGTTCCAGCAATACCTGACCTATCTCGCTGCCCTGCTGCGCGGCGATTTCGGCCCGTCCTTCTATTTCCGCGACTTCTCGATCGCCGAACTCTTCGCCCAGGGTCTGCCGGTCTCGATGCGGCTCGGAGCCTGTGCGCTGCTGCTCGCGCTGGCGATCGGCGGCCCGCTGGGCGCGCTCGCGGCCTTTCGCCAGAATGGCGCGGCCGACCATGCGGTGATCGGCTTCGCCACCGCCGGCATCACCATCCCGAACTTCGTCGTCGCACCCATCCTGCAGATCGTCTTCGGCCTGAGCCTCGCCTGGCTGCCGGTCGGCGGCTGGAACGGCGGCGCCTTCCGCAACACCGTGCTGCCGACCGTGACGCTCGCCCTCCCCCAGATCGCCGTCATCGCCAGGATGACGCGCGCGGCGATGATCGAGACGCTGCGCGCCAACCATATCCGCACCTTACGGGCCCAGGGCCTCTCGACCACGACCATCGCGCTGCATGCGGCGCGCGGCGCGGCGCTGCCGGTCGTCTCCTATCTCGGGCCGGCGGCGGCGAGCCTGCTCACCGGCTCGGTCGTGGTCGAGACGATCTTCGGCATCCCCGGGATCGGGCGCTATTTCGTCGAGGGTGCGCTCAATCGCGACTACACGCTGGTGATGGGCACGGTCGTCGTGGTCGCGATCTTCGTGCTGCTCTTCAACCTCGTGGTCGACGTGCTCTATGCGCTGCTCGACCCGCGCGTCAGGCTGGAGTGAGCGATGAGCGACACGACCACCTGTGCCCCGCCGCCCACCGGCCGCTCGCTCTGGCAGGACGCCCGCATCCGCCTGTTGCGCAATCGCGCTGCGGTGGCGAGCCTCGTCGCACTGGCGCTGATGATGCTGGCCTGCCTCGTCGGACCGCTGCTGACCGGCCACCCTTACGACCGGGTCTACCAGGACTATGTCCGTGTCCCCGGCAGCCTCTCCGCCTATCCGAAGGCGGAGGCCTTGCCCGGCGCTGTCCAGCGCATCGCCACGCGGATCAGGGCGACGCCGAGCGAGATCGTCGCGCAGGCTGATCGCGTCAGGCTGGTACTGACCGCGCAGCGGCCGATCGACCAGCGCCTGCTGGTCTATTTCGACCGCTCCGACCAGTTCGGCACGCCGGTCATCACCGCCAATGAGCAGGAAGGCCGCCGGCTCAGCCTCGAAGTCCCGATCGAGCGGCAATATTTCCTGTTCGGTACCGACTCCAATGGCCGCGACCTGCTGACCCGCACGCTGATCGCCGGCCGGGTCTCGCTCGCGATCGGCCTGCTCGCCACCGGCGTCGCATTGATCATCGGCGTCGCCTATGGCGCGACCGCAGGCTATCTCGGCGGGCGCATCGACATGGTGATGATGCGCATCGTCGACGTGCTCTATTCGCTGCCGTTCATCTTCTTCGTCATCCTCCTCGTCGTCTTCTTCGGCCGGAACTTCATCCTGATGTTCCTAGCCGTGGGCGCGATCGAATGGCTCGACATGGCGCGCATCGTCCGGGGCCAGGCGCTCTCGATCCGGCGGCAGGACTATGTGCTGGCGGCCGAGGCGCTCGGCGTCTCGACCGGCGGCATCCTCAGGCGCCATGTCATCCCCAATACGCTCGGGCCGGTCATCGTCTATGTCACCCTGCTGGTGCCGAAGGTGATCCTGCTGGAGAGCTTCCTCTCCTTCCTCGGCCTTGGCGTGCAGGAGCCGATGACGAGTTGGGGCGTGCTGATCTCGGACGGCGCGCGCGCCATCCAGGCGACGCCATCGATGCTGATCTTCCCTGCCGCCTTCCTGGTGACGACGCTGTTTGCGCTCAACTTCCTCGGCGACGGCCTGCGCGACGCGCTCGACCCGCGGGATCGCTGAGATGGCGGACGAACCCATCCTGTCCATCCGCGAACTCAAGGTCCGCTTCCGCACCAATGACGGCCCGTGCGAAGCGGTGCGCGGCATCGACCTCGATGTCGGCCCAGGCGAGTTCGTCGCGGTCGTCGGCGAATCCGGCTCCGGCAAGAGCCAGAGCGTGATGGCGGCGATGGGCCTCCTCGCCAGCAACGGCGAGGTCTCCGGCGCGATCCGCTATCGCGAGGTCGATCTTCTCACGCTGCCGCCGTCGGTCCTGAACAGCTATCGCGGCCGCAAGCTCGCGATGATCTTTCAGGAGCCGATGACCTCGCTCGATCCGCTGTTCCGGATCGGAGCGCAGATGACGGCGCCTCTGCGCAAGCATCAGAGCCTGTCGCGCAAGGCGGCGCGGGCGCGGGCCCTCGAACTGCTGAAGCTGGTGCGCATCCCGCACCCGGAGCGCCGACTCGATTCCTACCCGCACGAACTCTCGGGCGGGCAACGCCAGCGCGTGATGATCGCGATGGCGCTCGCCAACGATCCCGACATCCTGATCGCCGACGAGCCGACGACAGCGCTCGACGTCACCATCGAGGCGGAGATCCTCGCGCTGATCGCCGAGCTCAGGCAGCGGCTGCGCATGGCGGTGATCCTGATCAGCCACGATCTCGGCCTCGTCCGGAACTATGCCGAGCGCGTCTATGTGATGAAGGCCGGCGAAGTCGTCGAGAGCGGCCCGGTGCAGGCGATCTTCGAACGACCGCGGCACCCCTACACCAAGGCGCTGCTCGCGGCCGAACCGCATGGGCGCAAGGCACCTCCGCCGCAGGATGCGCCGATCCTGCTCGAAGCCCGCGACGTGCGCGTCTCTTTCGACCTGTCGCGCGGTTTCCTCAGGCGCGAGAAGGCAGTGCTGAATGCCGTCGACGGCGTCGACCTGACGCTGCGGCGCGGCCAGACGATCGGTATCGTCGGCGAATCCGGCTCGGGCAAGTCGACGCTCGGGCGCGCCTTGCTCAAGCTGCTGCCCTCCTCCGGGATCGTCCGTTTCGAGGATCGGGCGCTGACCCCGCTCGACCGCGCCGCGATGCGGCCGCTGCGCCGCGGCCTGCAGGTCGTCTTCCAGGATCCGTTCGGCTCGCTGTCGCCGCGCCTCACCGTCGGCGAGATCATCACCGAGGGGCTGCTGGTGCACGAGCCTGCTCTGTCGCGCGCCGAGCGCGAGCGGCGGGCCGCGGCGGCGCTCACGGAGGTCTGTCTCGACCCTGCCCTGCGCAATCGCTATCCGCACGAATTCTCCGGCGGCCAGCGCCAGCGCATCGCCATCGCCCGCGCCATGATCCTGCACCCGGCGCTGGTGGTGCTGGACGAGCCGACCTCGGCGCTCGACCGCACGGTGCAGCAGAGCATCGTCGCCCTGCTCAAGGAGCTCCAAGCGGCGCACGATCTGTCCTATCTCTTTATCAGCCACGACCTCGCGGTCGTCCGTGCCATGGCCGACGAGATCATGGTCATGAAGGATGGCAGGGTGGTCGAGCGCGGGCCGACGGAGGCGATCTTCGAGGCGCCGCAGCAGGACTATACCCGACGCCTTATCGCGGCCGCGCTGAAGCACTGACACGAAAAACGCCGCCTCGCTGGAGCGAAGCGGCGCCCTATCGGTGTCCGGCCAGGGGAGGCCACCGACACCGGCTAGAGGAGTATCCTCATCGCATTTTCGTCACGCGAGCCGGTATCCGCTTCGCTCGAAAATGCTCTGGCTATCAATTCTCGACATAGCTGATCTTGCCGTCCGCACCCTTCTTCCAGGTGTAGACGGTGTAGTCGAGGTTGGTGCGGTCGCCCTTCTTGTCATAGGACATGTCGCCGAGCACGGTCTTGAACGTCATGCCCGAATGCATCGCGGCGGCAACCTTCTTCGGATCGAGCGATTTCGCCTGCTCGGCCGCCTGCTTCATGATCTGGACCGCGGCGTAGGAGTAGAGCGTGTAGGCCTCCGGGTTGATGCCCTTGGCCTCGAAGCGCTTGACGACCTCGGCCGCCACGGGCCGCTTGCGCGGATCGGGCGGGAAGGTCATCAGCGTGCCTTCGGTGCCCGGGCCACCGATCACGGCGTATTCGTCGGACGTGATGCCGTCGGCGCCCATAGCCACCGTCGTCAGGCCCTGGTCGCGCATCTGGCGGACGATCAGGCCGAGCTCGGTGTGCAGTCCGCCCCAATAGAGCAGGTCTGCCTTGGCCGATTTGATCTTCGAGACCAGCGCCGAGAAGTCCTTCTCGCCGGTGTTGACGCCTTCGTAGAGCACTTCCTTGATGCCGGCGGCGTGCAGACCCTTGCGGGTCTCTTCGGCGAGTCCCTGACCATAGGTCGTCTTGTCATGGACGACGACGATGACCTTGCCCTTGAAGGTCTTGGCGATATGGCCGGAGGCGACGACGCCCTGCTGGTCGTCGCGGCCGCAGGTGCGGAACACGTTCCACAGGCCGCGCTCGGTGATCTTCGGATTGGTGGCCGACGGGCTGATCATCAGCATGCCGTTCTCGGCGTAGACCTCGGATGCCGGCATCGTCACGCCGGAGTTGAAGTGGCCGACAACCCATTTGACGCCGTCGCCGACGAACTTGTTGGCGACCGAGACGCCCTGCTTGGGATCGCCGACGTCATCCCCGCTCGAAATCACGATCTGCTGGCCAAGGATGCCGCCGGCCGCATTGATGTCAGCCACGGCCTGCTCGGCCCCGTTCTTCAATTGCGCACCGAAGGCGGCGCTGGCGCCGGTCATCGGACCGGCGACGCCGAGCTTGATCTGCGCCAGCGCTGCGCCATGCGACATCGCGAATGCGCCTGCGGCGAGCATCGCGATCAGATTGGTCCTCATATCCGTTCTCCTCCACGGTCCGAGCCGTGGCCGGACGCTACGTCGCTTGCATTAACCTGTAAATCTGAGATAGCTGGTTACATGACGACTGATCGCACCGGCGGCCCCAGCCGCGCCAGCTCCTTGCCGCTCGTCGCAAGCGAGCTCGCCTTCGACTTCACCAACACCACCTCGGATCGCGGCGGGCCCAGCCAGCTCGAGCATCTGCGCGAGGGGCGCGACGTCGTGCTCTGGGCGCGGCACGCCAAGGTGATCAGCGACAGCGACCGCGATGCGTCACTGGCCGCGGTCGAGGCGGACGCCGATCTGGCGGCACGCCTGCTCGCCGAGGCACTGGATCTGCGCGACACGATCTATCGGATCGGCGCCGCGATCAGCCGCCGCCAGCCGCCGGCGGAGGAAGACCGTATGCAACTCGCAGCCATCCACGCGCATTGCCTCGCCTGCGCCAGGCTGTCTCCGTTCGGCGACGGCTTCGTCTGGCGCTGGGACGCCAGCCAGACCCTGAGCGAGGCCATCCGCGGGCCGATCGCACTGTCGGCTCTGACCGTGCTGACCCAGCAGAACCTCGCCCGCATCAAGCAATGCGAGGGCGACCATTGCGGCTGGCTGTTCTTCGACACCACCAAGAACCGGCTGCGGCGCTGGTGCGAGATGTCGGTCTGCGGCAACCGCGCCAAGGTCCGCGCCTTCCGCCAGCGCCATTTCGAGGCGAAGACGGCGGGCTAGCACCGCCCTGCATCAGGCGCCGGTCGGCAAGCCGGCATGATATCTCGCCTCGCGCGCCGGGCTCGGCTAGGAAGGTCCGTCCTTCCCGCATGAGACCATCCCCATGAGCCGCACCGTCTACGTCAATGGCGCCTATCTTCCCGAGGAAGAGGCGACGATCTCGATCTTCGACCGCGGCTTCATCTTCGGCGACGGCATCTACGAGGTCTCGGCCGTGCTCGGCGGCAAGCTGGTCGATTGCGAGGCGCATCTGGCGCGGCTCGAACGCTCGGCCGGCGAGATCGGGCTCGACCTGCCCTGCTCGCGAGCCGAGCTCATTGCCATCCATCGGGAGCTCATCGCCCGCAACAGCCTGGACGAAGGCAGCATCTATCTGCAGGTCTCGCGCGGCGCCGCCGATCGCGACTTTGCCTTCCCCAAGGGCGTCAAGGCGTCCCTGGTCCTGTTCACGCAGGCGCGCCAGTTCGCCAATACGCCGCTGGCGAAGACCGGCATCAAGGTCGTCAGCACGCCGGACCTGCGCTGGGCTCGCCGCGACATCAAGAGCGTCAATTTGCTCGCGCCGGTGCTGGCCAAGCAGTTCGCGGCCGAAAACGGCGCGCAGGAGGCCTGGATGGTCGAGGACGGCGTCGTCACCGAAGGCGCCTCGTCGACCGCCTGGATCGTCAAGGGCAAGACGCTGATCTCGCGCCCGCTCTCGCACAAGGTGCTGCCGGGCATCACCCGCACGGCCGTGCTCGCCTTTCTGGCCGAGAGCGGCTTCACCTTCGAGGAGCGCGAATTCACGCTGGACGAAGCGCTCGACGCCGAGGAGGCCTTCATCACCTCGGCGACCAGCCTGGTCATGCCGGTGACGACGATCGACGGCCACAGCATCCACAACGGCGCGCCGGGGCCCGCGACGATCCGCCTGCGCGAGATCTATCTCGACCACGCCCGCAAGGGCGGCGTGCTGGGCTGATCGACCGCGACCGTCATGCTCGCCCTCGTGGCGAGCATCCACGTCTTGAACACCGTCTTTGAACCACGAAGACGTGGATGGTCGGGACAAGCCCGACCATGACGACTAGGCGGTGGCAGACGTTGCCAACTCCCCCGCGACATAGGTCGCGACGACATTGCGCTCGTCGCCGAGCGTGACCAGCACGAAGAGCTCCTCGGCTAGATCGCGCACCGTCTCCAGCCGGTGCGCCATCGCGCGCGTCGCGGCGGGATCGAGCACGACGATATCCGCCTCGTGGCCCGGCTCGAACGAGCCGATCAGATGATCCAGGCCCAGCGTCGCGGCATTGCCCAGCGTGATCGCATGCAGCGCCTCGAAGGCCGAGAGCGACTGCCCCTGCAGCTGCAGTATCTTGTAGGCCTCGGCCATCGTCCGGAGCATCGAATAGGAGGTGCCGCCGCCGATATCGGTGGCGACCGCGACCTTGACGCCTTCATGCCGCGCTCTCTGCCAATCGAACAGACCTGAGCCGAGAAAGAGATTCGAGGTCGGGCAGAACACTGCGATCGCGCCAGCTTCGGCAAAGGCGCGCCATTCGCGCTTGGTCATGTGGATGCAGTGGCCGAGCAGGCTCTTCTTCCCCAAGAGGCCGTAGTCCTCGTAGATGCCGGCATAGTCCGCGGCTTGCGGGTAAAGCTCCCGGGCGAAGGCGATCTCGGCCCGGTTCTCGTTGATATGGGTCTGGACGAAGCAGTCCGGGTGCTCCGCGACCAGCCTTTGCGACGCCGCCATCTGCTCCGGCGTCGAGGTCACGACGAAGCGCGGCGTGATCGCATAGAGCTGGCGGCCCTTGCCATGCCAGCGCGCTATCAGCTCCTTGCTGTCGGCATAGCCGCTCTCGGCCGTGTCGGTCAGCGCCGGCGGCGCGTTGCGGTCCATCATCACCTTGCCGGCGATCATGCGGGTGTTGCGCCGGTGCGATTCGGCGAAGAAGGCGTCGGCCGATTGCTTGTGCACCGAGCAGTAGACCGCAGCTGTGGTGGTGCCGCTCGCCAGCAATTCGTCGAGCAGGAAGGCAGAGAGCTTCTCGGCATGGCCCTGCTGGGCCAGCTTCTGCTCCTCGACGAAGGTGTATTTGTTCAGCCACTCCATGAGTTGCGCGCCATAGGAGGCGATCACCTGCGTTTGCGGCATGTGGATATGGGCATCGATGAAGCCCGGCATGATCAGATGCGGGCGATGATCGGTGATGGGAGCGCCGGCCGGCAGCGTCGGCAGCATCTCGCTCGCCTCGCCAGCAGCCTTGATCAGGCCGCCTTCGATGACGAGCAGGCCGTCCTCGACATAGCGATGCGCGGCCTCGCCGATCGCGTGCGGATCGTCGACGAACCAGAGAAGCCGGCCGCGCAGGGCCGAGATCGCACCGTCTTTGCTCAAGGCTCGCCGCTCCGGCTCAAATCGCGATCATATCTGCACCAAATCAAAGCTTCCGGCCAAGCCGCGAACGTGCCTAATCTTGGGGCATGAACCCGATTTGCCAGCGGCCGGACCGCCATGCACCGAACCGCCATGCGTGAGACCGTGCGTTTCCTGCTCGGCGACGAGCCGGTCGAGATCGCCTCCTGCGATCCGACCCGCACCGTGCTCGACTGGCTGAGACTCGACCGCCGCCGCACCGGCACCAAGGAAGGCTGTGCCGAGGGCGATTGCGGCGCCTGCACCATCGTGGTCGGCCGGCTCGATGGCGACCGTCTGCGCTACGAGGCGATCAATGCCTGCATCCGCTTCCTGCCGACTCTCGACGGATGCCATGTCCTGACCGTCGAGCACCTCAAAGATGCGGACGGAGCACTTCACCCGGTGCAGCAGGCGATGGTCGACTGCCATGGCTCGCAATGCGGCTTCTGCACGCCGGGCTTCGTGATGTCGCTGCTGGCGCTCTGGCTGAACGAGCGGTCACCGTCGGTGCAGCGGATCGAGGATGCGCTCGCAGGAAACCTCTGCCGCTGCACCGGCTACGAGCCGATCATCGCTGCCGCACAGCGCATGGATAGTGCCGAGCGCGAGCAGGATCGTTTCGTCGCTGGGATGGGCGCTGTCATCGCCCGGCTGAAGGCGCTCGCGGATGACGAAACGATCTCGATCGGCGATGGTGAGCGCCATTTCTACGCCCCCGCCAATGTCGCGGCACTGGCCGAACTCGTCAGCGCCCATCCGCAGGCGACACTCGTCGCCGGAGCGACCGATGTCGGCCTGTGGGTCACCAAGGGCATGCGCCGGCTCGATCCGGTGATCTACCTTGGCCGCATCGACGAATTGCGCGCGATCTCGGACGAAGGCGATCATCTTCGCTTCGGCGCGATGGCGAACCAGGTCACGGTGCGCGAGGCATTGGCAACCATCTCGCCGCAGCTCGACGAGATGCTGCGCCGCTTCGGGGGCGAGCAGGTGCGCAATGCCGGCACGATCGGCGGCAACATCGCCAACGGCTCGCCGATCGGCGACCTGCCGCCGGCGCTTATCGCCCTCGGCGCGACCTTGGTGCTCGCGCGCCGCCTCCCCATTCTCAGCCCTCATCCTGAGGAGCCGCGCAGCGGCGTCTCGAAGGATGATCCAGAGCGCGCTGGAGCATCCTTCGAGACGCGATCTGCGATCGCTCCTCAGGATGAGGGCCCTGTTAGGATCGAGCGGCGCCAGCTTCCGCTCGAAGCCTTTTTCCTCGATTACCGCAAGCAGGATAAGCGGCCGGGCGAATTCGTCGAGGCCGTGCTGGTGCCGAAGCTCCCGGCGGACGCGCTCTTCCACATCTCGAAGATCTCGAAGCGCTTCGACGAGGATATCTCAGCCGTTTGCGGCGCCTTCTATCTCGAGCTCGATGACACCGGCCGCACCAGCACGGCGCGGCTCGCCTATGGCGGCATGGCCGGCATCCCAAGGCGGGCCAAGGCTGCGGAAGCTGCTTTGCTTGACCGTTCGTGGGACGAGGCCGCAGTGGCTGCCGCAATCGCCGCGCTGGCGCAGGACTTCACACCGCTGACTGACATGCGCGCCTCGGCCGCCTACCGGCTCAAGGTCGCCGGCAACCTGCTGCGACGCTTCCTGATCGAGACGACGGCGCCCGAGACATCGACCCGCGTCGCCGGCCTGCTGGCGGAGGCTGCCAATGGCTGACGCGCGCAAGCGGCTCGACGCCATGGCGACACGGCCGATCGTCGGCTCGCCCCTGAAGCACGATTCCGCCGAGAAGCATGTCGCCGGCGAAGCGCTCTACATCGACGACATCGCCGAGCCGGCAGGCCTTGCCCATGCTTATATCGGCCTCTCCACCATCGCGCATGGCCGGCTGCTGTCGCTCGACCTGTCGGCCGTCGAGGCTGCTCCCGGCGTGCTCGCAGTCCTCACCGCAGCAGACATCCCCGGCGAGAACGATATCTCGTCGACGCACAAGCACGACGAGCCGGTGTTCGCGACGAGCGACATCCTGCATCACGGTCAGCCGCTCTTCGTCGTTATCGCCGAGACGCGCGAGCAGGCCCGCCATGCCGCGCTGCTGGCCAAGGCGACCTATGACGAGGCGCCTCCCCTGCTCGACGTCGCCGCCGCCCGCGCTGGCGGCTCCGAACTCGTCACCGAGCCGCTCAAGCTCGAACGCGGCGATGTCGCCTCCGCCCTAGCCGCCAGCCCGCGCCGGCTCAAGGGCTCGATGGAGATCGGCGGGCAGGACCATTTCTACCTGGAAAGCCAGATCTCCCTCGCCATCCCCGGAGAGGACGAGGACATGCTGGTACTGTGCTCGACCCAGCATCCGAGCGAAGTCCAGCACATGGTCGCCAACGTCCTTGGCGTGGGCGCGCATGCGGTCACCATCGAGGTCCGGCGCATGGGCGGCGGCTTCGGCGGCAAGGAGACGCAGGCCAATCTCTTCGCCTGCGTCGCGGCGCTCGCCGCCCGCAAGCTGAAGCGGCCGGTGAAGCTCAGGCCAGACCGCGACGACGACATGGTCATCACCGGCAAGCGCCACGACTTCGTCGTCGATTACGAGGTTGGCTTCGACGATGACGGCCGCATCCATGCGGTCGATGCCGTCTATGCCGCGCGCTGCGGCTGGAACGCCGATCTCTCCGGCCCGGTCACGGACCGCGCGCTGTTCCACATGGACAACTGCTATTTCTATCCGGCGGTGCGGGCCCGTTCCGAGCCCCTGCGCACGAACACGGTTTCGAACACCGCCTTCCGCGGCTTCGGCGGGCCGCAGGGCATGGTCGGGGCCGAGCGCTTCATCGAGGAAGTCGCCTTCGCCACCGGGCTCGATCCGCTGGAGGTGAGGAAGCGCAACCTCTATGGCGGCGAAGGCCGCGAGATCACGCCCTATCACCAGGAGGTCGAGGACATGATCGCCGCCGAGGTGATCGAAGACCTCGAACATTCCTGCGACTACCGCGCCCGCCAGGACGCAATCCGCGCCTTCAACCGGACGAGCCCGGTGATCAAGCGCGGCATCGCGCTGACCCCGGTCAAGTTCGGGATCTCCTTCACCGCGACCTGGTACAATCAGGCCGGTGCGCTGGTCCACGTCTATACCGACGGCACGGTGGCGCTGAACCATGGCGGCACCGAAATGGGCCAGGGGCTCTACCAGAAGGTGGCGCAAGTGGTGGCGCAGGCCTTCGGCATCGGGCTGGAGCAGATCAAGATCACCGCGACGACCACCGGCAAGGTTCCGAACACCTCGGCAACAGCCGCCTCCTCCGGCTCCGATCTCAACGGCATGGCGGCGCTCGACGCCTGCGAGACGATCAAGCAGCGGCTCATCGCCTTCGCCTGTGAGCACTGGCAGGAAAAGCCGGAGGCGATCGCCTTCCTGCCCGGCAGAGTGCAGGTCGGTGCGCGCGAGATCGCGTTCGTCGAGCTGGTCAAGGCGGCCTACATGGCCCGCGTCCAGCTCTCGGCTACGGGCTTCTATGCGACGCCGAAGATCCATTGGGATCGCAAGGCCGGACGCGGCCGCCCCTTCTACTATTTCGCCTATGGTGCCGCCGCGGCCGAAGTCGCGATCGACACGCTGACCGGCGAGTACAAGGTCGAACGCGTCGACATCCTGCACGACTGCGGCAATTCGCTGAACCCGGCGATCGACAAGGGCCAGATCGAGGGCGGCTTCGTCCAGGGCATGGGCTGGCTGACCACCGAGGAGCTGGTCTGGGACGAAAAGGGGCGCCTGAAGACCCACGCCCCCTCGACCTACAAGATTCCGGTCGCCTCCGACCGACCGCGCATCTTCAACGTCGCGCTCTTGGAGAAGGCGCCCAATCGCGAGCACACCATCCATCGTTCCAAGGCGGTCGGCGAGCCGCCGCTGATGCTGGCGATCAGCGTGCTGCACGCGCTCTCCGATGCGGTGGCGAGCGTCGGCGACCATCGGGTCTGCCCGCAGCTCGACGCGCCAGCCACGCCGGAGCGCGTGCTCGACGCGGTCGACAGGGTAAGGGCGCAGGCGGAGGCGGTACGATGACCCCCGCCAACTTCCTCGCCGCTAGCCTCACCGAAGGCGCCGTCATCGTCCGCATCACGGAGGCCCAGGGCTCGACCCCGCGCGAGGCCGGCGCGACGATGATCGTCAGCGCCCGCAGCAGCGCCGGCACCATCGGCGGCGGCCAGCTCGAATTCCACTGCATCGACCTCGCCCGGATCATGCTCGACAGCGGCGGCCCGCAGCAGTTGATCGATATCCCACTCGGCCCGCAAATGGGCCAGTGCTGCGGCGGACGCGTGCGGGTGGCGATGGAGCCCGCCACCGCCGCCCATCTTGAAGCGCTCAGGCAGGACGAGGCGAATGCAGCGGCCGAGCGGCCACAAGTGCTGATCTTCGGCGCCGGCCACACCGGCAAGGCGCTGGCGCGCAGCCTTGCCTTGCTGCCGGTCGCAGCGAGCCTGATCGACGATCGGTCCGGCCAGTTCGGCGAGGTGCCCGCGACCGTCGCCTGCCTGCAGCTCGAAGATCCCGAGACCGCGCTGGCCGCTGCGCGGCCGGGCTCCGCCTTCGTCGTCCTGACCCATAGCCATGCGCTCGATTATCGCCTGGCCGAGGCGGCGCTGCTGCGCGGCGACGCGGCCTATGTCGGGATGATCGGCTCGGGCACGAAGCGCGCCCGCTTCGAGGCAAGCTTCCGCCGCCGCCATCCCGGCAGCAAGGTGCTGGCCGGCTTCACCTGCCCGATCGGCGGATCGGATGTGCATGACAAGCGTCCGGAGGTGATCGCCGCCTTGACGAGTGCCGAGCTGGTGCGTTGCTTGCTTGGCGAGAAGGCGGGCCTCGCGGGGAGGTCCGCCACGGGACGCGCGAGGCCACGGAACCGCCATGACGCAGCCGCCTGACCAGACGGCACCTTCGCGCCTGGCGCTCGCCCATGTCTCGAAGAGCTTTCCGGGCGTGAAGGCCAATCAGGACATCAGCCTTTCAGTCCGCCCCGGCGAGATCCATGCCCTGCTCGGCGAGAACGGCGCCGGCAAATCGACCCTGGTCAAGATCATCTATGGTGTGCAGCGCGCCGACGAGGGGCAGATCAGCTTCGACGACCGGCCGGTCGAGATCGCCTCGCCCAAGGCAGCGCGCAAGCTCGGTATCGGCATGGTCTTCCAGCATTTCTCGCTGTTCGATGGCATGACCGTGCTGGAGAACATCGCACTCGGCCTCGACGAGACCGTCCCGGCCGAGGAGCTGAAGGCGCGGATCAAGGCGATCCTCGACAGCTATTCTTTGCCGCTCGACCCGGACCGCGAGGTGCATACGCTCTCGGTCGGCGAGCGCCAGCGCATCGAGATCGTGCGCTGCCTGCTGCAGAAGCCGAAGCTGCTGATCATGGACGAGCCGACATCGGTGCTGACGCCGCAGGAGGTCGAGCGCCTGTTCGAGACGCTGCGCCAGATCGCCAGCGAGGGCTGCTCGATCCTCTACATCAGCCACAAGCTGCACGAGATCAAAGCGCTGTGCGAGGCCGCCACCATCCTGCGCGGCGGCAAGGTCGTCGCGACCTGCGATCCGCGTGTCGAAACGACGCGACGCATGGCCGAACTGATGATCGGCGCGGAGCTGAAGAGCATCGAGCGGCCGGCTGGTGACGGCAAGGCCGGTGCGGCCCGGCTTTCGGTCGAGAAGCTCGACATGCCGGGCGAGCCGCCTTTCGGCACAAGCCTGAAGGCCATCTCCTTCTCCGCCCAGGCCGGCGAGATCCTCGGCATCGCCGGCGTCGCCGGCAATGGCCAGGCCGAATTGCTGATGGCGCTTTCGGGCGAGCATCTCGCCTCCCGCAATGAGGCGATCCGGCTCGACGGCCAGCCGATCGGCCTGGCCGATGCCGGCGCCCGCCGCGCCGCCGGCCTCGCCTGCGTGCCCGAAGAGCGCAACGGCCACGCCGCCGTGCCCGAGTTCTCGCTTGCGGAGAACGTCGTGCTGACTGCGCGCCATCGCCTGCCCCTCGCGCCATCGGGCGTGATCCGGCAAGGGCCGGTCGAGGCTTATGCGAAGGATGTCATCGCCCGCTTCGATGTCCGGACAACCGGCCCGGCGGCGCTCGCCGGCTCGCTCTCCGGCGGCAACCTGCAGAAATTCATTATGGGCCGCGAAATCGGGCAGCGCCCCGACGTGCTGGTGGTCGCGCAGCCGACCTGGGGCGTCGATGCCGGCGCTGCCGCCGCAATCCGGCAGGCACTGGTCGACCTCGCCGCGCAGGGCTCAGCCATCGTGGTGATCTCGCAGGATCTCGACGAGTTGCTCGAGCTCTCCGACCGGCTCTGTGTGATCAACGAAGGGCGACTGTCGCAGGCGCGGCCGGTCGCGGGCCTGAAGCTCGAAGAGATCGGCCTGTTGATGGGCGGCGTCCATGGCGAAAGCCATCAGGTGGAGCCGGCGCATGCTTGAATGGCGGCGCCGGCGCGAGCCCAGCAAGGCGATGCTGTATCTCAGCCCGCTGATCGCGATCGGGCTCACCATGCTGACCGGCATGCTGGTCTTCGGCGCGATCGGCTATGACGGCCTGCGCGCGGTCACTGCGATCTTCATCACACCCCTGATCGAGCCGCAGCGCTGGGCCGATCTCGGCGTCAAGGCGGCGCCGCTCATCATGATCGCGCTCGGCCTCGCCATCGGCTTTCGCGCCAATGTCTGGAACATCGGCGCCGAGGGACAGTACGTCATGGGGGCGATCGCCGGCACCGGCGTCGCGCTCCTGACCCATGACATGACTGGCTGGTGGATCCTGCCGGCGATGGCGCTCGCCGGCGTCGTGGGCGGCGCGGCCTATGCGGCGCTCCCCGCCCTGCTCAAGGTGCGCCTCCAGGTCAGCGAAATCCTGACCAGCCTGATGCTGACCTATGTCGCGGTGCAGTTCCTGTACTACCTCGTGCGCGGCCCGTGGAAGGACCCGGACGGCTTCAATTTCCCGCAGACCAAGATGTTCAGCGCCAGCCAGACGCTGCCGGCGGTCGCGGAAGGCTCGCTCGTCCATCTCGGCGTGCCGCTGGCGATCCTGCTGGCGCTGGTCGCCTGGTTCGTGATGGCTAAGACCGTCGCCGGCTATGCCGTGCGCGTCGTCGGGCGCGCCCCGGCAGCGGCTCGCCATGGCGGCTTCGACGCCAACCGCGTGACCTGGGTGGCGCTGCTCGCCGGCGGTGGCCTTGCCGGACTCGCCGGCATCTTCGAGGCGGCCGGTCCGTTCGGCCAGCTGACGCCGCAGTTCCCGGTTGGCTACGGCTTCACCGCGATCATCGTCGCCTTCCTCGGCCGGCTCTCGCCTCCCGGCATCGTCTTCGGCGCGCTGGTACTGGCGGTGACCTATGTCGGCGGCGAGATCGCCCAGAGCACGGTGCGCCTGCCCTCGGCCGCAACCGGCATGTTCCAGGCGTTGCTGCTGTTCTTCCTGCTCGCGACCGATGTGCTGGTGCGCTACCGGCTCGCCTGGAAGGCGCGCCCGGCAAGGAGCGCGCCATGACCGCCGCCATCCTCGTCTCGATCTTCATGACGCTCGCCGCCGCTGCGACGCCGATCCTGCTCGCGAGCCTCGGCGAGCTCGTCACCGAGAAGGCCGGCGTGCTCAATCTCGGCGTCGAGGGCATGATGCTGTGCGGCGCCGTCGCGGGCTTTGCGGTGGCCTACTCGACCGGCAGCGTCCCGCTCGGCTTGCTGGCGGCGACGCTGGCGGGCGTCGCGGCTGCTATGATCTTCGCGCTGCTGACGCTGGGGCTCGGCTCGAACCAGGTCGCGACCGGCCTCGCGCTGACGATCTTCGGCATCGGCGCCTCCTCGCTGATCGGCGCCGGCTTCGTCGGGCGCACGATCACGCGGCTCGGCCCGCTCTTCCCGGCCGACTACGCCGCCCATCCCTGGCTGCGCCTCGTCTTCGGTCATGACGCCATCGTCTACCTCTCGCTCGCGCTCGTCCTCGCCGTCAGCCTGTTCCTGCGCCGGACCAAGGCCGGGCTGATCCTGCGGGCCGTCGGCGAGAATGCCGATTCCGCCCATGCGATCGGCTATCGGGTGCTGGCGATCCGCACCGCCGCGACCGCCTTCGGCGGGGCGCTGGCCGGGCTCGGCGGCGCCTATTTCTCGCTGGCGCTGACGCCGATGTGGGCCGACCGCCTGACCGCCGGCCGTGGCTGGATCGCGCTCGCCCTTGTCGTCTTCGCCGCCTGGAAGCCGGGCCGGCTGCTGATCGGCGCCTATCTCTTCGGCGCGGTCGCGACCTTCGAATTGCAGGCCAAGGCGGCCGGCCTCAGCTTCATCGCGCCCGAGGTGCTGGCGATGACCCCCTACCTTGCGACGATTGTGGTTCTGACCATGATGTCGCTAGGACGGAGAACCGGCGGGCGCGACGCG